>NZ_JAPEPX010000001.1:1822500-2122500 GCF_026339935.1 Streptomyces sp. NBC_01551
CGCCACGGCCACCTCGACCGCCGCGCCGATCACGGCGTGGACGGTCGTTCCCGAGTCCTTCGACACCCCGGACGCCACCGCCCTGCGCCGCGCGTACTACGCGGAGGTCGCCGGCCGGTACTGGCGCCGGCCCGCCACCGAAGCGGAGGTCGACCAGGGCCTGGCGGACGACCCGGACGACGCCCTCGTCCCGCCGACGGGCCAGTTCGTGGTCGGCCGGCTCGGCGGCGAGGCCCTGGCCTGCGGTGGCATACGGGTACTCGACCCGCTCACCGTAGAGCTCACCCGGGTGTACGTGGACCAGCGGGCCCGCGGCACCGGCGGCGGGGCCGCGCTGCTCGCCGCCCTGGAGGAGGCGGGCCGCGCCCTGGGCGCCGAGCGGGTCCGCCTGGACACCCGGTCCGACCTGGTGGAGGCCCGCGCGCTGTACGCGCGGCACGGGTACCGGGAAATACCGGCGTACAACTCCGGCCCGTACGCCGAGCACTGGTTCGAGAAGCCCCTGGTCTGAGCGGCTCCCGGAGCCGGCGCCCCGGAAACCGGCGCCCAGGAAACCGGCGCCCCGCCGCCGGTCAGGGGGCGGCGTGGTCCCGGCGCGCCAGGGTGTCGTAGGGCTCCTCGGCGTCGGATCCGCAGAGCTCCGCGTTGATCTCTTCGACCAGCTTCACCAGGTCGGTCGGACGCTCGGGGCCCCACCAATCGCCGAGCAGCTCGGCGAGCGACTCCTGCCGGGCGTCCGCCAGCTTGTCGGCGGCGACGCGTCCGCGGTCGGTCAGGACCAGGTCCAGCCCGTCGCGGGAGACGAACCCCCGCTCCTCGACCTGGCGGGCCGCGTCCGTGATGACCCGCAGCGGTACGGAGGTGCGGTCCGCGAGGACCGCCGGCTCGACCGAGCCGTACTTCTTGGTCCGCAGCAGCATCCAGCTGGAGGCGGGGAGCAGGTCGTAGCCGGCCTTCGCGGTGATCTTCTCGTAGACGTGGTGGCGGCCTTCGCGGGTGCCGAGCACCGACAGCGCGCGGGCGACTTCTTCGCGGGAGGTGCGCTGGACGGGGTTGGAGGCGAGCGTCTCGGTCACATCGGGTGCGGTGACCGAGCCGCGGAGCTTGTCCTCCTTGAGGAACCAGGCGACGACGAAGGCGACCAGCACCACGGGCACCGCGTAGAGGAAGACGTCGGTGATCGCCGTCGAGTACGCGTCGAGCACCCGGGGCTGCAGGTCGGCGGGCAGCTCGGCGATGGACCGGGGATCGGCCTCCAGCCGCGCGGCGCTCGCGCCGGACGGCAGCGGGACGCCGGCGAGGGAGGCGGTCAGCTTGTCGCCGAGCCTGTTGTTGAAGACCGTGCCGAAGATGGCCACGCCGAAGGAGGCGCCGATGGAGCGGAAGAAGGTGGCACCGGAGGTGGCGACTCCGAGGTCGGCGTAACTGACCGCGTTCTGCACCGCCAGGACGAGCACCTGCATGACCAGGCCGAGCCCGAATCCGAAGACGAAGAAGTACGCGCTCATCTCCAGGTCACTGCTCTCCCGGTGCAGCTGGTGCAGCAGGAGCAGCCCGACGGCGGTCACGCCCGTGCCGGCGATCGGGAAGACCTTCCAGTGCCCGGTGCGGCTGACGATCTGGCCGGAGCCGGTGGAGGCGATGAGCATGCCGAACACCATCGGCAGCATGTGGACACCGGACATGGTCGGTGAGACGCCGCGCACGATCTGGAGGAAGGTCGGCAGGTAGACCATCGCCCCGAACATCGCGAAACCGACGACGAAGCTGATCACCGAGCAGAGCGTGAAGGTGCGCCGGCCGAACAGGCTGAGCGGCAGGACGGGTTCGACGGCCCGACGCTCCACGAAGAGGAAGGCGACGAGGAGCACGGCGCCGAGGACAGCGAGGCCGACGATCCGGGCCGAGCCCCAGCCCCAGGTGCCGCCGAGGGAGGCGACGAGCACGAGGCAGGTGGTGACGCAGGCGATGAGGAAGGTGCCGAGGTAGTCGATGGTGTGCTTCTCGGAGCGCGCGGGGATGCGCAGCGCGGCGGCGATGACGACGAGTGCGACGAGACCGATGGGGAGGTTGATGTAGAAGACCCAGCGCCAGGAGAGGTGGTCCACGAACAGGCCGCCGAGCAGCGGGCCGAGCACGCTGCTCGCGCCGAACACGGCGCCGAAGAGGCCCTGGTACCTGCCGCGTTCGCGGGGCGGGACGATGTCGCCGACGATCGCCATCGACAGCACGATCAGCCCGCCGCCGCCCAGGCCCTGCAGCGCGCGGAAGCCGATGAGCTGCGCCATGTCCTGGGCTATGCCGCAGAGGGCCGAGCCGATGAGGAAGATGACGATGGCGTACTGGAACAGCCTCTTGCGGCCGTACTGGTCACCGAGCTTGCCCCACAGCGGTGTGGCGGCGGTGGAGGCGAGTATGTAGGCGGTGACCACCCAGGACAGGTGGTCCATCCCGCCCAGGTCGCTGACGATCGTCGGGAGGGCGGTGGAGACGATGGTCTGGTCGAGCGCGGCGATCAGCAGGCCGAGCAGGAGCGCGC
Source organism: Streptomyces sp. NBC_01551 (assembly GCF_026339935.1). Taxonomy (NCBI): domain Bacteria; kingdom Bacillati; phylum Actinomycetota; class Actinomycetes; order Kitasatosporales; family Streptomycetaceae; genus Streptomyces; species Streptomyces sp. NBC_01551. Next base: position 1,825,040 of record NZ_JAPEPX010000001.1, read on the forward strand.
CGATGGAAACGAGTACCTCGCGGGAGGCGTGTTCGGCGGCGGGTCCGGAGTTCCGCGGGCCGGGACCGGGGCCCACGGACGACGCGGTCAGATCCTGAGCCATCGAGTACCTCCTCTGGCCTAATCAACATCTCCATCCTGAGCGGTGTGTCCGGTTATGGCCTCTCGGGCGGTCGCCGGACGGCTGCCGGGCGGTTGGGCGGGCTGGCGCGGGTCTGCATAATCGCAGGCAAGTGGCCCAGGGAGGGTTTCAGTGAGCGCTGAGCGCTGTCCAAATTGCGACGCCGTGGGCGTCGGCTGCGGGTGTGCGCCCAGAGCGGGCTTCGACCCCCTGCGCATCCGCCCGTACGTGACGCTGCCCGACCCGGGCCAGACGGAGGATCCGACGCCCCGCCGGCCGGTACACGGCGCGGTGGCTCCGGGGCCGGTTGCGGTCCTGGGTCCGGGTGCGGTTCCGGGCGACAGCGAGGCGACGGCCGTGCTGCCGCCGGTTCCGCCCGCGCCCAGGTCGGCTTCGGATTCCGTTCCCGTTTCGGCTGGGGAGGAGACGCCGGCTTACGGCATACCCGCACCGCCTCCGCCGTCTCATCCGGCATGGCCGGACGAGACCGTGCCGCTCAGGGCCGTCCCGCCGGCGCCGATGCCGACGCCCGTGCTGCCGCAGTCCTCGCCGCCGTCGCACGACGGCGGCGGCGGTTCCCGGCGGCGCCTGCTGCCCCTGCTGCTCGGCGCGGCCGCGGTGGTCGCCCTGGGGTCGGGGGCCCTGGCGATGGGCGCGTTCGGGGATTCCGGGGCAAGTGACGCCGCACTGAGCAGCCCGCAGCCGTCCGCGCCCGCGGCGAGCGCGGCCCCGGCCGCCCCGTCGAAGGCGGCCTCGACGAGCCCGACGCGCAGCCCGTCCGCGTCCGCGTCCCGTTCGACGTCGCCGTCCCCGACGTCGAGCGCCTCCCGCTCGGCCTCGCCCTCCGCCTCCGCGAGCGCCTCGCGCTCCTCGGCCCCACCCTCCCCGACGGCGTCGGTGAGCCGCACCCCCAGCTCCCAGGCGCCGCCGCCCGCCTCCCGCAGCCTGCAGTACGGCGACGCGGGGCCGGAGGTGGAGCGGCTCCAGCGCCTGCTGGCGTCGGCGCACGTGTACCGGGGCAAGTTCAACGGCAAGTTCGACGACCGCACGGAGAACGCGGTGTCGACCTTCCAGTGGGAGCACGACATCGACGAAGACCCTTGGGGCGTCTACGGCCCGGCGACCCGTAAAGCCCTGGAGGGGTAGCGGCGGAGGGCCGGAGCCGCCCCCGGAACGACCCCGCGTGACCCCCGGGGTGGCGCGCACCCCTCCGCGTTTTGTATCGTGTGGGAACAAAGTGGTTCCGTCCTCAATCCCTGACCGGTGGACGGAACCGCTTGTTCTCTTTTCCCGCCCCGTCTGGAGCACCTGCCGATGTCGGCCAGCACCGCCACCGCCCCCGTCGTCCTGACCGCCAAGGCCCTGCTCCTGGACATGGACGGCACGATCGTCAACTCCGACGCGGTGGTCGAGCGCTGCTGGCGCGACTGGGCGGTGTCCCACGGGCTGGACCCCGAGGCGGCCCTCAAGGTGGTCCACGGCCGCCAGGGCTACGCCACCATGGCGATCCTGCTCCCCGAACGCCCCATGGAGCAGAACCACGCCGAGAACGCGGTGATGCTCGCCCGTGAGACCGCCGACACCGACGGGGTGATCCCGGTCGGCGGCGCCCCGGAGTTCATGACGGCGATCGAAGGGCTGCCGCACGCCCTGGTCACCTCCGCCGACGCCGCCCTGGCCACGGCCCGGATGTCGGCCGCCGGCCTGCCGATGCCGGGTGTACGGGTGACCGCCGAGTCCGTCTCGGCCAGCAAGCCCGACCCGGAGGGCTTCCTCAAGGGCGCGGCCGAGCTGGGCGTGGACCCGGCGGAGTGCGTCGTCTTCGAGGACTCGGGCGCGGGCATAGCGGCGGGCAAGGCCGCCGGCATGCGCGTGATCGGCATCGGTCCCCGCGCCGCCGCCCACACCCCGACGGCCCACGTCCCGGACCTGGCGTCGATCCGCGTCCACTCCACCCCGGACGGCTCGATCCACCTCACGCTGACCCCCGCAGCGGCCTGACGGGGCGCGGCCGACCCGAAACGCCAAAGACTGCCACCTGCCAGCCTCGCCGGCGTTTGAGGCGCGGGGTCTGGGGCGGAACCCCGGAACGCCCGGGCGCGGCGAGGCCCCCCACGACGCGACACGCCCCTACGCGGTTCTCGCCCCTGGCGACTGCGACCCGCCGGTGGTCGACATATCGACACAGTGGGTGTCGGGGACACAAGGACACGGACCCAGCAGCACATCCTCGGCGCGGAAACGCAGCCGACCACTGCGACCGGCACCGCACACGGCCGGGCCGCTCCGCCGCCCGCCGCCGGCGGCGGCTCGGCAACCGGCTGCGCCGAGCGGCGATGGGCTACTGCCCCACCCGCCCGTCGATCCGCTCCCGCAGGAAATCCGCATGGCCGTTGTGGCGGGCGTACTCCTCGATCATGTGCACCAGCACCTCGCGGAGCGGCATCCGCTCGCCGTCCGCGTCCCCCGCGACGTCCAGGTCCGGCGCGTCCGCGACCAGCCGTTCCGCGAAGGCGACCTCCGCCCGCCAGGTGGCCCAGGCTTCGGCGACCACCGCCGGGTCGGCCACCGCGCCGGTGAACTCCCCCTCGCGGTCGTCCTGCGAGCGGTAGTGCCGACGTATCTCCTGGCCCGCCATCACCTCGCGGAACCACTTCTGCTCCACGCCCGCGAGGTGGCGTACGAGGCCCAGCAGGGACAGGTCGGACGGCTCCACCGAGCGCCGCGCCAGCGCCTCGGCGTCGAGGCCGGCGCACTTCAGCTCCAGCGTGAGGCGCTGGTCGCGGAGGTAGCCGACGAGCGTGGCCCGTTCGCCCTGGAAGCCGCCGTCGGTGCGGGCGTCCTCGTCGGGGCGGACGAACATGTTGGCCCAGCCGAAGCTCCGGCCGGACTCGGAGGAGGCCGAGGAAACGGACGAGGGCGCGGAAACGGAGGCGGTGGTATCGGTCACGCCCGCGAGCGTGCCCCGCGCCCCCGCCCCCCGCAACGGGAATTCCCCGCCCGATCAGCCCGCGATCGCCTCGTACAGCGAGAAGCCGGCCAGCGCCAGCATCACCGCGGCCGCGATCTTGGTGATCAGCGCGAGCGGCACGTACTTCATCAGCGTCTTCCCGCCCACGATCCCGATGCCCGCGACCGCCCACAGCGCCAGCACCGCGCCGAGGCCGACCGAGACCGGGTTGTCGTAGCGGGCCGCGAGGTTCGCGGTCATGATCTGGGTCAGGTCACCGAACTCCGCCACCAGGATCAGCATGAAGCCGGCCCCGGAGACCTTCCAGAACGACTGGTCGGCGGGGGGCTTGACCTCCTCGTCGCCGTCGCTCTTCTTCAGCAGCAGCATCGCCGCGCCCGCGAGGAACAGGACGCCGACGACCGCCTGGACGAGCCGGTGCGGGAGCAGCGTGAGGACGCTGCCCGCGGCGATGGCGAGCGCGACGTGTACGGCGAAGGCCGCGGCGACGCCCGCGAAGACGTAGGAGGCGCGGTAGCGGGTGCCGAGCATCAGGCCGGCGAGGGCCGTCTTGTCGGGGAGTTCGGCGAGGAAGACGACGCCGAAGGCGAGCGCCGTGACGCTGAAGCTGAACACGGGGTGGAGACCTCAATCGGTAGGGCAGGACGCCATCGGTACCGAGAGACCTGGGGTGTTTCAGGGGTCGCTTCGGCTCGGCGGCGCCCTGGTGCGTCGGCGCGTGCACGTGTGTGCGTACGCCAATGCCTGAACAGGACACTGCGGCCGAAGGTCTCGCTGGCCGACCGCTGTCCGCGGCCTGCCTCCGGGCGCCGGCTGGGTGACCCAGCAGTATGTCGACGGTCCGGCGAAGAGCTACTCCCCTTCTGCTCGGTACAGAGTACGCGACACTCGCGGGCGCCCGGAATAGGTCATTGGTCCCGGCCCTGACCGTGCCGCGCCGCGCAATCGGGCCCTCTCCCGCCGGAAGCTCAACCTCCGCTTAATTGAGGCGACTTGAACACCTTGATGTGACGTGCACATGTCGGCAGGCTGTCACCTGGCGCCCATCCCCGCGACACCCGGCGCCGCCAGCATGGCCGCGCCCCTCCGGGCCGCACGCCCCGCATCCCCCACCCATGGAGACCCCTCATGGCCCTCAAGACGCTCATACCCTCCGTCTACGCGCGTCGCGTCGGCGTGCTCGCGTCAGCCGCCGCGCTCGCCGCCCTCACCTCCCTCGTGAACGCGCCGACCGCCCAGGCCGCCCCGCCCACCCCGATCAGCGCCTCGGCCGCCCGCGCCTACCTCGTCACGGTCACCCCGCAGACCGAGGGCTCCACCAGCGGCTACAGCCGGACCCTGTTCCCGCACTGGAGCACCGTCTCCGGCACCTGCAACACCCGCGAGACCGTCCTCAAGCGGGACGGCGTGAACGTCGTCCAGGACTCCGCCTGCGCGGCGGTCAGCGGAAGCTGGTACTCCGAGTACGACGGCGCCACCTGGACCGTCGCCACCGACCTCGACATCGACCACGTCGTCCCGCTGGCCGAGGCCTGGCGTTCCGGCGCCAACTCCTGGACCACCGCAAAGCGGCAGCAGTTCGCCAACGACCTCACCCGCCCGCAGCTCATCGCGGTCACCGACAACGTCAACCAGGCCAAGGGCGACCAGGACCCCGGCACGTGGCTGCCGTCGCGCACCGCCTACCGCTGTACCTACGGCCGCATGTGGGTCCAGGTCAAGCAGTACTACGGCCTGGCCATGGACTCCCGCGAGAAGACGGCCCTGGTCAACATCCTCGACGGCTGCTGATTCGCGCCCCTGAAGCGGAGTCCGATCTTTCTCCCCCGCCAGGGGGAGGCCAGGCTCCCCCTCCACGTCGTACCGTGATCGAAGGGGCTACGGAGGAGGGGGAGTTGCCATGGCCGGACTGCGTCTGGGGCCGCTGCTGCGCTACGTCGACTGGGACACGGGCGCCTCCGCCACGATCTGGGTCGAGGCGGACCGCCCGTGCACGGCCGAGGTGCGCTGCGCCGACGGGGCCGGCGGGAGCGCGCGCACCTTCCAGATAGCCGGGCACCACTACGCGCTGGTCCCGGTGACCGGCCTGACCTCGGCAAACACCACGGCGTACGAGGTGCTCCTCGACGGAGTCCGGGTCTGGCCGCTGCCCGACAGCCCGTTCCCCCCGAGCACGATCACGACGCCCGCCGTCGCCGGGCCGGCCCGGCCCGCGCCCGGCCTGCGGGTGACGTTCGGCTCCTGCCGGCAGGCCGTGCCGCCCGCCGACGGGCGCGGGCCGCACGGCCCGGACGCGCTGGACACCCTCGCGGCGCGGCTCGCCGCCGATCCGGAGGCTGTGCGCCCGGACCTCCTGCTGCTGCTCGGCGACCAGGTGTACGCCGACCACCTGTCGCGGGAGACCAAGCGGTGGATCGCGGCCCGCCGGGATCTGCGGGAGGCGCCGGGCGCGCAGGTCGCGGATTACGAGGAGTACACCCGGCTGTACTACGAGTCCTGGCTCGACCCGGAGATCCGCTGGCTCCTGTCCACCGTGCCAAGCCTGCAGATATTCGACGACCACGACGTCGTGGACGACTGGAACACCAGCGCGGCGTGGCTGGCGGAGATGCGCGCGACACCGTGGTGGCAGGAGCGGGTGCTCAGCGGGCTGATGTCGTATTGGGTGTACCAGCACCTGGGCAATCTCTCCCCGGCCGAGCTGGAGGCCGACGCGCTGTACGGGGCGGTACGCCGCGCCCCGGACGGTACGGATGAGCTACGGGCCTTCGCGTCCGCGGCGGATGCGGACCCGGGCACCGTCCGCTGGAGCTACCGGCGCGACTTCGGCCGGTCGCGGCTGCTGATGGTGGACACCCGCGCGGCGCGGGTGCTCGCCGAGGACGGGCGGGCGATGCTCGACCCGGCGGAGCAGCAGTGGCTCCGGGAGAACGCGCTGGACGGGCACGGCGGGTACGACCACCTGCTGATCGGGTCCTCCCTGCCGTGGCTGATGCCGCCGCTGATCCATGACGCCGAGGCGTGGAACGCTGCGTTGTGCCGCGGCGAGCGGGGACCTCGGTGGGCGCGGATCGGGGAGGATCTGCGGCGGCGCAGCGATCTGGAGCACTGGGCGGCGTTCCCGGCGTCGTTCGCGGCGCTCAGTGATCTGATCGAGGAGGTCGGGACGGGGCCGCGGGCGCCGGCGACGGTCTGTGTCCTGTCCGGAGACGTGCACCACGCGTATGTGGCCGAGCCGCTCATACCGAGTACGGCCCGGGTGTTCCAGCTGACGTGCTCGCCGGTGCACAACTCGATCCACACGGCGGTGAAGTTGGGGTTCCGGCTGGGCTGGTCGCGGACGGGCCGGTGGCTGGGGCGCGGGTTCTCGCGGCACGGGCGGACGGGCCGGCCGCCGGTGAGCTGGCGGCGTACGGGTGGGCCGTGGTTCGGCAACCAGCTGATGACGCTGGCCCTGGCGGGCCGGACGGCCCGGCTCCGGCTGGACCAGGCGCGCAAGGGCCGGCGGGGTGGCGAGGGAGCCCGGCTGGTGACCGTACTGGACCGGGAACTGACGTAACCGGAGCCGGAACCGGAACGAGGCCCGGAGGCGGGACTCGACGCCGGGTCGAGGTGAGGTCGAGGATCGGTCGCGCAGGGCCGCCCCGGACGTCCGGCGGGCGAACGCCGGGCGTACGCTGTGTGGCTGTTCCAGCCGCCCCTGCCGCTCCCCCGCGACGTCGCGGCGCTTCACGCTGAAGCACCTCAACCGGACTGGGGAGTCCCGCCTTGCTTGAGACTCTGGGGTCGTTGACGACGAGCCCGTGGATCTATGCCGTGGTTGCGGTGTCCGTCCTGCTCGACGTCTTCCTGCCGGTGCTCCCCAGCGGGGTGCTGGTGATCACCGCGGCGGCGGCCGCGGCCGCCGCCGGGGCAGCGGGACCGGTGCCCGTGCCGGAGCGGGTGCCGGACATCATGGCGCTGCTGGTGATCGCCACGACGGCGTCGGTGCTGGGTGACATGGCCGCGTACCGGCTGGCCCGGCGGGGCGGGGCCCGCCTGGACCGGGCCATCGCCCGCTCCCGTCGGCTGACCCGGGCCCACGAGCGCCTGGGCACGGCCCTGGCCCGGGGTGGCGGCGCTCTGGTGGTGATCGCCCGGTTCGCGCCGGCCGGCCGTTCGGTGGTCTCGCTGGGCGCGGGCAAGACGCACCGCAAGATCAAGGAGTTCCTGCCCTGGTCGGTCCTGGCCGGGATGGCCTGGGCGGGCTACAGCGTGGCGCTGGGCTACTTCGGCACCCAGTGGCTCGGCGCGACCTGGCTCGGCACCGCGGTGTCGGTCATCGCCCTCTTCGCGGCGGGCTCCGTCGCGGCCTTCCTCATCCGCCGCCCCCCGCCCTCCCCGGCCCCGGCGGGCTAGGGCCCGTCGTCAAAGTGGCGCCTGGCCCCAGGGCTCCCCGGTAGCCCAGCCGGGGCAGTCGGTCACCCGTTCACCCGGCTCCGATCGCCGCGCCGGGGCTTGGCTCCTAGCGTCCAGAAGACGGTGCGCAACCGAATCCGCGTCACATCCGTGCCCTGGCCGCGCCGTTTCGAGGAGCCCGAGGAGTTCTCTCCATGTCCCCCACGCGCAACCGGCACCGCCTCATCGCCCTCGCGGCCGCGACCCTCGTCGCCGCCGCGGCCTCCCCCGTCACCCTCGCCCACGCGGCCCCCTCGGCCAGCGTCTCCCCCACCTCCGTGGCCCCCGGCGGCCGCGTCAGCCTCAACATCACCGGCTGCGGCACCAAGACCGGCCGGGCCACCTCGCGCGCGTTCGGCGACGTCCAGCTGACCCCGGGCAACCTGGAGGCCAGCAACCTGTTCGGCGGCGCCACCGTCTACGCCAACACCCCCAACGGCTCGTACCCCGTCACCTTCGAGTGCGGCGGCGCGGGCGGCCAGAGCGTCACGGTCTCCCTGAACGTCACCTCGGGCGCCGCGCGCGGCGGCCTGGGCGGCAGCGTCGACTCGATGAGCCGGGGCCAGATCGCGGTGGGCGGCTCCCTCGTCGCGGCCGCGCTCGGCGCCGGCATCTGGGTCGTCCGCCGCCGCGGCCAGCACGCGTCCTAAGCGGAGGCGGAAACGGAAACGGACGCCGCGGCAGGGGCCCCTCTGACCTGAAGGCCCTCCAGCAGGTCCCGGGTCGCCTCGGCGATCGCGTCGACGGCCGCCGCGAACACCTCCTGGTTGTGCGCGGCGGGCGCCCGGAACCCGGACACCTTCCGTACGTACTGCAGCGCGGCGGCCCGGATCTCCTCCTCCGTGGCCTTCTCGGGGATGGCGGGCGGGCGCAGGGTCTTAATGGAGCGGCACATACCTCCACTATCCCGCTACCGGGGCAACTCCGCCCCGGTCAATTTCATGATCAACCCGGCCTGCAACCGCGCCCGCAGCCCCGCATCGGCAATGTCATCCAGCAGTTCGCCCGCCCGCCGCATCGCCTCCGTAGCCCGCCGGTCCTCCCGCAGCAGCGCGGTCTGCTCGGCCATGTACCGCAAGGCGAGATCAGCCCGCCGGTGGAACAGCTGCCCGATGACCGCCACCACCAGCCCCACGGAACTGGCCACCACCCCGACGTACATCTCGCCGCCGGTCTCGGCCTTCCACACCCCCAGGGCCACGCCACCCAACAACACGGCGGCTCCGATCCCCCCGAACCACTGACTGGTCACATAACTGCTCCGCGCCTGCGCGAGCCCATAGGCGTAGTACTCGACGAGCATCCCCGTGAACCCGTCGATTCCCACCTCAGACGCCCGCACCGCCCCCGAATCCGCATACTTCCCACCCCCCTGCGCACGGGCCTCCCCCACCTGCGCGAGCAACCGCGCCCGCTCCGCATCCCTCCTCCGCTCAAACCCCCCGCCCCACCGAAACCACCCGCCCACTACCGCTTCCTCGCCTCATGGGCCGACCGGTCCTCCTGATGCGACTGACACCGGGAGCCGCCCCTGCTCGCGAGCCGCACACCCGCCCGCCCCTTACCCGTCCGCGCCCCACACCTGGGCTGAGCCACAGCGCACCACCTCTCAGACCCCCAAATGGTCCCGCGCCCACCCCCCGCCGGAAAGGCGCAGACAAGGCACACGGAAGCGTCAACTACCAGCCCCCTCAAGCCCCATGCGGCAGGGCCCGTGCGCGGCCTGTGCTCCCGCGCCCTCTTGCGCGCCCGGCCCGCTGCCCACAACGTGGGGAAAGTGCAGCTCGGCGTTCTGATCGCGCAGGGGGAGGGCGACGCATGGTGAATTCACCGACGCAGTGGGCCACCAAGACGTTCGGTGTCGTGGCCGGCCGTCTGGCCGAGACCATCCCGGCCTGCCTGATGGAAGCCCACGCCAGGGCGCGTCACGCCCACGAAGGCGTCCACACGCAGACCCTGGAGGCGTACGGCCACGGGCTCCACGCAGCGCAGTACGAGGCACTCGCAGCCGGCCTGACACCGCTCGAAGGTGCGACCTCCCGCAGACTGCAAGGCCGCACGGTGATGCTCATCGGCAGCAACGCGATCTATCCGATCCGCTACGCGAAGAAGGACGTCCCGGTTACCGAGGCACGGCTCCGGAAGGCTGTCGGCTTCCGAGCCGACCTGATCCGCCGCCACGGCCCAGAACCGATGCAGCAGGCGTTCGACCTCGGCCTGGACGAGCTGCACGAGGAACACATGCATCCGGACGTGGCCCTTCTGCCACCCGACCTCCGCCTGATCATCGTGGCCTACGCCTGTTCGATGGAGCGCGGTGTCATGCGGGTCGAGTGGGGCTCCGCCGAGCTGCGTCGCGAGGACCGCTACCTCATCTGGCACCGCCACGAGCCGCTCCTCCCGCCGGCCACCCCTCGCGCTGCCCAGTCTCGGCGCTTGGAGGGCCGGACCCGGATGGTGAGCCGGTCCGGCTCTGGCTCGGGCTGCGCTTCGGCTGCCACGTCCACCTTGCGCGGCATGTCCGTCGGATAGAGCGGTCCGCCTGGGCGGAGGAGTTGCCTCGGGTCGAGGCCGGCCATTCTGCTGTCACTGCGAGCCACCACGTCGAGGCCATCGACGAAGAGGTACGTGTGCACGGCAGTACATACCGGCGGCCCAGGACACGCGCTGATCAGCAGTGTGCTCACCGCATGGCTTCGACGTTCGGGCACGGTGGCCCTCAGCTCGCGCGGGGATCTACGAGGCATCCGCCTGATGTGACGTCACGGGGCGATCGTAGCGGCCACTCCGCACCAGGTTGCCGTGGGTTCAAATCTCACACCCACCGCAGGTGAACGACCCTGACCAGGTGAGACGGTCGGGGGGCAGGGCCGGTCATCTGATCCGTGCTCTAGCCGGGATCGGTCAGTGACGGCCATTTCAGCCGCCACCAGGCCCCGGAGGGGCGTTCTGGTCGGCGCCGTTGATGTCACCTACAACCGGGGGCGGGGTGCGGCCAGCCTCCCTCGATGGCCGGGCCGCTGCCCGCGGGAACGTTCGCGGCGACCAACGCTGCGGCCTCGCGCGCGCTGAGGCGGGAACCGAGCACGCGTGACGGTGTCTGCGGCGACCACCGCGACCAGTGGAGAACCACGTTCCACAGACCGTCTCCGCTTGGCACTACACGCGGAACCTCCTCGTAGAACGGATCCTTGGTACTCGTGAGCAGGCTGAACGCACCGTGCGACGGAAAGGGGAAGAAGACGCGCAGGGTTGGCTGCGCATACAGCGCCTCGGCCACTTCGGCGTCGCCCAGCCTGATCACCGGCGAGCGCTCCAGAGTCAGCCGCCAAGCGGTCGACACCACCCTCCCAGGAGGTGCCGCATCCAGAGGATCCGCCGCTAGCAACGTCCATTCACGACGTAGTTGATCGATCGGCGCCCCGTCACGCCAGGCGTGCAGGACGGCGTCCACCACCGCGAGGTCATCGGTACTGCCGAACGCGCCCCAAGGCCATCCGGAGTCCGCTGAGATCTCGATACGGAACTCGCGTTCGTCGGCATTGGTGGCGTATACGGCGAACCGTGCCTCACCACGTGTGCTGCATGCGGCAACCGCGGGATCGTACCCCTCGACGGGATCCATGGGACCGGCACCGTGCCCGCGGCGAGCCGCCTCGCCGGCCAGCGCTTCCCGCAGGCCGCCTGGCACCGTCAGCTCTGGACAGAGGTCGGCCAGCACTTCCCGTGAAGGTTCGTTCATGCACGTACCGTATGCCGCGGGAACGAAGCCGGCCGTGAGTGCGGAGCGCAGGCCCGGGCGACGCGCCGCGCGCGCCGTCTCCCCCTCTGGGCACCCCTGCGAGTACGCCCGAGGAGACTCGGGCCACGGCCGTCCAGCGGCTGCTGATGCCTGGGGCAGAACGTGCGCGCCTTGTCCTTGAGTTGGAACGGCTGGATAGCGCTCTGCGGCCCCTCATCCTGGAAGCGGTTCAAGCCCGGCGTCCCGTTGCGACGGTCACGGGGACGCCTCTATGACCTGTGGGTGATCGACTCTGCGCCGGAGTGGTACGAGGAGGCTGGCGCACCTGCTACTCGCGCATGGGCGACGGCAACGAGGCCGGATACGAGCACCGCAACGAGGCGTAGCGCCGACCCAACAGACGCCCGACCCGTCAATGGTGGACGTTGCTGTCGTGTGTGGATGCCAAAGGCCCCCAACCGTGATCGGTTGGGGGCCTTTTGACTGGTGGGCGCGGACGGTTTCGAACCGCCGACATCTGCTTTGTAAGAGCAGCGCTCTACCCCTGAGCTACGCACCCGTGGATGAGTGGACAGCCTACATGGCGGGCGCACCCCCCACGCAAACCCGATGCCGTGGGGGAGAATGGAGCGGGGCATGGCGGACGCGGTACGGGAGAGGGATTGTGACGACGGCATCCCGGCGGTGGTTCGGCGGGCGGGACGAGAGTCGGCGGGCGGATGCGCAGGCGGCGAAGGATGCCGCCGCGGCCGCTTTCTACGAGCTGGACACGGCGCAGCGGGATCTGCGGATCTCGATCGAGACCATCGCCGCGGCGGACGCCTCGCCGGCGGCGCGGCAGGCGGGCGAGGGGTTCGTCGCGCTCGGCCGGCGGATCGACGAGGTCAGCCACGTGTACATCGAGGCCGTGGACGCCCATGATCTTGACCGGGTGGATCTGGAGGGCTCCGTCGCCGCGCGGGCTCGGGAGCAGCTGACGCGGGCGCGTGATGAGCTCGTACGGGTCAAGGGCGAGCTGGACCGGTTCGCTCAGGGGCTGCAGCCGTTGCTGGACAAGGCCGAGACGCAGCTGGCCCGGGTGGCGCCGGCCCGGGAGCGGGCCAAGGCCTCGCTGCTGGCGGCCAGTGAGGCGCTCGACGCGGTACGGGCCCAGGGGATGCGGGCCGACGATCTCGCGGCGCGGCTGGCGGCGCTCGGCCCCGAGCTGACCAAGCTGAACCAGGGCGCCGCCCAGCACGGGGTACAGGAGACCGTGCAGCGCGCCGACCGGATCCTGCGCGACGCGGAGGGCGTACGGGTCGAGGCGGCCCGGCTCCCGGAGCGCGCGGCGGAGATCGACCGCCGGCTGGTGAGCCTGCGGACCCGGGCTCAGGCCCTGCGCAACCGGGCGGACCGGGTGGATCCGGTGCTGAGCGAGCTGCGGCGCCGGTTCAGCGCGGCGTGCTGGCAGGACCTGCAGCACGTCCCGGAGGAGGCCGTACGGGACGTGGCCCGGGCCGAGGAGCGGTTGCGGGAGGCCTCTGCGGCGCGGGAGGAGCAGCGCTGGGCCGATGTGACGGCGCTGATCGAGGCGGTACGGGGCGCGCTCGACTCCACCGACGAGGCGGTGTCGGCGGCGCAGGACCGGCTGACCCGGCTGGAGGCGGTGGCGCGAGATCCGCAGGAGGAGGTGTCCCGGACGCGTTTCGCGATCCGGGACGCGCAGCGGCTGGCGATGGCGGGCCGCAGCGTGCCCGAGCCGCGGCACGCGCGGCCGCTGGACGAGGCGGTGGCCCGGATGGAACGGGCACTGGCCGGGCTGGAGGGGCGCCACCCCGACTACTGGCACTTCCTGCAGGAGATGGAGCAGGTCCGGCTCGCGGTGGGGCACGTCGTCTCCGACATCCGGGAGCAGCGCGGGCACGGCTGAGGTCCGGGGGCCGCGCGGGAACGCGTGGAATCGGCGGCAGCGAGGGGCGCCTGATGTCCGGGGGCAGCACGGGAACGGCATGCTCGGCGGGCAGCAGCGCAGGAACCTCTGAGCCGCCGCCCGGGGAAGGGCCGAGCTTGGCCCGCCCCTGCCCGGACCGGGCCCGACGTTGCCCCGGGCTGAGCCCCCGGCTCGGCGCCACCAAAGCCCGGCTTGTCTCCGGCTTGTCCCCAGGTCCGCCCCGGCCTGAGCCCCAGCTTGCCCCGAGCTGAGCCCGCCCCCTGCCCCAAGCCCCGCCCGCCCCGCCCCGCGCTTGTTCCCGCGTCGGCATGGGCGGATGCTGGGAGGTGGAGGACCGGAGCCAGGTCAGGCACCGGGCCCAGGGAGCGGAGCTTAGGAGGGCGGTATGGCTGCCCACGCGTCCGACGCGTTCCGGACGGCGCCTCGTGCGTCCCAGACCCACGGAGCGCACGGAACCCACACGACCGCACCGCACGCCGCCTACGGGTGCCACGCGGAGCACGATTCCTACGCCCCGTACGTGCCCCACGGGCCGATCGAACTCCCCGCGCCGCACGTCCCCTACCTGGTCCGGCGCATCGCGCATCCCGTCGGCGCCCGGCTCGACGAGCACCTGCCCGCCGATCACAAGCTCAGCCAGGTGTACCGCGTCGGCGCGGGCCTGATGGGGCTGCTGCTGGTCGCCTTCGGGATCCTCGGGCTGATCGACCGGATCGGCTTCTTCGACACCGGCGGCGCGACGGTGCTCGCGCTGAACACCAACGGCGCGCTGAGCGTCCTGTCGATCTGTATCGGCCTGCTGCTGTTCACCGGCATGGTGATCGGCGGGAACTTCGCCTCGACCCTCAACATCGTGCTGGGCCTGCTGTTCATCGCGAGCGGTTTCGTGAACCTCGCGCTGCTCGACACCGGGATGAACTTCCTGGCGTTCAAGATCCAGAACGTGCTGTTCAGCTTCGTCGTCGGCGTGATGCTGATGTGGTTCGGGATGTACGGGCGGGTGGGCAGTGCCCTGCCGCACGACAATCCGTACTGGCGCGCCCGCCACCCCGAGCAGGCGGCCAGGGAGCAGCGGGCCGCGTCCGGGAGGCTTTAGCATCAGCCGCATGCCTCGTTACGAATTCCGCTGCCGGACCTGCGACGACACCTTTGAGGTCAGCCGCCCCATGGCCGAGTCGTCCGCGCCCGCCGACTGCCCCGCCGGTCACGCCGACACCGTCAAGTTGCTCTCCGCCGTCGCCGTCGGCGGGACCAGCAGCGCCCCCGCCCCGTCCGGGGGCTGCTGTGGCGGCGGAGGCTGCTGCTAGCCGGACAGCCGGAGCAGTGCGGTCAGCGCGAGCGCGGGCAGTGCCGTCAACGCGGTCAAGCGCGAGCAGCGCGGTCAGCGCCTGCGCGACAGTGTCAGTCCGTCCGAGATCGCCAGCAGGACCGAGTCCATGCGGGCGTCCTTCGTGACGTGCTCGTTGAACGCCCGGACGCCCGCCGCCGAGCCCGTGGCGCTCTCGTCGAGCACCGAGCCGTGGAAGAGCGTGTTGTCGGTGACGATCAGCCCGCCCGGGCGCAGCCGCGGCACGAGCTCCTCCCAGTAGCGGATCTGGCTCTCCTTGTCGGCGTCCACGTAGGCCAGGTCGATGTGCGGCTCCTGCGGCATGGCGCGCAGCGTGTCCAGCGCGGCCCCGATCCGCAGCTCGATGCGGTCGGCGACCCCGGCGGCCGCCCAGGCCTCGCGGCCGTACGCCGTCCACTCCTCCGAGACGTCGCAGGTGATCAGGCGCCCGTCGGCGGGCAGGGCCTGCGCCATCGACAGGGCGGAGAAACCGGTGAAGGTGCCGACCTCCACGATGTGTCGGGCGCCCGTCAGCCGGACGAGGAACGCCAGCAGCGGGCCCTGCTCCTGCGCGGACTGCATTCCGGCGACGTCCGGGAACTTCGCGTACGTCGTCTCCACCAGCCCCCGCTGGACCGCGTCCAGCGGGGGGTTGTGGTCGAGCATGTACTGGTAGAGCTCATCGGTGATCTTGGTGCTGTTGCCCTTGGTCATGGGCCCAGTGTGCCGAGTCAGCGGCCCGCTTCACCGGCCGAACGTCCGAAAGCGCGCACGATTTCCTCGCCCGCCAGGACGCCGGCCTTCGTCAGCGCGGTCACGTTCGGTGCCGTCCAGCCC
This sequence comes from Streptomyces sp. NBC_01551, assembly GCF_026339935.1. Lineage (NCBI taxonomy): Bacteria > Bacillati > Actinomycetota > Actinomycetes > Kitasatosporales > Streptomycetaceae > Streptomyces > Streptomyces sp. NBC_01551. The sequence continues at coordinate 1,840,405 of NZ_JAPEPX010000001.1, forward strand.
GCGTCGGCCAGTTCGCCGTGCCCGGGCCGCCACGCCCGGTCGGCGGCGAGCAGCAGGTCCGCGTCCAGCAGCGAGTCGCCGGCGGCCAGGGTCCGGGTGGCTCCCGTACGCCGGGCCACCTCGCGCATGGCCGCGCTCTTGGTCAGCGGACGCGGAACGGCGTATACCTTGCGGCCCTGGAGGGAGACCGTCCAGCCGCGCGCCTCGGACCAGTCGACGAGGGCCTTGAGCCATTCGTCGGGGACCAGGTCCCGCTCCACCACCAGGTAGGTGAACAGGTCCTCCGCCACGCGGGCCTTGCGCAGCCAGGCCGGGTCCGCCGTGGCCAGCAGGTGCGCGTGCACCTCCTCCAGCGGAGCGCATTCCTCCGCCAGCCGCGCCGCGACCTGGCGGCGCCAGTCCCGGTCGGGAACGCCGTCGACGAGGAGCTGCCCGCCGTTGGCGCAGATCGCGTACTGGGCGGGCCGCCCGGGGAAGCGGATGCGCTGGTACTGCTTGCGGGTCCGGGTGGTCGTCGGGACGAACACCACGCCCGGCTCGGCGGTCAGCTTCGCCAGCAGCCCCGCCGCCGTCTCCGTCATGTACGACAGCGGCTTGCTCTCGTGCACCTCGACGCACAGCAGCCGCGGAGCCACCGGGTCGGGCATGGTCAGGCCGAGGGCCGCCGTCGAGTAGATGAGCGTACGGTCGAGGTCACTGGCAATCAGGACGGTCACTTGGAGGCCACGGCCTTTCCGTCGGCGCCCGTGGCGCCACGCGTGAAGCGGGGGTGGATGAGTCCTACACAGGTGTACGGCAGCCCGTCGACCTCCTCGACCGGCACCCCGCGCTGCTCGGCGAGCAGCCTTACGTGGTCCAGGTCGGCTCCGGCTCCGCGCTGGGCCAGGATCTTCCAGGGCACGCGGCGCAGCAGCACGCGGGTCGTCTCGCCGACGCCGGGCTTGACGAGGTTCACGTCGTGGATGCCGTACTCCTCGCTGATCCGCTCCACCGCCGCCCAGCCTTCCCAGGTGGGGGTGCGGTCGGCCGCGAGCAGCTCCTTGACCTCGGCGTCGACGGCTTCGGCCACCTCGTCGAAACGGGCGGCGACGGTGTCGACGAAGTCGACGGAGACATCGGCTCCGGCGAGCTCGCGGTAGAACTTCGCACCGTGGAAGTCGGCGGGTCCGACCAGGTCGGACCTGAGCACCGTACGCGAGATGAGCCCGGAGACGGTGGAGTTGAGGCAGGCGGAGGGGATCAGGAAGTCCTCGCGGGTGCCGTACGTGGGCACGCACGAGCCGGGGTCGGCGAGGACCACGATCTCCGGGTTGAAGCCCTCGAACTCGGCGAGCGCGGCGGCCAGCTCCCGGGTGATCGCGCCCTTGCCGGTCCAGCCGTCGACGAAGACGATGTCGGCCGGGTCGTGGTGCGCGGCCAGCCAGCGCAGCGCGTTGGCGTCGATGCCGCGGCCGCGCACGATGGACACGGCGTAGTGCGGCAGGTCCAGGCCGTGGCGGGCGCGGGCCCAGCGGCGCATCAGCACGCCGACGGGGGTGCCCGCGCGGGCCAGGGAGACCAGGACCGGGGACGGGGTCCGCTCGGCGAGGACGGTCTCGGTGACGGTGCCGACGGCCCGGGCTATTCGGGCCGCGGAGGCGGTCAGCGCGCTCTGGTAGAGCTCCTGGTAGGCGGGGCTGGGCTGGTACTCCACGGGCAGGGACTCGGCGTAGTGCGCGCCGCCCGCCTGGATGGCCTCCTCGCGCTCCTCGGTCGGGGCCTCCAGCTCGACCTCGGAGAAGTCCTGGAGCAGCCAGCCGACGTCCTCGGGGGCGTACGAGGAGAACGCGGGCCCGCGCAGGGGCTCGGACATGATCGGCTCCTGCCGGTCGAGTACGGGTGCGAGTACGGGTACGGGCGTCGCTACGGGCGCGGGCGCGTACGACGGGACGACCGCCAGCAGCACCCGCCCGGTGTGCGGGGCGAGCCGGGCGAGGAGCCCGTCGGGGGCGTGCAGCGCACCCGTGTCGCCCTCCCCGTCGACGACGGCGACGACGGCGTCGAAGCCGGCGCCCGCGACGTTGTAGGCGTAGCGGTCGCCGGGCCCGTCGGCCGGGGCGTCGTGGGCGGGGAAGACGAGCCGGGTGCGGATGGCGTAGCCGGGGTCGTCGACGGCGAGCACGGGCGAGCGGGTGGTCGTGGAGAACCGCACCTCGCGGGCCGCCCCGGACTCCTCCAGGGCCCGCGCGAGGCGCAGCGGCGCGTACATGAGCTCCTCGTTGCCGAGTACGAGGACCCGCCCGGGCTCCGCGCCCAGCGCGTCCGCGATCCGCCCGGCCAGCGCGGGCAGCGCCGCCTCCAGCCGCTCGCGGTCGGCGGGGGTGAAGCCGTGGCGGCCGCCGTCGGGGAGCCCGGCGGGCCAGCCGAGCGCGACCCGCTCGACGAAAGCGGCGGAACCCGCGGAACCCACCGAACCCACGGAAGGCGCCGAACCCGCCGAACCCACGGCGCCGGGTGCCGCGTCCCGCGCCTCGTACTCCTCGTACTCCTCGACCAGCGCCTGCCCCTTGGCCAGCACCCCCTCGGGGAGCCGGACCGTACCCGAGGCGAGGGCGACGAGGTCGATCCGGGCGCCGAGGCCCTCGGCGAAGGCGGTGAGCCGGTCGCGGTCGGCCGGGGAGCGCATGTCCACGAGGGCGACGACGACGTAGTGCCCGCGCGGGTGGCGGGCGTGCAGGTCGGCGATGGTGTTGAGCACGGTGTTGCCGGTGGAGAACTCGTCGTCGACCAGCACCAGTGGCCCGCTGCCGGCGAGCAGCTTCGGGTCCTCGGGCAGCAGCAGGTGCGAGGTGGCGTGCGAGTGCGCCTCCTCGAAGCCGCCGGCGGGCGCCACGCCCGGCACGGGGCGGCGGGTCGAGTGCAGGTACGGGGCGAGGCCCAGGCCGTCGGCGACGCAGTGGCCGAGGCCGGTGGCGGTCTCCGCGTACCCGAGGACGACCGCGGCGGCGGCCGCCTCGTCGCCCAGCAGGGCCCGGACCCGCTCGCCGAGCCCGTGTCCGGCGGCGTAGACGGCCTCCGGGGACTGGGGGACGTGCTTGCCCAGCACCTGCGAGACCAGCAGGTGCGCCCGCTTGGGGTTGCGGCGCAGCGCCAGTCCGAGCAGGGCGTCCAGCCGCGGGGCGGCCGGGTCGCCGCCCTCCCGCAGGCTCACGCCCAGCCGGTCAGCGACCCAGGTTCCCGACCACACCGTGTCGATCTTCTTGCCTTTCTCCATGGTCAAGGCCCGCTCACACCTGGAGCCCGGCCGTCAGGAGGTCGACGAAGCCGACCTCCTCCTTCGCCACACCGAAGACCTCGGCGCGCAGCATGGTGCGCTCGGCCCAGGCCCGGTGGGGCTTCACCTCGTTCATTTTGTTCGTATAGGCGGAACGCATCACTCCGCCGCCGCCGCGCTCGGGGCGCAGGATGTCCTGGGCGTCGCTGAACTCCTCGTGGGAGACCACCGACAGCGCGTGGACGGGTGTGACGTGGGCGGGGTGGATGCAGGTCTTGCCCAGCAGCCCGTTGGCCCGGTCGAGCTCGATCTCGCGGAGCAGCCCGTCGAGGTCGTGCTCGATGAGGGCGGTACGGAGTTCCTCGACGCCTTCCTCCAGGAAGGGGCTGCGGCGCAGCTGGGGCTTGAAGAGGCGCTGCTGGCTGCGGAAGTACTCCCAGACCGGGCCGGTGACCGTGAAGCCGGTGCCGTCGGCGCGGCTGAGCACGTTGACCACGTCGGCGATGACGCCGGCGACGATCTGGACGTCGTAGGCGGTCATGTCGGGGGTGCGGCGCAGCCCGTAGGCGGAGCAGAAGTCGGTGACGCCCAGGCGCAGGGCCAGGACCCGCTCGCGGTAGTCGTTGACCGTGCGGGAGATGCCCGAGAGGGTCTCGACGCGGGTTTCGAGGTGGAGCAGCTCGGGGGTCTCCAGGACCGGCATCGCATACAGGCGGGGCAGCCCGCTGTCCGCCTCGGCCTCGGCGACGGCGTCGAGGAAGCCGATCCCTCGGTGCTCGCCGAACTTGGGAAGTACGAATCCGGCCAGTCGGCGCGCGGAGCCGCCGAGCCGGCGCACCAGGTCGGGGATCTGCTCCGGCTCACGGACCCGGATGAACAGCAGTGGGAGCTCGCCGGAGTCGGCGTCGAGCTCGGCGAACTGCCGGACGAGGTTCTCCTCGCCGCCCTGGACGTCGGCGTCGGAGATCGAATCCTCCAGGCAGAGGACCATGGAGACGACCCCGCGCGCGGCCTGCTTGCGGATGTCCGCCGCGAGGGTGGGGCGGGTGGCCGGGCTGTAGAGGGTGGCCCCGAGCGCGGCGGCGAGCACACGGGCGGGAGAGGCGGCGTTGAACTCGGCCGGCTCTTGGTGGAAGAGGTCCTTGCGGACAGTGGGCGCTATGTGCCCGAAGTGACGCATGTGCTTCCCCCGTACTGCCTCGGCGGCCCGTCTGGCATGGCCGGTAATAGTACGTACGAATGTGATTCAAGAGTTCCTCAAAGACATGAAGTTCAGGTAACCCTCATGCACCATGCCCACGTCTTCGGGCAGGGACAAGGCCCGGGGCGAGGGCGCGGACACGCCAGGAGGGGGGCCGCATTGTCCGGTCCGGGCCCGGGAGGGCAGGATGACCGGCATGACGCACGCGATGCAGAAGGGCTCGAACATCCCGGTGACCGCCGTGGCGGTCCGGGCGGTGCTGCGCTGGACCACCGGCCCCGAAGTACCGGACGTGGACGCCTCGGCGCTGCTCGTGGGGGCGGACGGGCGTGTGCGTTCGGACGAGGACTTCGTCTTCTACAACCAGCCCCGGCACCCCTCGGGAGCCGTGTGGCGCCTCGGCAAGAAGCAGATCGGCGAGGGGATCACCGACGCCGTGCAGGCGGACCTGCGGGCGGTGACCCCGGCGGTGGACCGGATCCTGGTCGTCGCCTCCGCCGAGGACGTGCCCTTCGAGCGGGTACGGGACCTGCGGATCCTGCTGTACGACGCCACGGCGACGGGCGGCTCCGAGCCGCTGGCCTACTTCGACGTGCGGCCCGAGACGGGCGCCGAGACGGCGCTGATCTGCGGGGAGCTGTACCGCCGGGGCGAGGCGTGGAAGTTCCGCGCGCTGGGCGAGGGCTACTCGGACGGGCTGGTGGGGCTGGCGACCGACCACGGGATCTCCGTGGACGAGAACGCCCCGGAGGCCGGGGCGGCCTCGGCCGCCACCGGCCCCTCCGCCGACCAGACGGCGGCGATGCGGCCGCCGACCCCGCCGGTGCCTCCCACGCAGGCTCCGCCGGCCGTGCAGCCCGCGTACGGGTACCCGCAGCCGGTGTCCCCGGCCCCGGTGCCGGTTCCGGGCGGGGACCCGACGTTCCGGCTGCCGGTGCAGGGCCCGCAGTTCATCCGGCGCTGACGGCTGCCGGTGCTCAGGCCTTCGTGCTCTTGTAGCCGCGGCCCCACTGGAGCCCCCAGCCGTACAGCCGGTCCAGCTCGGCCTGGAACCCGTACACGAACTTCACCTCGCGCCGGACGATCAGCTCGCCCTTGACCTTCTCCAGCGAGACCACCGCGCAGGAGCGCGCCTGCGGGTGCCGCTCGTCGAGGGCGATCTCGATGCGCGGCCCGGTGGTCGGATAGAGGGTGACCAGGGCGTGCGTCCGGTCGAAGGCCGGCGTCTGGTCGTAGATGTAGACGAACACGAGCAGCCGCTTGATCTCCTCGGCGTGGTCGAGGTTGACGAAGATCGTCTCGCCCGACGGAGCCCCGAACCGGTCGTCGCCGCTGAGCTTCACGTACGGCGGGCTGTTGATGTCGCCGTGCAGGTTGCCGAGCGGCTGGACGACGCCCCGGGTGCCGTCGGTGAGCTCGTAGAGGCAGCCGATGTCGAGGTCGACGTTGACCATGCCCTGGGTGTGCGCCTGCACCATGTCCGGCTTGAACAGCTTGAACGGGTGCCGCAGCAGCTGCCCGCTCTGGCCCGAGCGGCCTCCGATGTCGGAGGTGCGCATCCGCCACGACAGGTTGACCCGCAGGTTGCCGTGCACCGCCTGCTGTTTGGTCAGCGACACCGTCGGCTGCCGCCTGGTCAGCTCGATCGCGTTCGACGAGGCGTTGCCCGACTGGAACTGCATGGCGCGCGCGCCCCTGAGTCCGTCGAAGAATCCCATCCCTGTTCCCCCCTTGATCCCTTGGTCCCCTGGCCCCTTGGTCCCCTGGTCCCCGGACTGCCCGACCCTCTGGCCGTACGGAAAAAGCGGGGCGGCCCGCAGGGTCCGAAGACCCCTCGGGCCGCCCCGCAATGGAGCGTTCCGCATTACCGCCGCGGTCATGCCTCCGCGGCGGATCCCTCCAGCTCCAGGCGCTTGTTGCGGCGCACGGAGGACCAGAAGGACCAGGCGATCAGGATGACGCCGACGAGGCCGGTGATGACCTCGTTGATCTCGTACTGGATGGTGACGAGCAGGATCAGGGCGAGCGCGCCGATGGCGTAGTGCGCGCCGTGTTCCAGGTAGACGTAGTCGTCGAGGGTGCCCTGGCGGACCAGGTAGACCGTGAGCGACCGGACGTACATGGCACCGATGCCGAGGCCGAGGGCCATGAGCACGATGTCGTTGGTGATGGCGAAGGCGCCGATGACCCCGTCGAAGGAGAACGAGGCGTCGAGGACTTCGAGGTAGAGGAACATGAAGAACGCGGCCTTGCCGGCCATGGTGACGGCCGAGACGGGCTTGCCGGCCTTCTTGGCCTCTTCCTCGGCCTCGTGCTCGGCTTCCTCCTCTTCCTCCAGCTTGTTCTCGAAGTAGCCGGAGAGGCCACCGACGATCATGTAGGTGATCAGGCCGAGAACACCGGAGACGAGGACCGTCTGCGCCTTGTCCACGTGCACGCCGCCGTGCTGGTGCGCGTTGGCCGCGAAGGTCATCGAGGTGATGACCAGCACGATGAGCGCGATGCACGCCGAGAGCATGTCGATCTTGCCCAGCTTGGCCAGCGGACGCTCCAGCCAGGCGAGCCACTTGATGTCGCGGTCCTCGAAGATGAAGTCGAGGAAGATCATCAGCAGGAACATGCCGCCGAAGGCGGCGATGGACGGGTGAGCGTCCGTGACCAGCTGCTCGTACATTTCCTTGTCGGTCAAGGCCAGATCGACGGCTTCAATCGGCCCGATCTTGGCGCTGATCGCGACGATGACGACGGGGAAGACCAGTCGCATACCGAAGACCGCGATGAGCACACCGACCGTGAGGAAGATCTTCTGCCAGAAGGCATTCATCTTCTTCAGGATCCCGGCGTTGACCACCGCGTTGTCGAAGGACAGCGAGATCTCGAGGACGGACAGGATCGCGACGATCCCGAAAGCGGTCCATCCCCCGTAGAACACCGCTGCGACCAGACCGAGCGCAGTGACTGCGAACGACCAGCCGAAGGTTTTCAGAACCACTGGCACCCCATCGTCTTGTACGGCTTTACGAAACGTTGACCCCGAAGTCTAGAGCGATGCCTCGGAGCCCCGACGCGTACCCCTGCCCCACGGCCCGGAACTTCCATTCGCCGCCGTACCGGTAGACCTCGCCGAAGATCATCGCGGTCTCGCTGGAGGCGTCCTCGGTGAGGTCGTAGCGGGCCAGCTCCTGGCCGTCCGCCTCGTTCACCACGCGGATGAAGGCGTTGCTGACCTGGCCGAAGCTCTGCCGGCGGGCCTCCGCCTCGTGGATCGAGACCGGAAAGACGATCTTGTCGACCCGGTCCGGCACCTTGGTGAGGTCGATGATGATCGACTCATCATCGCCTTCACCCTCGCCGGTGAGGTTGTCCCCCGTGTGTTCGACGGAGCCCTCGGGGCTCTTCAGGTTGTTGTAGAAGATGAAGTACTCGTCCCCGAGCACCCGGCCGCTGTTGCACAGCAACGCGCTGGCGTCGAGGTCGAAGTCGGCCCCCGTGGTCGAGCGCGCGTCCCATCCGAGCCCGACGAGAACCCGGGTCAGGTTCGGTGCGGCCTTGGACAGGGAGACATTGCCCCCCTTGGCGAGTGTGACGCCCATGTTGTGGTCCTCCCCGGACGACGTGGGGGCCGCGGCATGGCGTTTCGCGGCCCTGCTGTGGTGAAACCCGCGGAACGCCCGCGGTAAACCCAATCCGGCGCCGTACACACAGTGCACGGCGCCGGACGGAGACTGCCCTGAGACGCGGGCCGCGATGCGACTCAGACGTTGACGCCGAAGTCCTGCGCGATGCCGCGCAGGCCGGAGGCGTAGCCCTGGCCGATGGCGCGGAACTTCCACTCCGCGCCGTTGCGGTACAGCTCGCCGAAGACCATGGCGGTCTCGGTCGAGGCGTCCTCGGAGAGGTCGTAGCGGGCGAGCTCGGTGTTGTCGGCCTGGTTCACGACGCGGATGTACGCGTTGCGGACCTGGCCGAAGCTCTGCTGACGGCTCTCGGCCTCGTAGATCGAGACCGGGAAGACGATCTTGGCGACATCGCCCGGGACGCCGGCGAGGTTGACCTTGATCGCCTCGTCGTCGCCCTCGCCCTCACCGGTGGTGTTGTCACCGGTGTGCTCAACCGAGCCGTCCGGGCTCTTCAGGTTGTTGAAGAACACGAAGTTCGCGTCGCTGGCGACCTTGCCCTGGTCGTTGGTCAGGATCGCGCTGGCGTCGAGGTCGAAGTCGACACCGGTGGTGGTGCGAGCGTCCCAGCCCAGACCGACGATGACCGCCGTCAGGTTAGGCGCGGCCTTGGTCAGCGAGACGTTGCCGCCCTTGCTGAGGCTGACTCCCACGGGTCCTCCAGAGGTAATTGTGTGGGGCGGGGCCCCGTCGTGCGGTTTCTACGGGATCAACGTTTCGATCCTAGTGACGGGTTCCCGCCCGCAGGCGGTTTTCGCACGGAACCTCGTACGGAACTCGTACGACGAGGCTCCTCAGGAGTTTCAGAGGCTGTCGAGCGCCTTGATGTACTCGTTCAGGTCACGCGCGTCGGGCAGCCCGTTGACGACGGTCCAGCGCACGACGCCGTCCTTGTCGATGATGAAGGTGCCGCGGACCGCGCAGCCCTTCTCCTCGTCGAAGACGCCGTACGCGCGGGAGGTCTCCCCGTGCGGCCAGAAGTCCGACAGCAGCGGGTACTCCAGGCCCTCCTGCTCGCCGAAGACCCGCAGGGTCGGCACCGAGTCGTTGGAGACCGCGAGGAGCTGGACGTCGTCGTTCTGGAAACGGGGCAGCTGGTCGCGCAGCTCGCACAGCTCGCCTGTGCAGACGCCGGTGAAGGCGAACGGGTAGAAGAGCAGCACGACGGCCTTCTCCCCCCGGAAGTCGGAGAGCCGCACGGTGGCGCCGTGGTTGTCCTTGAGCTCGAAGTCCGGGGCCTTGTCGCCGACCTCGATCGCCATCTGTCGCATCCCTTCGTTCCCGCATCCCTGCGTTGGGCCGTCCGGGTGACAGCCGCCTTGTCGTGGCCAGCCTAGGCGCGGCGCGGCCCCGGGTACGCACGCACCCCGCCGACCGGGGTTGGAATCCGGTCGACGGGGTGCGTGTCTGTTTGGCTGCGGGGCGCGGCTCAGCGCTTGGCCTTGGCTGCCTTCGGCGTCACCAGCTTGGTGGAGGTCCACTCCTTGCCGACGGGCAGGCCCTTGGCAAGGGAGAGGCCGGCCGTTTCGGCCGCCTCGCTGATGTCGCTGGCCTCGACGTAGCCGTCACGGCCCGTCTTGGGGGTCAGCAGCAGGATCAGTGCGCCGTCCTCGACCAGCTCGGTCGCATCGACCAGGGCGTCCGTCAGATCGCCGTCCTCGTCGCGGAACCACAACAGCACCGCGTCGGCGACGTCGTCGTAGTCCTCGTCGGCGAGCTCGCTGACGAGCTTCTCGACGGCGTCACGGAATTCCTGATCGACGTCGTCGTCGTAGCCGATCTCCTGGACCACCTGTTCGGACTGGAAACCCAGCCGGGCGGCCAGGCTCTCCGCGTGGTCCGCGGTCGCGCTCACGGGGTGCCTCCTGCTCATGTTCGGTGAATGTCTTTCGGCGGCGCGCGTACGCGCAGCATTGGGCGTAGTCCACACGGGCGCGGCGGATCGCGCAAGTACCCGGCCGCCGAGACCGTCGAAACGGTGACGATTGCGGCCGTCTCGCCGCAACTTTCAGCCTCCCCGTGTGCACCTCTGGTGATTCATCCCACACCATTCCAGCTCATTCGGCATCATCGGCGACGCTCGACGGCTTTCCTACCTGTTTGAGGGACGAACAGCCTTACGAGCCGGCTGATCGACTTGGGGCGTAAGGTGCGGTTTGGCCGGACTCGCTCCCTGCCGCGAAGCCGCCCGCTCCCGGACGCCACCCCCGATGGCCGGAAGTTCCAAGGGTTACCCGGGGGTAAAGATGAAGATTGCCGCCGAGCGTACGACCATGGGAGGCGGCGACCCCAGGCGCGACTCCCCAGGCGCGACTCACACGACAGCGAAGGAACAGCGTGGCTTCCGCATCCGATCGCAATCCGATCATCATTGGCGGCCTTCCGAGCCAGGTCCCGGACTTCGATCCGGAGGAGACGCAGGAGTGGCTCGACTCCCTGGACGCGGCGGTCGACGAGCGGGGCCGTGAGCGGGCCCGCTACCTGATGCTGCGCCTGATCGAGCGCGCCCGCGAGAAGCGCGTGGCCGTGCCCGAGATGCGCAGCACGGACTACGTCAACACGATCGCGACCAAGGACGAGCCGTTCTTCCCCGGCAACGAGGAGATCGAGCGCAAGGTCCTCAACGCGACCCGGTGGAACGCGGCCGTGATGGTCTCGCGTGCCCAGCGTCCCGGGATCGGCGTCGGCGGCCACATCGCCACCTTCGCCTCCTCGGCCTCCCTCTACGACGTGGGCTTCAACCACTTCTTCCGGGGCAAGGACGAGGGCGACGGCGGCGACCAGATCTTCTTCCAGGGCCACGCCTCCCCCGGCATCTACGCCCGCGCCTACCTCCTGGACCGGCTCTCCGAGCAGCAGCTCGACGCGTTCCGCCAGGAGAAGTCGAAGGCCCCGTACGGCCTCTCCAGCTACCCGCACCCGCGGCTGATGCCGGACTTCTGGGAGTTCCCGACCGTCTCGATGGGCCTCGGCCCGCTCGGTGCGATCTACCAGGCGCGGATGAACCGCTACATGGAGGCGCGCGGGATCGCGGACACCTCCAAGTCCCACGTTTGGGCGTACCTCGGCGACGGCGAGATGGACGAGCCGGAGTCGCTGGGCCAGCTGTCGATCGCCGCCCGCGAGGGCCTGGACAACCTGACCTTCGTGGTCAACTGCAACCTCCAGCGCCTCGACGGCCCGGTGCGCGGCAACGGCAAGATCATCCAGGAGCTGGAGTCGATCTTCCGGGGCGCCGGCTGGAACGTCATCAAGCTGATCTGGGACCGCTCCTGGGACCCGCTGCTGGCCCAGGACCGCGACGGCATCCTGGTCAACAAGATGAACTCCACCCCCGACGGGCAGTTCCAGACGTACGCCACCGAGTCGGGCGCGTACATCCGCGAGCACTTCTTCGGCGGCGACCAGCGGCTGCGCGCGATGGTCGAGAACATGTCCGACCGGCAGATCCAGCACCTGGGGCGCGGCGGCCACGACCACAAGAAGGTCTACGCGGCGTACGCGGCGGCCAAGGCCCACAAGGGCCAGCCGACGGTGATCCTGGCTCAGACGGTCAAGGGCTGGACGCTCGGCCCGAACTTCGAGGGCCGCAACGCGACGCACCAGATGAAGAAGCTGACGGTCGACGACCTCAAGCGCTTCCGCGACCGCCTGCACATCCCGATCACGGACGCGCAGCTGGAGACCGGCGCCCCGCCGTACTACCACCCGGGCCGCAACTCGCCCGAGATCCAGTACATGCACGACCAGCGCAGCGCGCACGGCGGCTACGTGCCGACCCGCGTGGTGCGCGCCAAGCCGCTCCAGCTGCCGGACGACAGCGCGTACGCGACGGCCAAGAAGGGCTCCGGCCACCAGTCGATCGCCACGACGATGGCCTTCGTCCGCATCCTGAAGGACCTGATGCGGGACAAGGAGATCGGCAAGCGCTTCGTGCTGATCGCGCCGGACGAGTACCGCACCTTCGGCATGGACGCGTTCTTCCCGAGCGCCAAGATCTACAACCCGCTGGGGCAGCAGTACGAGGCCGTCGACCGCGAGCTGCTGCTCGCGTACAAGGAGTCGCCGACCGGCCAGATGCTGCACGACGGCATCTCGGAGGCGGGCTGCACGGCCTCGCTGATCGCGGCGGGTTCGGCGTACGCGACGCACGGCGAGCCGCTGATCCCGGTGTACGTCTTCTACTCGATGTTCGGTTTCCAGCGCACCGGTGACCAGTTCTGGCAGATGGCCGACCAGCTGGCGCGCGGTTTCGTCCTGGGCGCGACCGCGGGCCGGACCACCCTGACGGGTGAGGGCCTCCAGCACGCCGACGGTCACTCCCAGCTGCTGGCGTCGACCAACCCGGGCTGTGTCGCGTACGACCCGGCGTACGGGTACGAGATCGCGCACATCGTCAAGGACGGCCTGCGGCGCATGTACGGGCCGACCGCGACGAACGAGCCCGGCGAGGACGTCTTCTACTACCTGACGGTCTACAACGAGCCGATCCAGCACCCGGCCGAGCCGGCGGGCGTCGACGTGGACGGCATCCTCAAGGGCATCCACCGGGTGTCGCAGGGCACCACCGGCGCGATCGGGGCGCAGATCATGGCCTCGGGCGTGGCGGTGCCGTGGGCGCTGGAGGCGCAGCGGATCCTGGCCGCGGACTGGAACGTCAAGGCGGACGTCTGGTCGGCGACCTCCTGGAACGAGCTGCGCCGCGAGGCCGTCGAGGTGGAGGAGCACAACCTGCTCCACCCGGAGGAGGAGCAGCGCGTCCCGTACGTGACGCGGAAGCTGTCGGGCGCGGAGGGACCCTTCGTCGCGGTCTCGGATTGGATGCGCTCGGTTCCGGACCAGATCTCGCGCTGGGTCCCGGGCCGGTACACCTCGCTGGGCGCGGACGGCTTCGGCTTCGCGGACACCCGCGGCGCGGCCCGCCGGTTCTTCCACATCGACGCGCAGTCGGTGGTCCTGGCGGTGCTGACGGAGCTGGCCCGGGACGGCCGGATCGACCGCTCGGCCCTGAAGCAGGCGATCGACCGCTACCAGCTGCTGGACGTGGCCGCGGCCGACCCGGGCGCGGCGGGCGGGGACGCGTAGCCGTCACGGGCGACCGTCACGCGTAGCGCGTCACTCTTCCGTGGGGCGCTGGGACACCTGTCCCAGCGCCCCTTACGCGTTCTTTACGATGCTTGTCATGAAGGAACCCTCCCGCCAGGCGCGGTGGGAGCGCCGTACGCAGGCTCCCCTGCTGGTGCTCGCCGTGGCTTTCGCCCTCGCCTACGCCGTGCCGATCGTCGCTCCCGACGCGAGCCCGCAGGTCCACCGGGCGTGCACCCACGCGGAGTGGGTGGTGTGGGGTGCCTTCGCCGTCGACTACCTGGTCCGGCTGGGGCTCTCGGCGGACCGGAAGCTGTTCGTGCGTACGCACTGGCTGGACCTGGCGGCCGTGGTGCTGCCGCTGGTCCAGCCGCTGCGGCTGCTGCGGCTGGTGGCCACCTTGATGCTGGTGGGCCGGCGGGCCCGGATGGCCCCGCAGATCCGGCTGACGACCTACGTGGCCGGGGCGGTGGTGGGGCTGCTGATGTTCGGCTCCCTCGCCGTGCTGAGCGTGGAGCGGGACGCCCCGGACGGGAACATCAAGAACCTGGGCGACGCGGTGTGGTGGTCCTTCACCACGATGACGACCGTCGGGTACGGCGACCACTCCCCCACCACGGGGCTCGGCCGGGTCCTGGCGGTGGGCCTGATGCTGTCGGGGATCGCCCTGCTCGGTGTGGTGACCGCCAACATCGCGGCCTGGTTCATCGCCCGCTTCGAGCGCGACGACCGGGTGGAGCTGGCGCAGACCGCCGCGATCACCGCGCTCGCCGAAGAGGTACGGGCGCTGCGCGCCGAGGTGGCGCTGCTGCGCGGCCCGGCCGGCGCTCCGGCGCGGGAGGACCACACCGGAGGGCCGGAGGAGCAGGACCGGGAACGCGCCCCGGACCGGGAACGGGACCGTGACCCGGACCGGGATCAGTCCGCGGTGGTCACGGCTAGCGCTCCCACACCTTGAACGCCCGCACCTGGTAGGGCGACTGCGGCAGCCAGACCCCGTCGCCCGGGTAGGTCTGGAACTCGCCGGTCTCGGCGCACTCCGCCGACTGGTAGGTGGTCACGGGGCGGCCGGTCCGGTTGACGAGCGACTGGGCGGTGGTGCCGGCGGGCAGCGCGGTGCAGCTGTTGATGTCGAGGGTGCTGAGCTCGTGGGTCCGCTTGGTGCCCTTGAACTCCGCCTTGCCCCACAGGCACAGCTGCCCGGTGGCGCAGGCCCCGAGCGTCGGCGGCCCCGAGGCGTGACCGCCGGGCCGGACCGCCGCGCGGCCTGCCGCCGGGTCCGCCGCGTGGGCGGCGGCATGGGCGGCGGCATGGGCGGATCCGGCCGTGCTCGGGATCAGGGCGGTAGCGGCCAGCACGGTGGCGGCGAGAGTGGTGCTCCACGTACGCATGACGGGTCAACTCCTTGTGGACGTACGGGCCCCGGACCGCTTCCGGAGCTCCGTCGCCACCACGCTGACCTGCGGTGACGGCCGGGCGGAAGGGGGCACGAGCGGGTCCACCCTGATAGGCGACAGCCCCGCCGGAACCATCCGGCGGGGCTGTCCTCCGTACGGAGTTGACGCCTCCGCGGCCTGCGAGAGCGGGGATCAGATGTGGGCCGCGCCCGCCCCCGCGCCCGCGTGCTCGCCGCGCTTGGTGAAGCAGGCCACGACCGCGGCGAGGACCGCGACCACGCCGGCGACGGTGAAGGCGGTGCTCATGCCGGACACGAACGTGTCGTGCGCGACCCCGGTGATCGCCTGGGCCACCGGCTCCGGGGCCCCCGGCGGGACCGGGGCGATGCCGACCTGGACCCCCTTCTCGGCGAGGGCCTGCTGCTCCGGGGTGAGCGGCGGCAGCTCGGCCTTGGCCCAGTTGTCCCCGAACGAGTCACCGACGGTACTGGCCATGACCGCGCCGAGGACCGCGGTGCCCAGGCTGCCGCCGACCTGCATGGCGGCCTGCTGGAGCCCGCCGGCCACCCCGGACAGCTCCAGCGGGGCGTTGCCGACGATGACCTCGGTGGCGCCGACCATGACGGGCGCGAGCCCGAGGCCGAGCAGCGCGAACCAGAGGGACATGGTGAGGGTGGCGGTGTCCGGGGTGAGGCGGGCCATCCCGAAGCAGGCGACGGCGGTGGCGACCATGCCCGCGACGAGCGGGACGCGCGGGCCGACCTTGGTGATCGCGGCGCCGGCCAGCGGCGAGCCGACGATCATCATGCCGGTGAGCGGCAGCAGGTGCAGGCCGCTGTCGACGGGGCTCATCCCGTGCACGTTCTGCAGGTAGAAGGTGACGAAGAAGAGGCCGCCCATGAACGCGAAGGCCATCAGCACCATCAGCACCGTGCCCGCGGACAGCGGCAGCGAGCGGAACATGCCGAGCGGGATCAGCGGCTCGCGGACGCGGGTCTCCCAGAGGGCGAAGAGCGCGAAGCACAGCACGGACAGGGCGAGGAAGAGCACCGTCCTGGAGTCGCCCCAGCCCCACTCGGCGGCCTTGATCAGCGCCCAGATCAGGGAGAACATCGCCCCGGACAGCAGCAGGACACCGAGCACGTCAAAGGAGCGCGGGGCGTTCTCGGCGCGGTGGTCGACCAGGATCACCAGGCCGAAGACGAGCGCGATGACGCCGACGGGCACGTTGATGAAGAAGACGGACTGCCAGCTGACGTGCTCGACGAGCAGGCCGCCGACAATCGGCCCGGCGGCGGTCGAGGCGCCGATGACCATGCCCCAGATCCCGATGGCCATGTTGAGCTTCTCGGCGGGGAAGGTGGCGCGCAGCAGGCCGAGCGCGGCGGGCATCAGCAGCGCGCCGAAGAGGCCCTGCGCCACGCGGAAGCCGATGACGAGCTCGACGCCGCCGGAGAGGCCGATGGCGGCCGAGGAGACGGCGAAGCCCGCGATGCCTATGAGGAAGGTCTGGCGGTGGCCGAAGCGGTCGCCGAGCTTCCCGGCGGTGATCAGGGAGACCGCGAGGGCGAGGAGGTAGCCGTTGGTGATCCACTGGACGTCGGCGAGCGAGGCGCCGAGGTCCTTCTGGATCGCCGGGTTGGCGACGGCGACGATCGTGCCGTCGAGGGTGACCATCATGACGCCGATCGCCACGGCGAAGAGGGTCAGCCAGGGGTGGCCGCGCAGCCCGGAGGCCGGGGCGGGCGCCGGGCCGGATTCCTTGGTCAGCGACGGGGTGCCGGCGGTGATCTGACTAGTCATGCGAACAGGCTAGTGACAGCGACTGACACTTCACAAACGGCTTAACGGGACAGTCGCTGTCAGGTCGGTCACAGGTACCCTGACCGCTTGCCCAGCGCTTACCCAGCGTCAGAATTCAGCGTCAAAGGGGACCTCGCGGTGATGACCGACCAGCGGCCCGCGCCGGCTGCACCGGCGGCCGGACTGCGCGAACGCAAGAAGCGGCGCACCCGCGACGCGCTGCTGCGCGCCGCCCTCGTCCTGTTCATCTCGCAGGGGTACGAGCAGACGACCGTGGACGAGATCACCGACGCCGTCGACGTCTCCCAGCGCACCTTCTTCCGCTACTTCGCGAACAAGGAGGAGGTCGCCTTCGCCGTCCAGGACCTGGTCGAGTCGCACTACGTGGCCGCGCTGCGGGCCCGGCCGGCCGCCGAGGGGCCGCTACAGGCCATGCGGAGCGCGGTGCTCGAAGCCTGGGACACCGTCGGCGAGGCGATCTCGGAGGTGGTCCCGGTCGACCTCTACATGCGGACGTACCAGCTCATCGAGTCGACCCCGGCCCTGCTCGCCGTGCACCTGCGCCGCTCCACCGAGCTGGAGGAGCGGATCGCCCGGCTGATCGCCGCCCGTGAGGGCCTGGACCTGGACGCCGATCCGCGGCCCCGGGTCGCGGTCGCCGCGTTCTCCGGGGTGATGAGGGTCACGGGGCGGCTGTGGGGGCAGGGCGAGGACACCAGTGTGGCCGCGATCCGGCGGATGACCGAGGCCTACCTCGACCAGATCGGCCCGGCCCTGGCCTCCGACTGGCGGTGACTCCCGTCACGCGGAGCGCCACGGCCCGAAAGGGTCTCTTACGCTGGTCCCAGTGAACGTGCCCGGCCTCGCCCAACTCCCCCCGCCCAGCGCCGCCCCGCGCCTCACCGCCCCGCGCAGCCTGCTCGCGCTGGCGGTGGTGTTCGTCATGCTGGCGATCACCGGCTGGACCGCCGTGCACCGGCCCGAGGCCGGCGTCGCCCCGCGGGCCGTCGCCCTCGCCGCCTGGGCCTCCGCGCGGATCGACGGCCGGCCACTGCCCGCCGCCAACGCGCCCGTCCGTACGGTGAAGCGTTTCTTCGCCGGCCTCGACGGAGCCCAGCGGGCCCGCCTCGCCGACGGCTACCCGCTCGTCGTCGGCAACCTCGACGGGGTCCCCGCCACCACCCGCTACCGGGCCAACCTGCGCTCGCTGGAGCAGGCCCAGCGGATCGAGGAGGCCCGCGGCCGCGACGTCGCGCTGACCCCCGCCGACCGCACCACGGCCACCCGGCGCGCCCACCGCTTCGCCTCGCTCGCCCAGCCCGGCCGCCAGATCCTCGCCTTCGACCCCACCGGCGGCGGCCTCGTCGCCGAGGTCTTCGGCGACCTCGACCGGGCCCGCCGGGTCTCGGTCGTCGTCCCCGGCGTCGACACCGACCTGCTCACCTTCGAGCGCACGCAGCGCCGCCTCACCGCCCCCGCCGGCATGGCCGCCTCGCTCTACGAGGCCGAGCGCGCGGCGGCGCCCGACACCCCGACGGCCGTCATCGCCTGGGCCGGCTACACCGCGCCCAACGGGGTCGGCGTGGACGCGGCCACCGGCCGGCTGGCCGTCGAGGGCGCCGTACGCCTGGAGTCGCTGACCGCCTCCCTGCCCGGGGACTCGGGCGTGGCGCTGTTCTGCCACAGCTACGGGTCGGTGGTCTGCGGGGTCGCCGCGCACGACCTGCCGCGCCGGGTGACCGACCTGGTCGTGGCGGGCAGCCCCGGCATGCGCGTCGGGAAGGCCGCCGAACTCGGCACCTCGGCCCGCGTCTGGGCGATGCGGGACGCCGGCGACTGGATCGCGGACGTACCGCACCTGGAGCTCGGCGGAGTGGGCCACGGCGCGGACCCGGTGTCCCCGGAGTTCGGCGCGCGGCTGCTGTCCTCGGCCGGGGCCAAGAGCCACACCGGCTATTTCCAGCCAGGTACCGCCTCTCTGGACAACTTCGCCAAAATCGGAACCGGCGCGTTCGGTTCGATCGCCTGCGTGACCGGCGGCGATGCCTGCCGGAGTGGAATTTCCGGGGCAGACGGGGACTGACACGTGTAGAGGTCCGGAAAACGGGCTCCGCACCGAGGGGGACGCATGGGCGTGCCTCCCTTTACCATGTGCCGCATGGGTGACGTACTGGCCGGAAATCATGCCGTCTGGGAGTTCGACTCGGACTCGGTGCTCATCCGCTTCGCACGGGGGATGCGAACGCCTCGCCTCTGGCACGCCCTCGGGCCGCGCCGGATCCCCCTGGAAGCGCTGTCCGAGGTGACCGTGAACCCCGGGAAACGGGACACGGTGATCCTGCGTGCCGTCCCGAGACCGGGCGCGGACCCGCTGATGGAGGCCGCCGCCGGGCAGCTGCGCGAGGCCTGCGACCCGTACCGGCTGGTGCTGCCGGGCGACCGGAACCCGCAGGCCACGGCCTTCGCGGAGGCCGTACGGGGGCAGTTGGGGCCCGAGGCCGCCGAGCCGGCGCCGCGCTTCCTGGTGGACGTGCCCGAGCCGCAGCGCCACCTGAAGGCCTCCGACGCGCGGGTCGGCTTCGACGGCTCGGCCGTCACCTTCCACTGGTCCCGCACGGGCGCCACCAGCACGAAGTGGAGGGCGGGCGACCAGCGTTACCCGCTCGGCGAACTCGCCGGCGTCGAATGGCACTCCCCCGAAGGACCGGGCGACGGCCACCTGCGGCTGCTGCCGCTGGTTCCCCGCAGCGGCGGCGGCCACGACCCCCGGCCCGCCTACGACCTGGCGGCCGCCGTCCTCGGTATCGGGCACGGGGCCGTCCACGAGTCCCTGCCGTTCACGGCCGCCGTGCTGGCCGCCCTGCCGCGCGAGCGCCGGCCGGCCTCCGCGCGGGGCCTGCTCCCCGCCCCGCCGCCCCCGCACTGAGCGGGGGACGGGCGCGCGGGGAGCCCGGGGTCACGCCTCGCGCTCGACCGAGGTGAAGGTCATGTCCGGGTAGCGGTCCCCCGCGACCCGCCCGGCGATCGGCTCCAGCAGGGCCAGCTCGGCCGCGCTCAGCGTGATCCGCGCCGCGGCCGCGTTCTCCGCGAGCCGCTGCGGCTTGCGGGTGCCCGGGATCGGAACGACCGTCAGCCCGTGCACCGCCGCCCGCTGGTGCACCCAGGCCAGCGCGATCTGCGCCGGGCTCGCCCCGTGGGCCCGCGCGATCTCCCGTACCGGCTCCAGCAGTTCCGCGTTGGCCCTGGCGTTGTCCCCGGTGAAGCGGGGCTGGTGCGCGCGGTAGTCCCCGGCCTCCAGGTCCTTGCCCGCGTCGGCGAACGCGCCCGTCAGGAACCCGCGCCCCAGCGGGGAGTAGGGCACGAAGGCCACTCCCAGCTCGGCCGCCGCGCCCACCGCGCTGTGTTCCACGTCCCGGCTGAACAACGACCACTCCGACTGGAGCGCCGCGATCGGGTGCACCGCGTACGCCTCGCGCAGCTCCGCGCCGGTGACCTCGCTCAGCCCCAGGTGGCGCACCTTCCCCTCGCGCACCAGCTCGGCCATCGCGCCCACCGACTCCGCCAGCGGCACGGCCGGGTCGCGCCGGTGCATGTAGTAGAGGTCGATCACGTCCGTCCCGAGCCGGCGCAGGCTGGCCTCGACGGCCTGCCGGATGTACGGCGGGTCGTTGCGGATGCCCCGGTGCCGCGGATCGTCGCTCCGCTCCAGGGCGAACTTCGTGGCCAGGGTGATCTCGCCGCGGTGCGCGGCCACGAACGGGGCCAGGAACTCCTCGTTCGCGCCGCGCCCGTAGGCGTCCGCCGTGTCGAACAGCGTGACCCCGGCGGCCAGCGCCGCGTCGAGGGTCGCGCGGGCCACCGACTCGTCGGTCTCCCCGTAGAACTCGCTCATGCCCATGCAGCCCAGGCCCTGGACGCCGACGACCGGGCCGCCCTTGCCGAGCTCCACCCGCTCCAGCCCGCCGTGCCGGGTCTCGCCGTGCTCCGTCTTGCCGTGCTCGATGTTGCCGTGCTCCGTCACTGCTCCGCCTTCCCCGCGACCGTGCTCATCGCATACATCCCGATCTTGAAGTCCAGTACGGAGAGCGCGTCCGTCAGCTCCGAGATCCGCGAGCGCACCTCCTGGCGGGTGCGTTCCAGCAGTTCCCGCCGCTCGTCGAAGGTGTGCTCCCCCTCGCGGACCAGTTCCGCGTACCGGACCATGTCCGCCACCGACATCCCGGTGGTGCGCAGCTTGCCCACGAAGGCCAGCCAGTCGAGGTCCCGGTCGCTGAACCGCCGCTGCCCCGAGTGGGAGCGGTCCACGTGCGGCATCAGGCCGATCCGCTCGTACCAGCGCAGCGTGTGCTGGGTGAGGCCGGTCCGGGCCTCCACCTCGCTGATCGTGTAGCGCGTCTCCGTCAGGCTCATGACGACCACGCTAAAACCTTGGAGTGCACTCCAAGCAAGTAGGCTCGGCCGCATGGAGAGCGTGGAGGGTACGGAGACCGTGAACACCATGGAAAGCCTGCGGATCATCGAGACATGGCCCGTGCCGACCGCCGCCGCGGCCGTGGTGCGCGCCGACGGGAGCCTGGCCGGCTCCCACGGGCCCGTCCACCACCGCTTCCCGCTCGCCTCGGTCACCAAGCCGCTCACCGCGTACGCCGCGCTCGTCGCGTACGAGGAGGGGGCGATCGAGCTGGACGAGCCGGCCGGACCCGAGGGTTCCACCGTCCGTCACCTGCTCGCGCACACCAGCGGCCTGGCCTTCGACGACCACCGCCCGACGGCCCCGGCCGGGACCCGTCGGCTGTACTCCAACGCCGGTTTCGAGGTCCTCGGCGACCACATCGCCAAGGCGACCGGGATCCCCTTCGCGGACTACCTGCACCAGGCCGTCTTCGAGCCGCTGGGCATGGCCTCCTCCGCCCTGGTGGGATCGCCCGCCAAGGACGGCGTCTCCACCGTCTCGGACCTGACCCGGTTCGCCGCCGAGTTGCAGGCGCCCCGGCTGCTGGACGTCCGTACGGTCGCCGAGGCCGTCTCCGTCGTGCACCCGGGCCTCAAGGGCGTCCTGCCGGGCTACGGGCACCAGTCCCCGAACGACTGGGGGCTCGGCCTGGAGATCCGCGACGGGAAGTCCCCGCACTGGACCGGCTCCGCGTCCTCCCCGCGCACCTTCGGGCACTTCGGGCAGTCCGGCACCTTCCTGTGGGTGGACCCGGACGCGCGCGCCGCGTGCGTGGCGCTGACGGACCGCGCCTTCGGCCCGTGGGCCGTGGAGGCCTGGCCCCCGTTCACCGACGCGGTCCTCGTGGAGCTGCGAGCCGGCTAGGTCGTGTCGTCGAACTAGGGCAGCTCCCAGAGCAGCAGTTCCCCGGGCGACCCGGCGACGATCTCCAGGCCGCTCTCCCCGGTGATCCGCGCCGAGTCCCCCGGCTCCAGCTCCTCCCCGTCGAGCCGCAGGTCACCCCGTACGACGTGCAGGTACACCCGCTCCGCCGCCGGCACGGGGATCCGCTCGCCCGCGCCCGGGCGCCGTACGTGCAGGACCGCGCCGGCCGCGGGGACCTCGTACGGCGTGCCGTCCCCGATGCCCCGGACCAGCTCGTACGAGGGCTCCCCGGCGGCGTTCAGCGGCGCGAGCCACATCTGTACGAAGCGCAGCGGCTCGGCGGCGTCGTTGCGCTCCACGTGCCGCGCGCCGGACCCGGCGCCGAACCGCTGGAGGTCCCCCGGCCGGACCACGGTGGACTCGCCGGTGGTGCTGCCCTTGTGGGTGAGCTCGCCCTCCACCACCCAGGTGACGATCTCGGTCTGGCTGTGCGGGTGCTCGTCGAACCCGGCTCCGGGGGCGAGCCGCTCCTCGTTGCAGGCCAGCAGCGGGCCGAAGCGGATGTTGTCCGGGTCGTAGAACTGCCCGAAGGAGAAGGCGTGCCGGGTCGTGATCCCGGCGGCCCGGTCCCCGCCCTCGTAACGGTCGGCGGCGCGGCGTACATCAATCATGGGGGCCACGGTAGCCCCGCGTGCGAGACCGGAGTCGGCGGCGCCGCCCCGATAAGGCAGTCTTGTTCCGTGCCCGAACCCGAACGTGAGCAGTCCCCCGCGACCCATCCCGCTCATCCCGCCCATCCGCACGCCGCGACGCTGCGCCGACTGGAGAAGTCCTCCGGCCGGCTCGCCGCCAACGCGATCACGCGCATGGACGAGACCCTGCCGTGGTACCGGGCGATGCCGCCGGAGAACCGGTCGTGGATCGGCCTGGTCGCCCAGGCCGGCATCGCCGCGTTCACGGAGTGGTTCCGGCATCCCGAGACCCCGCAGGCGATCTCCACCGACGTGTTCGGGACGGCTCCGCGCGAGCTGACCCGGGCGATCACGCTGCGCCAGACCGTCGAGATGGTCCGCACCACGATCGAGGTCATGGAGACCGCGATCGAGGAGGTGGCGGCCCCGGGCGACGAGTCGATCCTGCGCGAGGCGCTGCTGGTGTACGCCCGGGAGATCGCCTTCGCGACCGCCCAGGTGTACGCGCAGGCCGCCGAGGCGCGGGGGGCGTGGGACGCCCGCCTGGAGTCCCTCGTCGTCAACGCGGTGCTGTCCGGCGAGGCCGACGAGGGCGCGCTGTCGCGGGCCGCGGCGCTGGGCTGGAACTCCCCGGAGCACGTGTGCGTGGTGCTCGGCACCGCCCCGGACGGGGACAGCGAGCTGACGGTCGAGGCGATCCGGCGCGCCGCCCGGCACCACAAGCTCCAGGTCCTGACGGGGGTGCTGGGCGACCGCCTGGTGGTCATCGCGGGCGGCAGCGACAACCCGCTCCAGGTCGCGAAGTCCCTGATCGGCCCGTTCGCGGCGGGTCCGGTGGTGGCGGGTCCGGTCGTCTCGGACCTGCTGAACGCGACCAAGTCCGCGCAGGCGGCGGCGGCCGGCCTGAAGGCCTGCACGGCCTGGCAGGACGCGCCGCGGCCGGTGCTGGCGGACGATCTCCTGCCGGAGCGCGCGATCGCCTCGGACCCTTCAGCGCGCGAGCAGTTGGTGGAGGAGATCTACAGACCGCTGGAGGAGGCGGGGTCCGCGCTGCTGGAGACGCTGAGCGTCTATCTGGAGCAGGCGAGCAGCCTCGAAGGCGCGGCGCGGATGCTGTTCGTGCACCCCAACACGGTGCGCTACCGGCTCCGACGTGTGACCGACGTCACCGGCTGGTCGCCCTCTGATGTCCGTTCCGCGTTCACGCTGCGAATCGCCCTGATCCTGGGACGTCTGGCCGACGGCGATCTCCAGTCCTAGACTTTTGTCGGACATCAACAATTACCCTGACGGTTCTTGGTCCCTGTCCCCACGGGCGGCGGGGACCCACCACAAGAGAGAGTGTGAGGGTGCTCGTACTCGTCGCTCCCGGCCAAGGCGCACAGACGCCCGGCTTCCTGACTCCCTGGCTCGAACTCCCCGGCGCGGCCGACCGCGTCGGCGCGTGGTCGGACGCCATCGGGCTCGACCTTGCCCACTACGGCACGAAGGCCGACGCGGACGAGATCCGCGACACGGCCGTGGCCCAGCCCCTGCTGGTCGCCGCCGGTCTGCTGTCCGCCTCCGCGCTGGCCACGGCCCACGCCGACAGCCGTACGGCCTTCGGTGCCGTCTCGGGCCACAGCGTCGGTGAGATCACCGCCGCCGCGTACGCCGGCGTCCTGTCCGAGGCCGAGGCCCTGTCGTTCGTACGGACGCGCGGGCTCGCGATGGCCGAGGCGTCCGCGGTCACCGAGACCGGCATGGCCGCGATCCTCGGCGGGGACCCCGACGTGGTCGTCGCGCACCTGGAGAAGCTGGGTCTGACCCCGGCCAACATCAACGGCGCGGGCCAGATCGTGGCCGCCGGCACCATGGAGCAGATCGCCGCCCTGGAGGCCGAGAAGCCCGAAGGCTCCATGAAGGTCGTCGCCCTCAAGGTCGCGGGCGCCTTCCACACGCACCACATGGCCCCCGCGGTCGCGACGCTGGAGAAGGCCGCCCAGGCCCTCTCCCCGGCCGACCCGGAGCTGAAGTACGTCTCGAACAAGGACGGCCTCGTCGTCGCCACGGGCGCCGACGTCGTCGCCCGCCTGGTCGGCCAGGTCGCGAACCCGGTCCGCTGGGACCTGTGCATGGAGACGTTCGCCGAGCTGGGCGTCACGGGGATCATCGAGCTCTGCCCCGGTGGCACCCTGACGGGTCTGGCCAAGCGCGCGCTCAAGGGCGTGCCGAGCGTGGCTCTGAAGACCCCGGACGATCTCGAGAAGGCCGCCGCGCTCATCGCCGAGCACGCGGCCTGAGAGAAGGAGCCCACACAGCATGTCGAAGATCAAGCCTGCCAAGGGCTCCCCGTACGCCCGCATCCTCGGGGTCGGCGGCTACCGTCCGGTCCGGGTGGTGCCCAACGAGGTCATCCTGGAGACGATCGACTCGTCCGACGAGTGGATCCGCTCGCGCTCGGGCATCGCGACCCGGCACTGGGCCTCGCCGCAGGAGACGGTCTCCGCGATGTCGGTGGAGGCCTCGGGCAAGGCGCTCGCCGACGCGGGGATCGCCCCGGAGCAGATCGGCGCCGTGATCGTCTCGACGGTCTCGCACTTCAAGCAGACGCCGGCGGTCGCGACCGAGATCGCCCACCGGATCGGCGCGGGCAAGCCCGCCGCGTTCGACATCTCCGCGGGGTGCGCCGGGTTCGGCTACGGCCTGACGCTCGCCAAGGGCATGGTGGTGGAAGGTTCCGCCGAGTACGTCCTCGTCATCGGCGTGGAGCGGCTCTCGGACCTCACCGACCTGGAGGACCGCGCGACGGCCTTCCTCTTCGGCGACGGCGCGGGCGCCGTCGTCGTGGGCCCCTCGGACGAGCCGGCCATCGGCCCCACGGTGTGGGGTTCGGAGGGTGACAAGTCCGAGACCATCAAGCAGACCGTGCCGTGGGACGAGTACCGCACCACCGACAGCGGCGAGAAGTTCCCGGCCATCACCCAGGAGGGCCAGGCGGTCTTCCGCTGGGCCGTCTTCGAGATGGCCAAGGTGGCCCAGCAGGCACTCGACGCGGCCGGGATCACCCCCGAGGACCTGGACGTCTTCATTCCGCACCAGGCGAACATGCGGATCATCGACTCGATGGTGAAGACTCTGAAGCTGCCGGATCACGTCACGGTCGCCCGTGACGTCGAGACCACCGGCAACACCTCGGCCGCCTCGATCCCGCTCGCCATGGAGCGGCTCCTGGCGACCGGAGCGGCGAAGAGCGGCGACACCGCGCTCGTCATCGGCTTCGGGGCGGGACTCGTCTACGCCGCGACGGTCGTTACCCTCCCCTAGGGCCGGGACACACGTCCCGCGTCCTGATCCACCAGTTAGCAACAAGAAGGAGCGCCACATGGCCGCCACGCAGGAAGAGATCGTCGAGGGTCTCGCGGAGATCGTCAACGAGATCGCCGGCATCCCCACCGAGGACGTCGAGCTCCACAAGTCCTTCACGGACGACCTGGACGTCGACTCGCTGTCCATGGTCGAGGTCGTCGTCGCCGCCGAAGAGCGCTTCGACGTCAAGATCCCCGACGAGGACGTCAAGAACCTCAAGACGGTCGGCGACGCCGCTGACTACATCCTGAAGCACCAGGCCTGAGCCTGACGAGCGTTTGTCGCCACCTGGCGGTGGCGCCGTGACAATTCAGCACCCCCTTACACGTGGAGAAAGAATTCCTGTGAGCCCGACCAATCGCACCGTGGTCGTCACCGGTATCGGCGCAACCACTCCGCTGGGTGGCGACAGCGCTTCGACCTGGGAAGGTCTGCTTGCCGGCCGTTCCGGCGTAAAGCCCCTGGAGGGCGAGCGCTTCGCCGAACTCCCGGTCCGCATCGCCGCCCCGGTCGCTGTCGACCCGAGCGAGGTTCTGCCCCGGCCGCTGGCCCGCAAGCTGGACCGCTCGGCGCAGTTCGCCGTCATCGCCGCCCGTGAGGCCTGGGCCGACGCCGGCTTCACGGCGCCCGCGGGCGAGGACGAGTCCATCGTGCCGGAGCGCCTGGGCACCGTGATCGCCTCCGGCATCGGCGGCGTCACCACGCTGCTGGACCAGTACGACGTCCTGAAGGAAAAGGGTGTGCGCCGGGTCTCCCCGCACACCGTCCCCATGCTCATGCCGAACGGCCCCTCGGCCAACGTCGGCCTGGAGGTCAACGCCCGCGCGGGCGTGCACACCCCCGTCAGCGCCTGCGCGTCCGGCGCCGAGGCCATCGGCTACGCCGTCGAGATGATCCGTACCGGCCGTGCCGACGTGGTCGTCGCGGGCGGCACCGAGGCGGCGATCCACCCGCTGCCGATCGCCGCGTTCGCCAACATGATGGCGATGTCCAAGAACAACGAGAACCCGACCGCGGCCTCCCGCCCGTACGACAAGGCCCGCGACGGCTTCGTCCTCGGCGAGGGCGCGGGCGTCGTGATCCTGGAGTCCGCCGAGCACGCCGCCGCGCGCGGCGCCCGGGTCTACTGCGAGGTGCTGGGCCAGGGTCTGTCCGCGGACAGCCACCACATCGCGCAGCCGGAGCCGACCGGCCGCGGTGTCGCGGCCGCCGTGCAGAACCTGCTCGACAACACCAACCTGGACACCTCCGAGCTGGTGCACCTGAACGCGCACGCCACGTCCACCCCGCAGGGTGACACGGCCGAGCTGAAGGCCCTGCGCAAGGTGCTGGGCGACGACCTCGACCACATCGCGATCTCCGCGACCAAGTCGATGACGGGCCACCTGCTGGGCGGCGCCGGCGGCATCGAGACCGTCGCGACCGTGCTCGCGCTCTACCACCGGATCGCCCCCGCGACGATCAACGTGGACGAGCTGGACGACGACATCGACGCGGACATCGTCGTCGGCGAGCCGCGCAAGCTGCCGGCCGACGGCCCGATCTCCGCGATCAACAACTCGTTCGGCTTCGGCGGCCACAACGTCACCCTGGCCTTCCGCACCGTCTGACCGGACGCGGCAGTACGTACGGAAGGGCCCGCCCGGCATTCGCCGGGCGGGCCCTTCCGCGTTCCCGTGTGCTCGGGAGCTCAGACCACCTGGTGGAGCCAGCGGACCGGGGCGCCCTCGCCCGCGTAGCGGAAGGGTTCCAGCTCGTCGTCCCAGGGCTTGCCGAGCAGTCTGGCGATCTCCGCCTCCAGGTCGGTCTCGCCGCGCGCGGAGCGGGCGAGGGCGGCGCGCAGCCGGTCCTCGGGGATGAGGATGTCGCCGTGCATTCCGGTGACGGCGTGGAAGATGCCGAGTTCGGGGGTGGAGCTGTAGCGCTCGCCCTCGGCGGTGGCGCAGGGTTCCGCGGTCACTTCGAAGCGCAGCAGGTGCCAGCCGCGCAGCGCGGAGGCGAGCTTCGAGGCGGTGCCCGCTTCGGCCTGCCAGGAGAACTCGGCTCTCCAGGTGCCGGGGGAGGCGGGCTGCCTGATCCAGTCGAGGTTCACCCGCACCCCGAGCACGCCCGCAACAGCCCATTCCACGTGCGGGCAGAGCGCGCGCGGTGCGGAATGCACGTACAGAACTCCACGTGTCGTCACCGGGACCTCCAGTGTGGGACGAGGTCGGGAATAAACTCCAGAAAACGGACAGTATGTGACGTGATGTAATTTAGCGGAAAGAATCTGACAATGCGTCGCGGGACCTGCGGCCGAAACGCCACGGGAAAAAGCTACCGTGCGCCAGGGGTCCTGGTGTGACGTACGGTCGGTCCAAACCCGGTAAACACAGAGCTTTCACTCAGCAGGACGCCCCCGAAGGACACGGGGCGACGAGGGAGGGGACCAACCCGATGCGCACCACCGCTCCGCACCGCCGCGCGCGTCGCACTCTCGCGGGAGCGCTCGCGACGGCGGCCGTCCTGGCCGGGACGGTTACGGGGTGCCACTCGGGCGAGTCGGACGCCGGCGGCGAGCGCGGGGCGCAGGCCGCGCCGCGCTGGAACACCGCGCCCGCCTCGATCGCCGCCGTGGGTGACTCCATCACACGCGGTTTCGATGCCTGTTCGGTGCTGGCGGACTGCCCGGAGGTCTCCTGGGCCACCGGAGACGACCCCGCCGTGCAGTCGCTGGCCACCCGGCTGCTCGGGCAGGCCGAGGCGCCCTCGCGCAGCTGGAACTACGCGGTGACGGGCTCGCGGATGGCGGACCTGCCGGGGCAGCTGGCCTCGGCCGCCGAGCACAAGCCCGCCCTGGTCACGGTGATGGTGGGCTCGAACGACGCCTGCCGGCCGCTGGCTTCCTCGATGACCCCGGTCGCCGAGTTCCGGGCCGGGTTCGAGAAGGCGCTCGCCGGGCTGCGGGCCGCCTCGCCCGAGTCCCAGGTGTACGTGTCCTCCGTGCCGGATCTGCAGCGGCTGTGGGAGCAGGGCAAGGACAGCCCGATGGTGCGGCAGATCTGGAAGCTGGGCATCTGCCAGTCGATGCTGGCCGACCCGCTGTCGGCGGCGACCGGGGCGACGTCCCGCCGCGAGCAGGTGCGGGCGCGGGTGGTCGAGTACAACGAGGTGCTGCGCGAGGTCTGCGCGAAGGACGAGCTGTGCCGCTACGACGGCGGCGCGGTCTTCCAGTACCCCTTCGAGGCGGACCAGTTGAGCCGCTGGGACTGGTTCCACCCGGGGAAGAACGGGCAGGCGCGGCTGGCCGAGCTGGCGCACCGCCAGGTGACCTCGGCCGAGCCGCCGCGCTGAGCACGGAGACGGACCAGGGGCCGGGAGCACCTCCCAGCGGTGGCTGGGGAAGCGTCAGGGCCCGCCCCCGGTCCGGTTTATGGGTGATTTCCGGCCATATCGCGAACCGGAGCTCTGGCCTTAGATCTCCAGGGCCGCCGTGAGGCGCGTATCGGTGTGGGAGTGGCTCGCGCGGACCTCGTAGGCGCCGCCGATCCGGCGCCAGCCGCGCGCCTCCTCGTCCCAGATCTCGAAGGCGCGGGCGGGCAGCGCGATCTCGGCCTCGACGCTCTCCCCAGGGCCCGCCTCGACGCCCGCGAAGCCGGCCAGCCAGCTGGCCGGGCGCTCGACGGAGTCCGCGACGGGTGCCAGGTAGACCTGGACGGTCTCGCGGCCGCGCCGGGCGCCGGTGTTGGTGAGGCGGACCCGGGCCGTGTCGGGCGTGACCTCCAGGGACTCGTAGGTCCAGGCGGTGTAGCCGAGGCCGTGCCCGAACGGGAAGGCGGGGGCGATGCCCTGCTTCTCGTAGGCCCGGTATCCGATGAAGAGCCCCTCGCGGTACTCCAGGCGCCCCTCGGCGGGGACGACCTCGGTGACGGGCGCGTCGGCGAACTCCGCGGGCCAGGTGGTGGGCAGCCGCCCGCCAGGCTCCGCGTCCCCGAGGAGTACGTCGGCCAGCGCGGCGCCGCCCTCCTGCCCGGGGAACCAGGTCAGCAGCACGGCGGCGACGTCCTCGCGCCACGGGAGCGCCACCGGGGAGCCCGCGTTGACGACGACCACGGTGTTCGGGTTGGCGGCGGCGACGGCGCGGACGAGGTCGTCCTGCCGGCCGGGCAGGGTCAGGTCCTTGCGGTCGAAGCCCTCGGACTCGACGCGCTCGGTGGTGGCGACCACCACCACGGCGGTGTCGGCGGCCCGCGCGGCCCGGGCGGCCTCGGAGATCAGCTCGTCGGCGTCGCGCCGCGGGCCGAGGTGGAGCAGCGAGAACATGATCGCCTTGAGCGGCAGCGTGCTCGTGTCGGGGACCTGGAAGGTCAGCGACACCTCGACGGGCTCGCCCTCGGTGAGGGTGACCCGGGCGCGCTCGCTGGGTGCGCCGAAGAAGGCCTCGAAGGGGTCGGCCTCGTCGCCCATCGGCTGGACGCCCTCCCAGAGGGTCTCGCCGCCGACGGCGAGGGCGAACGCGCCGAGCCCGCGCGTGCCGAAGGCGTGCTCGCCGCTCTCGCGCGGCAGATACGTGCCGGTGACCTCTATGCTCGCCATCGTCTCGTACGTGGCGCCCGCGGGCAGGTCGTCGCCGATCCACTGGACCTGACCGGTGGGCAGGCTGCCCGCGCCGAGGAGCGCGCCGGAGGCGTCGCGGCAGACGGCGCGCAGCTCGAAGCCCTTGTCGGCGGGGGCGAGTTCCTCGCTGGGGTCGGCGCCGACGCTGAAGGTCAGGGCCCCGTCGGGGAGGGCTGCGGTGAGCCCGTCGAGCGGGGAGACCACCCGCTCGGGGAAGACGGTGGCGGAGCCGCCGCCGAGGACCCGGGCGTCGCGGGCGGCGGCGCCGATGAGGGCGACGGTGCCTGCGGCCGCCGCGTCCAGCGGCAGGGTCGCGTTCTCGTTGCGTACGAGGACGAAGCCGCGGGCGGCGAGTTCGCGGGCCAGCGCCTGGCCGTCGACGGCCGCGGGCGGCTCGGTGACGACGGCGGGCGCGCCCTGAAGGATCCCGACGCGGGCGGCGAGGCGCAGCACGTTGCGCACGGCCGCGTCGACGGCGGACTCGGGGACCTCCCCGGCGCGCACGGCCTCGGCGAGCGCGGGCCCGTAGACGGTGGCCGGGCCGGGCATGGCGACGTCGAGGCCGCCGAGGATGTCGCCGGTGGTGGAGCGGGCGGCCATCCAGTCGGAGACGTTGTAGCCGTCGAAGCCCCATTCGGCGCGCAGGACGTCGTTGACCAGGTACTGGTGCTCGGTCATCGTCGTGCCGTTGACCCGGTTGTACGCCGTCATGATGCCCCAGGGGTGGGCGTTCGCGACGATCGCCTCGAAGGGGGCCAGGTACAGCTCGCGCAGCGGGCGCGGGGCGATGACGCTGTCGACGGTGAAGCGCTCGGTCTCGGCGTCGTTGCCGACGAAGTGCTTGACGGTGGTGCCGACGCCGCCGTCCTGGACCCCGCTGACGTAGCCGCTGCCGATGGCGCCGGTGAGGTACGGGTCCTCGGAGTAGCACTCGAAGTGGCGGCCGCCGAGCGGGGAGCGGTGCAGGTTGACGGTGGGCGCGAGGAGGACGTGGACGCCCTTGCGGCGGGCTTCCTGGGCGAGGAGCCGGCCGGCGCGGCGGGCGAGGGCGGGGTCCCAGGAGGCGGCGAGCGCGGTCGGGGAGGGCAGGGCGACGGAGGGGTCGTCGGCGGTCCAGCGCACGCCGCGCACCCCGATGGGGCCGTCGGACATGACCAGGGACTTCAGCCCGATCTCGGGGACGGCGGGCAGGGACCACATGTCCTGGCCGGCCAGGAGACGGGCCTTGGTGTCGAGATCCAGCTTGCCGAGCGCCGCTTCGACGGCGTCTTCACGAACCTGATCGGCATCGGTCACGGCCGTGCCTCCTCATGTGAGTGCGGGTGCGGGGTGCGAGTGCGGTTGCGGGGGTGTTGCGGTGCGGTTTCCTCATCGTGGACCGATTACCTGGTGAACGGTAGGGTTTGTTATATACCCGTAACCTCCAGTTGTGTCGTACGGTCCTGCTGGCATGCAGTGGACGGAAGGGGAGCCGGGGCGATGGCCAGGGCGAGGAGCGAGGAGCGGCGCGGCGACATCGTCCGCGCGGCCGTCGAGGTGATCGCGGAGCGCGGCTACCGGGGGGCGTCCCTGGGCGCGGTCGCCGAACGCGTGGGCCTGACCCAGCAGGGCCTGCTGCACTACTTCCCGACCAAGGAGGCGCTGCTGGTCGCGGTGCTGGAGGAACGCGACCGCTGGGACACCGGCGGCGGCTCGCGGGCCTCGACCGGGACCTGGCGCCTGGACCTGCTGGCCTCGCTGGTGGAGTACAACGCCATGCGCCCGGGCATCGTGCAGACCTTCTCGGCGCTGCTCGGCGAGAGCGTCACCGACGGGCACCCGGCCCGGGAGTTCTTCACCGAGCGCTACGCGCAGGTCCGCGCCGAGATGGCCGCCGTCCTGCGCGCCGAGTTCGGCGACCGGCTGCCCTCGGGCCTCACCCCGGAACAGGCCGCCCCGCTGCTGACGGCGGTGATGGACGGCCTCCAGTACCAGTGGCTGCTCGCCCCGGAGTCCGTGGACATGGCGGCGGCCTTCCGGTCGTTCCTGACCCTGCTGCGGGGTCCCGGGGCCTGACCCCTCAGGACCCCAGCAGCGGGTCGTGGACCGGACAGGGCGGGCGCCGGGACGGAGCGGGCACGCGGTAGTAGGCGCGGTCGCGCAGGCGGCCCGTCCAGGGGTCGGCCGTCGAGGGGCGCTTGACGAGCAGATGGCGGCTGCTGCCGGTCCGCAGGTGCGCCCGGTACTCGCCGAGCAGCGGGTCCGCCTCGCCGAGGAAGTCCCGGATCTGGTCCTCCAGCAGGCAGAACGGGCAGTCCGGTCCGGGCATGACGTGGAACTGCGTGCCCTCGGGGTTGTCGTCGCCGGGGAAGGCGGTGAGGGCGACGGAGCCGCTGAACAGCACGCAGACGCCCATGACCTGCGGGCCTTCCGCACTCGCCACCCGCCGCACGAGGGTGCGGAACACAGGGGCGTCGATCCGCCGGATCCGGGCCATGGTGGTGCGCGCGGCGGCGAGCAGGTTGTAGACCGCGGCCACCAGCGAGACGGCGGCGACCACCGGCAGCGACCAGGACGGCCCCTTGTCCCACACCAGCCACAACAGCAGCGCGTTCGCCACCACGACGTAGAGGACGCAGACGCGCAGCCCGGCGCCGCTGACCCGGATCGACCGGGTGCACAGGATCAGGAGCGCGCAGGCCAGGACGGTGTAGAGCCAGGCGGGCATCGGGCGACCTCCGTCAACTCCCTTGAGTGAGCAGGCGGTTACAGCATCACCCGCATCGCGGCGGTACGTCGAGCCCCCTGCCCGGCGCTCCCCGGCACCCCGGCTGGCATGCTGGGGCGGTGAAGATCGCCGCAGCCCAGCTGACCTGCGTCCCGGCCGACATCGCCGCGAACACCGCGCAGGCCGCCGCCCTCGCCGCCCGGGCCGGCGACCAGGGCGCCGAACTGGTCGCGTTCCCCGAGTTCGCGCTCACCGGGTACGAACTGGAGTCGCTGGCCGCCGACCCGGGCCTGTGGATCACCGGCGCCGACGACCCCCGCCTCGACCCCGTCCGCTCGGCCGGCATCGCGACCGCCGTGAACGTCGCCCTGCGCACCGCCGGCCCGCTCCCCGCCATCGCGACGCTGGTCTACGGGGCGGACGGCGCGCACCTGACGACGTACGCCAAGCGCCACCTCTACCAGCACGAACAGGGCGCCTTCCACCCCGGGGACACCGACGGCCGCTTCGAACTCGGCGGGATCCGCTTCTCCCTGGGCGTCTGCTACGACAACCACTTCCCCGACCTGACCGGGCGGGCCGCGGCGGACGGCTGCCGGGTCCATCTGGCGGGCTCGCTCTACGGCACCGGCGACGGGATCCGCGAGCGGGCCACCGTCTACCCCGGGATCGCGCGGGAGCACGGCCTCTACGTCGTCCTCGCCAACCACGTCGGCCCGGCGGGCCCGTGGACCGGCTGCGGCCGCGCCGCCGTGTGGGCCCCGGGCGGAGCGCTGCTGGCCGAGGCGGACGACCGTACGCCCTCGGTGGTGACGGCCGACATCGACGGGGCCGCCGCCCGTCCCCTCTAGGCCGAGTCCGGGAGCAGGTGTTTGGCGCCCCACTCCCCCAGGGACGTCAGGGCCGAGCCCAGGTCCTGGCCGCGCGGGGTCAGCGAGTACTCCACGCGCGGCAGAACCTCGTCGTAGACCTCGCGGTGGACGATGCCGTCCGCCTCCAGCTCCCGCAGCTGGGCCGAGAGCACCTTCTCGGAGACCCCGGGGACCAGCCTGCGCAGCTCGCCGAACCGACGCGGGCACTGCTCCAGCTCCCACAGGAGCGAGACCTTCCACTTGCCGTCGATCACGGACATCGCCGCGGCGATCCCACAGTGATCCGCACCGGGCCTTCGCGTCAGCGCCATCGCACACCCTTCCCGACCTGCTCGCTCACCCTGGGGTAAGCACCCACTCCAAAGTGCGTACTTGAGGCCCTGTCAGCCCGCCACCAGGCTAAACGTCATGACCGACAACCTCACGAAGACCCCGCTCACCCTCCTCGGCCTCGGCGCGATGGGCACCGCCCTCGCCCGCACCTGGCTCGCCGCCGGCCACCCCCTCACCGTCTGGAACCGCACCCCCGCCAAGGCCGAGGCCCTCGCCGCCGAGGGCGCCGCCGTCGCCGCGAGCCCCGCCGGGGCGGTGGCCGCGAGCGGGCTCGTCGTCCTGTGCCTGCTCGACGACGACACCGTCGGCTCCGCCCTGGAGGGCGTCGACCTGACCGGCAAGGACCTCGTCAACCTGACCACCGGAACCCCCGCCGAGGCCCGCGCCCGGGCCGCCTGGGCCGAGCGGCGCGGCGCCCGCTTCCTCGACGGCGGGATCATGGGCACCCCGTCGATGATCGGCGCCCCGGCGGCCGGCGGGTACGTCTTCTACAGCGGCTCCCGCGCCCTCTTCGACGCCCACCGGGCTGTGCTGGAGGTCCCGGCCGGGGCCCGGTTCGCCGGGGAGAACCCCGGCTACGCCGCCCTGCACGACGTGGCGCTGCTGAGCGCGATGTACGGGCTGTTCGGCGGGATCTCGCACGCGTTCGCGCTGATCGAGGGCGAGGACATCGCCCCGCAGGACCTGGCGCCGCTGCTCGGCGAGTGGCTGGGCGCGATGGGGTTCTTCGTCGGGAACGCGGCCGGACGCCTCGCCTCCGGGGACTTCACCACCGGCGTCGAGTCGAACCTGGCGATGCAGGTCGCGGCCGGCGGCACCCTGCTGCGCACGGCGGCGGAGCAGGGGGTCAGCGCCGAGCTGATCACCCCGTACCTGGAGCTGATGCGGGAGCGACTGGAGGCCGACCCGGCGGCGCACGGCGCCGAGGACACGACGGGCGCGATCGCCCTGCTGAAGCGGTAACCGGCCGGCCGGCGGCTCCTACATGCGCGGCGGCGGCCCGAAACCCCCGGCGGCGGGCGGCTGTGACGCCACCCCGCCGTCGGCCCGGGCTTCCCCGGACTCCTGGCCCGCCTCCCCCGAGGCACTGTCCTCCCCCGTCAGCTCCCGCGCCATCAGCGTGGCCCCCGCCACCGCCCCCGGCATCAGGAACACCGCCACCAGCGGCACCAGGAACGCCAGCACCAGCGGCACCCCGAACCCGAGCACCAGCATCCGCCGCGACCGCAGCAGCTCCAGCCGCTCGGCCAGCTCCACCTTGCGCCGCTGTAGCGCGACGGAGGTGAGCTCCTCGGTGAGGAAGTACCCGGAGACGCAGAACCCGATGGCCGGGATCACCGTCTGCCCGACGACCGGGATGAACCCGAGCGCGAACAGCAGGATCCCGTACAGGGCCACCCGGCAGAGCACCTTCAGGCTGTCCCGGGCCGAGATCCACAGCTCCCGCCCCAGCGAGAGCCCGGACTCGGGGACCGCGCCGCCCTCGGTGCGGTCGACCTGCTCCGAGAGCGACTCGTAGAAGGGCTGGCCGATGAGCAGGGTCACCGCGGTGAAGGTGATCACCGCGAGGAAGAGGCCGAGGCAGAAGACCAGGCCGGTCAGGAAGCCCCGGAACAGCCCGAGCCACGGCGAGGACCAGCCGTCGGCGAAGGGCGTGGCCCAGGCGGTGAGGTCGTCGGCGCCGTAGCCGAGCCCGATGAGGGCGCCGGTGTACAGCACCAGGGACACCAGCCCCGGCAGCAGGCCGAAGCCCAGCCAGCGGCCGTGCCGGAACACCCATCGCTGTCCGGCCAGCAGATGGCCGAATCCCCCCGCAAGATCACGCATGGGTCCAGCTTAAGACCGCGTACGGCGAAGGCCGCACCCCGGTGCGGGGTGCGGCCTTCGGCGAGCGGGGTGCCGGATCAGACGGCGAGCTCGACGGTGATGTTGCCGCGGGTCGCCTTGGAGTACGGGCAGACCTGGTGGGCCTTCTCGATGAGGTCCTTGGCGGTGGCGACGTCCACGTTCGGGATCGAGGCGGAGATCTTGACGATCAGGCCGAAGCCGTCGTCGTTCTTGCCGATGCCGACCTCGGCGGTGACGGTGGAACCGGAGATGTCCGCGTTCTCGTTGCGGGCGACGACACCGAGCGCGCCCTGGAAGCAGGCGCTGTAACCGGCGGCGAAGAGCTGCTCCGGGTTGGTGCCGGCGCCGCTGCCACCCATCTCCTTGGGCGGGTTCACCACGACGTCGAGCTGACCGTCGTTGGTCGCGACGCGACCGTCACGGCCGTTCTCGGCGGTGGCGACGGCGGTGTACAGGACGTCGGACTGCTGGATGGACATGTAAGAGGATCCTCCTGGTAATCGCCGCGACTCGCGCCCACGATCGCGACGGTGTGGAGTGAGCCTAACCGGTGAAAGAAACGATCATCTTTCCGGTGTTCTCACCGCGCAGCATTCCGAGGAACGCGTCGGTCGCGTTCTCGACGCCCTCGACGACGGTCTCGTCGGCCACGAGCTCGCCCGAGCGCAGCCAGCCGGCCACGTCCTGGACGAACTGCTGCTGGAGACCGGCGTGGTCGCCGACCAGCACGCCCTGCAGGCGCAGCCGCTTGCCGATGACCTGCATCAGGTTGCGCGGGCCGGGAGCGGCCTCGGTGTCGTTGTAGTGGGCGATGGCCCCGCACAGGGTGGCCCGGCCGTGCACCTTCAGGGAGGAGATGGCGGCCTCCAGGTGGTCGCCGCCGACGTTGTCGAAGTAGACGTCGATGCCCTCGGGGGCGGCCTCGGGGAGCTGCTGGGCGACGGGGCCGTTCTTGTAGTTGAAGGCGGTGTCGAAGCCGTACTTCTCCGTGAGGAGCGTCACCTTCTCGTCCGAGCCGGCGGAGCCGATCACCCGGGAGGCGCCCTTGATCTTGGCGAACTGGCCGACGAGGCTGCCGACGGCACCGGCGGCGCCTGAGACGAAGACGGAGTCGCCCTCCTTGAAGGAGGCGACCTCGAAGAGGCCCGCGTAGGCGGTCAGGCCCGGCATGCCGAGGACGCCGAGGTAGGCGGAGAGCGGGGCGAGGGCGGCGTCGACCTTGGTGCCGTGCGCGGCGTCCAGCTCCGCGTACTCGCGCCAGCCCAGGTGGTGCAGGACGTGGTCGCCGACCGCGAAGCGCTCGTCGGCGGAGGCGACGACCTCGCCGACCGCGCCGCCCTGCATGGGCTCGTCCAGCTGGAACGGCGGTACGTAGGACTTCGCGTCGTTCATCCGGCCGCGCATGTAGGGGTCCACGGACATGTGGAGGTTGCGGACGAGGATCCGGCCGGCGGCGGGCTCGGCGTTCACCGGGGCCTCGCGCAGGGCGAAGTCCTCGGCGACGGGCCAGCCCTGCGGGCGGCGGACGAGGTGCCACTCACGGCTGACGGCGGGGATCTCGAAAGACATGCGGAGCTCCTGACGAAGGAAGGTGGGCCGGCGAAGAAATACTTCACCAGGTGAAACAACCATGCGCCTGGATATTTCATGTTGTCAAGTAAATGGGTACGCTGGTTCCATGCCCAGTCGTCGCGCAGACCCCCTGACCCTTGAGGTCGTCGAACTCATCGGCGATGTCGTGGCCCGCTACCACGTGGAGTACGAGCACGCGGCCGCCCAGCACCAGCTCACCGGTGCCCAGGCCAGGGTGCTGACCATGCTGTCGCTGGAGCCGTCGCCCATGCCGATGCGCAAGATCGCGCAGAAACTGCGGTGCGAGCCCTCGAACATCACCGGCATCGTGGACCGGCTGGAGACCCGCGGCCTGGTCGAGCGGTTGCCGGATCCGGCCGACCGCAGGGTGAAGCTGGCCGCGCCGACGCAGGAGGGTCTGCAGACGGCGGACCGGCTGCGCGAGTCGCTGGACTTCGCGCGGGAGCCGCTGGGCGGCCTGTCGACGGCCGAGCGGACGGCGCTGCGGGACCTGCTCAGGCGGATGCTGGGCTGACGGCGGCCCGCGCCGCCCTGGGCTCAGCCGCCACCCCTGGACTCAGCCGCCGCCCTCGGCTCAGCCGCTCCTGGGCTCAGCCGCAGATGAACCAGAAGATGCAGCCCTTGGTCTTGGTCGGGCTCGGCTGCGGGGAGGGCGTGCCCGGCCCCGGCGTGGCGGGGCTCCCGCCGGCGGAACCGCTCGGCGAGGGCTCCCCGGACTTCGACGGCTGTACGACGACCCCGCCCCCGGGGCCACTCTGCGTCGGCCCCGGCTTCCCGGAGGCGGAGGCACTCCCACCCGGCCCCGGCTGCGCACTGCCGCTCGGGGACTGCCCCGGGGCGGCCGACTTCGACATCCCGGCGGCGCCCTTCGCCGGCCCGGGACCCTTCGCCGACGGCAGCGCCGAGGGCGCGGCGGGCGCCCGGCTGGGCAGCGGAGCCGGCTGATCCGGTCCGGTGTCGTCGGTCAGCATCACCTTGGAGGCCCGGTCGGAGCCCTCCGCCCCGGTCACCATCCTGGCCACCGCCACCCCGCCCCCGACGGCGAGCAGCAGGCCGAGCCCGATGCTCATCCCGGTCCGGCGCCGGCGGCGGTTCACGCTGCGTCGGCGGGCCCCGGGGTTGCGCTCGTTCGGCGCCGAGAGGGTGACGACCCAGTCCTCGGCCCCGGCCCCGGTCTCGGCGGGCCCGGGGACCTCCGCGGGTCCGGCGGGCTCGGGGGACTCGGCGGACTGGGCCTGCGAGGGCCCTGGCGGCGCGACCCCGGGCTGCGCGGGCCCGGGGTACACCGGCCCGGGGTACGCCGGCGCCGGGTACACCGGCCCGGGATACACCGGCGCCGGGTACACCGGTCCCGGCGCGGGCTCGGCGGCCACCGGGGCGGCGGGTATCAGGTACTCGGCCGGGGTTCCGCACCCGGCGCACGCCAGTGCGCCGTTGAGGTGTCTGTGGCAGGCGTGGCAGTAGTTCATGGCGCCCGCAGGCTACGTGGTCCCCCGCAACATCCACATCGCGGGAACGTAAGGATCCTGTGTGGAATCGTGTCCTCCATGACCGCGCCACCCCCCTCGGGCCGCTTCGGGCCGGCCTCCTTCCAGCTGGTCCTGCTGCGCCGGATGGCCGACTTCCGGCCCGACCTCGCGGAGGCGGCCCGGCTGCGGCTGGGCGCCTCCCTCGCCGAGCAGCGGGAGGCGAACAAGCGCTGGCAGGCGATGGTCCGCTCGCCCCGTTCGCGCGGCGCCCTGGCCCGCTACCGCTCGGTGCTCGGCCCGCCGGAGTCGGTGTCCGCGCGCACCATCGGGGACCTGGCGTGCGAGGCCCTGCTGTGGCCGGTGCCGCTCTGGCCGGACCTGCGCTTCGAGGTGCTGGCCGGGCCGGACGGCGCCGTGTGGAACGAGTGGCTGGTGCGCGCCCCGGGTGCGCCGGGGCCCGTGCTGGAGGGACCGCAGGACCTGAGGCCCTGGTCGGCCACGGTGGACGAGGTGGCCCGCGCCTTCGCCCCCGTACGCCCCATGGAGGGCACCGCGCCGACCCGGTGGCGGCTGGCGTTCGCCGCCCGGGGGCGGCCGTACGTGGCGGAGTTCACGTACGGCCTGCTCCAGCGGGTGCTCGTGGACGGGGTCGAGACGGACCTGCCCGGATCGCCCTAGGGGGTGTCGCGGCCCTGGGAGGCGAGGAAGGCGCGGACGCCGGCCGAGGTGGCGTCGTCGCCGAGCAGGTCGTTGTGCTTCAGGCAGCCGACCGGCGTGTTGACCGCCCCGGCCAGCGGGACGCTGCCGTCCGGGTTGATGACCTCGTCGCAGTTCGACCAGAAGGTCGCGTACTTGACCGCGCCCGGGGTCTCGTCCCCGCCCGCCAGGTTCCTCACCACGTACGAGCCGGGGGTCATGTCCCGGCACGCCTGGTCCCACAGCGCGCACGCCCAGGCGGTGGAGGTGCCGTGGTTGGGGCCGGCCAGCGAGACCCAGTGGTTCACGGTCGCGGTGCCGCCGCCGTGGCTGACGTACCAGCGGCTGACCAGGGAGCCGAACGAGTGCGCCACGATGTCGACGCGGGCGGCGCCGGTCTGCCGGCGGACCTCCTCGACGTACGCGCCGAGCTGCCCGGCGAGCACCTCGTTGACGGAGCGGTGGGTGTCGTAACCCCAGGAGAAGAGCTCCGAGTCGGCGTACCCGTCGGCCCTCAGGTCCTCGCGCAGGGCGCCCCAGACTCCCGGGTCGGCGTTGTAACCGTGCACAAAGACGACCGGATCACGGGGGGCGGCCCGCCCGGACGCCTGGGCGGCGGACCAGTCCCGGGACGGGCTCGCGGCCTGCGCCGGGAAGGGCGCCGACAGGGCCAGGCAGAGCGTCAGGAGTGCCAGGATTCGCTGGCGGGGCGTCAGCATCGGGTCCCCTTTACCTTGTTACGCACGAGTAGCGCGGGCGGTGTGCGCATGGTGCTGCCTGTCGGTACAGAAATCCACCCCCGTGCAGCACCCGGGCCACCCCCTCGGCGCACCCCGACCGGAGCACCACAACGGGCGAAATGTCCCATCTACCCGAGAAGATTGAGCTGCGCCCGGCACCCGCCGGTCTTCTTGCGCCAGCGCTCTCGGGAGGATCTGCCGTGACCGTCAGTCTTGAGCAGTTGCGTCGCTGCCACGTCGCCGTCGACCTGGGCGCGGCCAGGACCCGCGTCTACGTCAAGGGCGCCGGCCTCGTCGTCGACGAACCCAGCGTCGCCGCGGTGAACACCCGCACCGGCGCACTCATCGCCGTCGGCACCTTCGCCGAGCGGATGACCGGCCGCACGCCCGACTACATCCGGGTCGTACGCCCCGTCTCCGGCGGCACCGTCGTCGACATCGAGATGGCCCAGCGGATGCTGCGTCACCTCCTCGGCGAGAAGCTGCGGCGCGCCCTGCGCCGCAAGCCCCGGCTGCGGGCCGCCGCCTGCACCCCGCACGACGCCGACCCGCTCGCCCAGCGCGCGGCCGTGGAGACGATGGTCGGGCTCGGCGCCCGCCGCGTCGAACTGGTCGACACCCTGATCGCGGCGGCCGTCGGCTGCGGCCTGCCCGTGGAGCAGCCGACCGCGACGATGATCATGGTGTGCGGGGCGGCGGCCACCCAGGTGGCGGTGCTCTCGCTCGGCTCGATCGTCACCGCCGAGCGGATCCCCGTCGGCGGCGAGGCCGTCGACCACGCCGTCGTCCAGCACCTGCGCCACGCGCACGACCTGATGCTGCCCAGCCAGGCCGTCCGGCCGCTCCAGCTGGCCCTGCACGGCAACGGCCTCACCGCCGAGGGCCCGGCCTCCACCCTGATCCACGGCCGCGACGTGGCCACCGGACTGGCTCGTTCCGTCCACGTGGACACCGCGGCCGTACGGGACGCCATCCACACCCCGCTGACGGCCGTGCTCGACGGCATCGGCAAGGTGCTGCGCGACTGCCCCCCTGACCTGGTCGCCGACCTGACGGACCGGGGGATCATGATGGTGGGCGGCAGCGCCCTGCTGCCGGGGCTCGACCAGATGCTGCGGGACGCCACCGGAATGCCCGTCGCCATCGCGGAACGCCCCGACGTGTGCGCCGTACTCGGTCTCGGCGCGATGCTCGAAGGGAAGATCTCGCCCATGGTGCTGAACCCGCTGGCCGAATGACGTTCGCCGATCGAGTCGATCCCGGGGACCCCCGGGATCCCGGGGGTGCCGTCGGTACGGGGCCCGAGCGGCCGTCCGCCCTCCCGGTCCTGCTGGAGGCGGTCCTCAGCGTCGGCTCCGAGCTGGAGCTGAACACCACTCTCCAGCACATCGTGGACTCGGCGGCCGAGCTCTGCGACGCCCGGTACGCGGCGCTCGGGGTCATCGACCCCGAGCGCGTCCGGCTGACCGCGCTGATCACGACCGGGCTCACCGCCGAGGAACGCGCCGCGATCGCCGGACCGCCCGACGGACACACCGGCGTCCTCGGCGCGCTCGTCCGCGACCCCCGCCCGCTGATGCTGGACGACCTGACGGCGGACCCGCGCTTCGAGGGCTTCCCGCCCGGCCACCCGCGGATGCGCGGCTTCCTCGGCGTCCCCATCCGGGTGCACACCGAGGTGTTCGGGAACCTCTACGTGACCGAGAAGCGGGGCGGCGGCCCCTTCACGGACGCGGACCTCTCGCTGCTGCGGGTCCTCGCCTCACAGGCGGGCATAGCGATCGGCAACGCCCGGCTGTACGAGACCGCGCGCCGCCGGGAGCGCTGGATCGAGGGCGCCGCCGCGGTGACCACCGCCCTGCTGGCCGGGCGCCCGGCGGCGGACGCCCTGATGTGCGTGGCCGAACGGGCCCGGCTGCTGGCGGACGCGGCGGC
Organism: Streptomyces sp. NBC_01551; assembly: GCF_026339935.1. Lineage (NCBI taxonomy): Bacteria > Bacillati > Actinomycetota > Actinomycetes > Kitasatosporales > Streptomycetaceae > Streptomyces > Streptomyces sp. NBC_01551. The sequence continues at coordinate 1,882,967 of NZ_JAPEPX010000001.1, forward strand.
CGGCGTGATCCTCCAACCGACGTCCGAGGGCGGCATGGAGATCGTGGCCGCCTCCACCCACGGGGATCCCGGGGACCTGGTCGGCACCTCCATCGCACCGGGTTCGGCGGTGCTGGAGCAACTGCTGGGCGGCGAGCCCGTCTTCATAGAGGACTCGGCGACGGACCCCCGGATGACGACCCACGTGCGGGAACGTTTCGGCCCGAGCATGATGCTGCCGCTCCAGAGCGGCGGCCAGCTGATCGGCACCCTCGCCCTGCCGCGCGCCCGGGGCGGCCAGCCGTACGACGCGGTGGACCGGCTGCTGGCCTCCCAGTTCGCCTCGCAGGCCGCGCTGGCCCTCGTCCTGGCGGATGCCCAGCACGACCGGGAGCAGCTCGCGGTGTACGAGGACCGCGACCGGATCGCGCGGGACCTGCACGATTTGGTGGTCCAGCGGCTGTTCGCGACGGAGATGATGCTGGAGAGCACCCGGCGCCGCTCCTCGAACGCGCCCACCGGGGACACCGTGGAGGACGAACTCGGCCGTGCGGTGGACGAGCTGGACTCCACGATCCAGGAGGTCCGCACCGCCATCTTCGCCCTCCAGCAGCCCCCGACGGACGCCCCGACGACCTTCCGCGGCCGGGTCCTGCGCGAGACGGGCGGCGCGGCGGTGCTGCTCGGCTTCCAGCCGTCGGTGCACTTCGCGGGCGCGGTGGACGCGCTGCTCCCCGACCCGGTGGCGGCCGGCCTGCTGGCGGCGCTGCGCGGCGCGCTCGCGGCCGCCCACCGGCGCAGCGGCGTCACCTCGATCGACGTCGCGGTGGACGCCACCCCCGCCCGCGCGCGCCTGACCGTCTCCGACGACGGCATCACGGAGCCGGGCGCCCGGGGCACGACGGTGACGTGGGAGTCGGCGCTGTAGCTGGCCCGACGCGTGAGAGGTCTCCGCGTGGCCGCGTGCCGTCGCGCGGCCGCATGCCGTCGCGCGGCCGCGTGCCGTCGCGTGGCCGCGTGCCGTCGCGTGGCCGCATGCCGTCGCGTTCTCGCGGCGCGGCGGGCACGGCACCGGGGCTCGTCACGGCCGTACCGGCCCGCCCGAACCCGGCCGGGTGGCTGCCCGGAGCGCGATGCGGGTGCTGGACTGGGCCACCCCGGCATCCCGCTTGAGCCGGCGCAGCAGCGCGTCGAGGGCGGCCGGGTCGGCGGCCCGGGCCCGTACGAGGTAGTCGTACTCCCCCGTGACGTGCACGACCTCGGTGATCCCGGGCAGGTGCGCGACCTGCCGCTCGAACTCCTCGTTGGTGGTGTCCTGGCGCAGCGTGAGGTCGATGAAGACGACCAGCCCGCCGCGCGTGTCGGCGGCCGGGTCTACGACGACGGTGAACCCGCGGATCACCCCGTCACGGCGCATCCGCCGCACCCGGTCGGCGGACGCGTTCGCGCTGAGACCGACGCGGACGCCGAGGTCGCGGTACGAGATCCGCGCATCCTCCTGCAGGATTCCGAGAATTTCCCTGTCGAGGCGGTCCATGCCGCGATTCTCGCAGCCGGGGCCGATATGCGCTGCCGCGTTCCGGGGCCGCCGCGCACCCTCGCCTCCATGAGCGAACTGTTGACGCCGGCCCTGTCGGGCGCGGTGGCGGGCCTGGGCGTGGCGATGCCGATGGGTGCGATGAGCGTGCTGCTGCTCCAGGAGGCGATCCGGCACCGCCGCACGGCGGTGGCGGCGGCCGCGGGCATCGCCGCGGTCGACCTCGGATACGCGGCCCTCGCCACCGCGCTGGGCCCCTGGGTCGCCGCGCACGTCACCCCGGTGGAGGCCTGGGTCCGCCTCGCCTCGGCCACGATCCTCCTGACCATCGCCGCCCACGGCCTCTGGACGGCCCGCCGCACTCCACCCCCGAACGCCTCGGTCCCGGGCTCCGACTCCGCTGCGGGCCCGCACTCGGGCCCTGGCCGGGCCGAGCCGGTACCGGCCCCGGCCGGCGCCCGGGCCACGGGCCGCGGCCCGGGACCTTCTCCGACCCCCGCTTCGGACACGGACGCGGGGTCCGGGGCGGGGCCGGGGAGGGCGTTCGCCCGGTATGTCGGGCTCACCGCCGTGAACCCCACCACCGCCCTCTACTTCGCCGCGCTCACCACCGCCCAGGGCGCCTCGCTCCGCGCGGGCGCGGCCGGGGCGGCGTTCCTCGCCGGGGTCGCGGTCGCCTCGCTCCTGTGGCAGCAGACCCTCGTCGCCATCGGCGCCTTCGCCGGCAGCCGGATCTCCCCGACCGCCCGGGCCTGGACCTTCCGCCTCGGCTACGGCCTGGTCGCGGCGTACGCGCTGAAGATCGCCTTCCCCTTGCCGTAGCGCCCCCCGGGCCGGCCGGCGGCCGCCACTTCGACGACAGGACCTAGGGTGGGCGCGTGACGATCCGCCTCTCGGCCCGCGCGGCCATCGCCTCCGTGAGCGACCCCGGCAGCTTCACCGAACTCCCCGCGCCCCACCGGGAGTCACCCCCCGACGGCCCGCTCGGCTGGTCCGGGTACGACGACTCCCGCGCCCGCGCCGCGCAGCGGACCGGCGAGGAGGAGTCCGTCGTCACCGGCACCGCCCGCATCGGCGGCCGCGAAACCGCCCTGATCTCCTTCGAGTTCGGCTTCCTCGGCGGGTCCCTCGGCGAACGCACCGGGGACCGTCTCGAAGCCGCCTACGCCCACGCCCGCGCGCACCGGCTGCCCCTGGTCTCCCTCATCGCCACCGGCGGCTCCCGGATGCAGGAGGGCATGCTCGCGCTGACCCAACTCCAGCGCGTGGCCCGCCAGTCCGTGCTCACCCGAGCTGCCGGGCTCCCGCAGATCGCCGTGCTGCGCGACCCCACCACCGGCGGCGGCTGGGCCACCCTCGGCGCCGGGGCCGACGTCGTCCTCGCGCTGCCGGGGGCGCAGGTCGGCTTCGCCGGCTCCCGGGTGCGGCCGGCGGACGCCGACCCGGCGGCGTACACCGCCGAGGGGCAGTACGCGGCCGGGCACGTGGACGCCGTCGTTGCGGCCGCCGGCTTCCCCGAGGTACTGGCGGACTGGCTGCGCCTGCTGGCCGGACCCCGCGCCGAAGGCCCCGTAGAGCCGGTCGAGCCCCCGGCGGCGCTGGGAGGCGTACTCGACGGGCCGCCGCCGGCGACGGGGTGGGAGGCCGTCTCCCAGGCCCGCCATCCGCGGCGCCCGCGCGCCGAGGCGTACCTCGACTCGTACTTCAGCATGCGGCGCCCGCTGTCCGGGGACCGGGCCGGGGGCACGGACCCCGGGATGCTGTGCGGATTCGGGCTGCGGGAGGGCCGGGCGGTCGCGTACGCGGCCCAGTGCGGCACCGCGACCCGCCCGGCGGGCTACCGTACGGCCGCCCGCGTCATCCGGCTCGCGGACCGGCTCGGCATCCCGGTGCTCACCCTGGTGGACACCCCGGGCGCGGCCAACGACGCGGCGGCGGAACACGCCGGCGCCGGCGCGGCCATCGCGGACACCTTCGCGGCGGTCGCGGCGGCCGCGGTCCCGGTGACCACCCTCCTGATCGGCGAGGGCGGCTCGGGCGGAGCCCTCGCGCTGGCCGCGCCGGGGAACACGTGGGTCACGCCGGACAGCTACTTCTCGGTGATCGCCCCCGAACTGGCGGCGGCCATCCTGAAGCGCCCCCCGTCGCAGGCCCCCGCCACGGCGGACCAGCTCCGCATCCGCCCCCAGGACCTGGTGGCCCTGGGCGTGGCCCGCGGCGTGGTCGGCCCCGCCTGACCCGGCTCCCCGGCGTTGTCAGAGGCCTCGGCCAGGATGTCCCTCATGACAGACGGAATAACCTGGCTGGCGGCCCCCCGGTCGATCGCCTTCGGCGGGTACAGCGTGGTGATGGCCCGAGGCCTCACCCCGCAGGAGCTCGTCGGGCGCCTCACGGAGACCGTGTACGGGCCCGAGCACACCGCGGTACCGGTGGGCGACCTCACCGGAGCCGACCTCCTCGCCCTCTTGGTCGACTACGAGGACATCGGCCTGCGCTACGGCCGCTGCGGCGACTGGTCGTACACGGTCGCGTACGGGGGCTGGATGGGCGAGTTCGGCGACGGGCCGCCGCTCTCCCGCGGTGGCGTGGACATCTGCCACCTGGAGTTCGAGGAGGAGAACGGCAAGCCGGTCCCGCCGCAGTTCGCGTACACCCGCGACGAGGTCCTGCTCAGCGCCTTCAACCTGCACCTGGACGGCTCTTGGGGCTATGACGGAGTCGACGGCGACCCCGAGACGGCCTCGCGCGTACAGGCCGAGCTGACCGCCGCGGGCCTCCCGGCGGACGAGGGCGCCTGCGACGACGCGGACGACAGGGAGGTCCACCGCACCGCCCTCGGCGTGCTGGAGCGCCACTTCGGCCTCTCGCTGCCCCGGGAGGAGATCGTGAGCGGCACGCTCCCGGCCGTACTCCTGGAACCGGCGTGAGCCCCGGACGGGCAGGCCCCCGCGGCGGCGGCCTGCCCGTCCGGACCTACCGCCGCCGCGGCGGGCGCACGCAGCCACGGATCACGCCTGCGGCGACCTCGCGTCGTACCGGGCGAAGTCGCGCCAGCGCAGGGCCAGCAGGAGCAGCACCAGTACGCATCCCAGCCCGCCGCCCGTGATCGCCACCGCCGGGGAGGTCAGGTCGGCGGTGGTCCCGGCGAGGAAGTCACCGAGCCGGGGCCCGCCCGCGACGACCACGATGAACACGCCCTGCAGGCGCCCGCGCATCTCGTCCGGGGTCGCGGCCTGCATCATCGTGGAGCGGAACACCATGGAGATGGTGTCGGCCCAGCCCGCCAGGGCCAGGAAGAACAGCCCGAGCCACAGGTTCCGGGTGAGCCCGAAGACGGCGATGGCCAGCCCCCAGGCGGCCACGGAGATCAGGATCGCCAGCCCGTGCCGGCGGATCCGGCCCTGCCAGCCGGAGAACAGCCCGCCCAGCAGCGCACCGACGGCGGGGGCCGCCACCAGAAGGCCGACGGTCTTGGCGTCGCCGCCGTACCAGAGCACGGCGATGGCCGGGAACAGCGCCTTCGGCTGGGCCAGCACCATGGCGGCCATGTCGGAGAAGAAGGTCATCCGGATGTTCGGCCGGGTGCCGAGGAAGCGCAGTCCGTCCAGTACCGAGGCCCGCCCGCGCTTGTCTCCCTCCCGCTCGGGCAGCATCGCGGGCAGCCGCCACACCGCGTAGAGCGCGGCGCAGAAGGTGACGGCGTCGATCAGGTACGCCGCCTGGTAGCCCCACCAGCCGACGATGACCCCGCCGAGCACCGGGCCGAGCATCGTCCCGGAGGTCATGGTCACGGAGTTCAGCGCGTTCGCGGCGGGCAGCTGCTCGGCCGGCAGCAGGCGCGGGATCATCGCGGAGCGGGCCGGCCCGTTGAGCGCCCCGCAGACCGCCTGGAGCGCGACGACCGAGTACAGCAGCCAGACCCGGTGGTAGTCGAGGAGCGCGGCGCCGGCCAGCGCGATCGACAGCGCGGCGAGACCGGTGGAGCTGTAGAGGCCCAGCTTGCGCCGGTCGACGGTGTCGGCGATGGCCCCGCCGTACAGTCCGAAGGCGACGAGCGGGACGAGCGAGAAGAGGCCGACCAGTCCGACGGAGAAGCTGGACCCGGTGATCTCGTAGACCTGGAGCGAGATCGCGAGGGCGGTCATCGCCTGGCCCATCCAGGAGATGGTGCCGCCGAACCACAGCCGTCGGTAGTGCGGGGAGGTACGGAGCGGGGTCAGGTCCGCGAATATGCGCGGCCGGGGGCGGGTTTGCTCGGAAGTACCAGTCACATCGGATGATAACCGGCGGCCCCGGCGGGCCCCGGGCGGCCGGTGGCCCGTTCACGCTCCCGCAACAGTCGTCCCACGCGGACCGGCGGCCCCAGCCAGGGGGCACCCTTGCCGGTAACTCGCCATTATCACCTGACATTTGACTGAATCGACGTGCGCTCCTCGCCTCTTGTTCAGCTCATGATGAAAAGACTCGTATGTCCAGGGAGGCGCAGTGATCGAACCTGGCACCAGCACCACGAGCACCAGCTCCCCGACCGACACGGTCCCCCTCACCGTCGGGGTCGAGGAGGAGTTCCTCCTCGTCGACGCCCGTACCTTCCGGGTGGTCCCGGCCGCCCCGCTCGTCCTCGACACGGCCGCCGGGCTTCCGCAGGAGCTGCACCCCGAGGGCACCCGCTACCAGGTGGAGATCTCCACCCCGGTCGCCGACTCGGCCATCACCCTGCGGGCGGAGCTCGCCGCACTGCGGCGGACCCTCGCCCGGGCGGCCCGCACGCACGGCTGCCGACTGCTGGCCGCCCCGTCGCCGGTCGTGGCCGTGGAGGGGCCGCTGCACCTGACCGACGACGAGCCGCGCCAGCGCGAGCAGCACCGGCGGTTCGGCGCGCTCACCGACACCCTGGTCAGCTGCGGCCGGCACATCCACATCGGCACCCTCGACGTGGACACGGCGGTCGCGGTGTCGAACCGGGTCAGGCCGTGGCTGCCCACGCTGATCGCGCTGGCCGCCAACTCCCCGTTCTGGGGCGGCCGTGACACGGGTCACGCCAGCTGGCGGGCGATGGCCTGGTCGGGCTGGCCGTCGGCGGGGCTGCCCCCGCACTTCACGTCCACGGCCCACTTCCGGCGCTCGGTGCAGACCCTGCTCGGCTCCGGGGCGGCCCTCGACACCAAGATGGTCTACTGGGACCTCCGGCCGTCCGGGCACTGGCCCACGCTGGAGATCCGGGCTCCGGACATGTCCCCGGCCATCGACACGGCCGTCCTCCAGGCGGAGCTGGCCCGCGCCCTGGTGGCGGTGGCGCTCCGGGAGATCGCCGAGCACCGCCCGGAACCCGCGCTACGGGACGACGTGCTCCGCCTCGCCCGGTGGCGGGCCGCCCACGACGGGCTGGAGGGCTTCGGCCTGGACCCGTACACGGGCGCGGAGCTCCCGGCGGCCGACCTCGCGGAGGCCCTGCTCGACCACGTCGCCCCGGCACTGGCCGCCGCCGGCGATCTCGACCACGCGGCGAAGACGATGGGCGACCTGCTCCGCGACGGCTCGGGCGCCCACCGCCAACGCGCGGCCTTCGCCCGCCGCCAGGACCTGACGGACGTCCTGCGCCACCTGACGGACGAAACGGAGAACTTCTAGCCCGCTCCCCCTGCGGCCGCAGGCTCACCCTCGCCTGCGGCCTTCAGGGCCGTTCGGAACGTGCTGCGGCCTACCCCCGGAGAAAGGCGTGGATCGCCGAGGCGATCGCCGTTCCGAGTGGGATGGGAACGGCGTTCCCGATCTGGGTGGCGATCTCGTTCTTGCTCCCGCACCAACGGAACGTCCTGGGGAATCCCTGGATGCGCGCCGCCTCGTAGTGCGTGATCGGACGCAGCTCCGTGGGGTGGAGGTAGCGGCCCTTCTCGGGCTTGAAGAATTCCGTCCGAATAGTCACGGACGGAGCACTCGTGCGAAGTCGACCCATGACGTCGCCCGTTCCGTTGGTGTGCCTGTCCCAGCTCTCCGTCGAGAGGTACTCGACAGGGGTCGTCACACCCGGCGGATTCGGCACGTCGAAGACCTGGACATCTCCGCTCTCCTCGACCGTGAACCACTTTCCCCGCAGGTCCTTCCGATTTCCGCCCGGCGGAATGGCCTTGTATCGGGCTATCGAAAGCGGCTTGGGATTGCGGCCGATGTGCAGCTCGGTCGTGCTGAAGGTGCCCGCGATCTCGGAGTCGATCTCGGCGATGCGCTTCTCCCTGTTCGGGAGTTCGGTCCCCCGGATAGAGAGCTTCTTCGATTCGGCAAAGACACTGCCGACGGGCTGCCAATGGCCGACGGCGCCATCAAGCCCGTCGAAGGCCTGCACGCCGTTACCCTTGGCGCTCTTCGGCGGCTGCTTGTGCGTCGCGACCGGATAGGACATGCGTCGGTCCTGAACCGCATCACGTCGGACCCCGATGACGATGGCGCGCTTACGAGCCTGGACGGCTCCGTGGTCCGCCGAGTTCAGGACATAGCGCTTGTTCTTCACCTCTGCCTTTTCGCCGAGCTGGTGCCCGGGCGGATCGACCAGCACGTAGTCCTCCAACTGGCCGCCCTCCCCGACCTCCCCGAGCAGGTTGAGGAACTCGTCGGATTTCACGAAGTCCACGACGTTTTCGATCACGAAGACCTTGGGTCGGATCGTGCGGACGACCCGTACGTATTCCTCCCAGAGGCGATTGCGTTCCACGCCCTTCTTGTCCCGGTTCAGGGCGGAGAATCCCTGACAGGGCGGACCGCCGACCACCACGTCCACGTCGAGTTCGGCCGCCGTCGGCTCCCACTCCTCGATCGGGCCGACGTGCACCCGCGCCTGCGGCAGGCTCGTGTCGGTCCGGCCGCTGCCGAAGTTCGCCGCGTAGGTCGCGGCGGCGGCCCTGTTGTGCTCGACGGCCGCGAGGCTGTGGAAGACCGGCCCCCCGTCGTTCGCTCCGGCGGGCCGGAATTCGTGGAACCCCTGGGTGAAGCCGCCACAGCCGGAGAAGAGATCCACGACGGTGATCGGGTCGGAGGTGTGGGAACGGGGTTCGCGCATAGGGGTGATCCTAGTCGTGGAGAGCCGCTGCGATGGCCCGCCCGACGGCGGCCGCGAGCGGCGGGGGCATGGCATGGCCGATCTGCCGATACCGGGACGTCTTGCCGCCGGAAAAGCGCCAGTCCTCCGGGAAGGCCTGGATCAGTGCGGCCTGGTCCAGAGTCAGTCGCGGCGAGCCGTCCTCGGGGAATGCGGAGTCGGGGACACTGTCTCCGAGGCTGGTCCCGTTGACCCGAAGGGCGGCCCATGCCTTCTTGCTTCCCGTCGGCCCCAGGTCGGCGCCGCCCCGTCGCTCCGAGCCCCCGACTAGAGCGGGCGCGATCCGATCGGCCTCCTTGGTCCATTGCGCCGCCCCCGGCCACCCGCCGCCGGCCATGGACGGGCCGAGGACGTCGCCGACCGTCGGAGGAACCTCGTGGTCCGGCTCGGGCCAGACGAAGCCGGCGGCGTACTCGTGGCGCAGGGCCACGAGGAAGCCACTGTTTCGGTTCTGCGGCACTCCGAAGTCCGCGGCGTTCAGGACGCGCCACCGCGGCTGATATCCCATGCTCCGCAGCTCGGCCTCGATCCACTGGCGCTCGTCGGCGAAGTTCTCGCCCTCCACCAGTTCCGGCAGGTTCTCCAGCAGGACGGCCTTCGGCCTTATCCGGAGCGCCAGTTGCACGGCGCGGTTCAGGACGTTCCGTTCCTCGTTGTCCTCGGCGCGGCCGACGGTGGCGGAGGACTTCACCCGTGGCAGTCCACCGCTCACAAGATCGACGCCGAGGATCTCCGGCCGGTCGTCGGGCCGAAAGTGACTCAGGTCCATGCAGATGACGTCCCAAGCCGGCCGGTTGAGGTCGATCGTGAAGCACGCATCGGCCTTGCTGTCGATCAGGACGACCGGATCGAATCCCGCGCGCTCGAGGCCGAGGGCTTGGGCGCCCGCGCCCGCGCAGATCTCCACCGACGTGAAACGGCGAGGGGTGGCCGGGACCCGGCGATCCTGTCGGGGCAAGGAGGGAGTCGAGGACGCTCCGGGTTCGGACGAGGCGGCTGCCACGGCGCGGCTGCCCGCATCCGCCGCGGACTCCGCTCTCACCCCGCCGACACCGCGCTGCGCCTCGACGGATTCCATGGCCACCCTGCGCAGCTCTTCGTCCAGGGCGTCTTCCTCCACCCCGTCGAAGAGGACGAACGGCGCCAGCCTGAGCAGCCTCTTGAGAAAGTCGCGCAAGGTGTCACGCTCGGTGACGGAGGTGAGGTCGAGCCCACTCCAAACCCGCAGGATCGCCCGGACGAGATGAGCGCTCCCGCCCAGAGCCGCCCGACGTGCGTAAATCTGGTCGAACGCCGCCTCCCCGAGGATGTCGAGGGCGTCGTACGGCTCAGGGCGGTCGGGGGAATGGACGAGTTGCGCCCTCCACCACAGTCGCCCCAACACGTGCCGGGTCAGATCGGTGCCGAGGACTCGGTCCCCCGGCGGCTTCGGATAGCGCCAGAAGGCGACATCGGGCAACAACACCAGGGCAAGGAAGGCCCAGACATCGGGCGCGGCCGCCTCGGCCGGCACCATGTCCATCTCCTTGTGCAGGAGGACGGCCAGCTTCAGGTCGAACTGCGCCCTGCGGGCCCGGTCGCTTTCACCCGGAAATCCCGCCTGCTCCGCCAGGCCCAGGACGAGTTCGCGCAGTTCGCGAAGTCGAGCGGGCGATACCCGGTCCCCGCCGGTGGCCACGTAGACCGCCGCGTCGTGGGCATCGGCCACGCGGCCGGTCAGCTCCGGGATCTCCAGTCGCCCGTAGCCCTCGAAGAGGGGCTTGGCCTGCGCGGAGAGCAGCCGAGGGTAGAGGAAACTCATCACGCAACCTCGAAGATTCTGACCGCCGCCTGGAGATCCGAGGCGAACAGCGCGGGCGCCTGAAGTCGACGCAGTCGGACATCCGTGATCGATTGCTCCGGGAAGAGCCGGTCGAAGAGACCCAGCAGAGTGGAGCCGAGCGACCCCTCGGGAAAGTCCGCCTCATCGACGAAGTCGTCGCTGTTGAGCCCGTGCTCGATCATCACGCGCGCCACGTCCGCGTACACGGCGGAGAGCACCACGCGGTCGACCGGCCGGGGCCGGGCCGCATTCCGGAAGGCGCTGGTCGTCACCGTATTGCGCTCGTTGACGAGCAACAGCAACGACCCCATGGTGGCGCTCTCGAGGCCACCGGTGATCTGCAGGTGCCACGCAGCCCCTTCGGGAAACGACGTGCGGGCAAAATCGATCACCGCCATGGGGTACTGAGGCGCATCACCCTGGAGTCGTACCGACGCACGGTCGCTCCACAGCACCGACCCTGCACGACGCGGCGCGGCCGGTCGTGCGGAGTCGAGCCGGTCGGCCAGGAGGAGTGCCGTGTCGAGACGGACCACGCCGCCCAGGTCCGCACCACGGAGACGGACGTCGAGCGGGACGGAAACGACCCCGGAGTCCGTCAGCCGCACCTGTCGCGCAGGCCCGCTGAGCCTGGACCCGGTGGCGGTCCACACCGTGGACAACATGAGCGGCGCGTCGGCGGGGAGGCCCGACCCGGAACGGGCACGATCCAGATCGACCCGCACGACCCTGACCACGTGCAGGTCCATGCCGTAGTCCCAGTCCGGCAGGGCGTCCGAAAGCGGCAGCTCGCCGTCCTCGACCACGCGGCGCCAGCCCTCGGCGCTCACGACGTCCTCGGGCGGAACGCGGTACGGCAGAACACGCCTGCTCACGGACCCGTCACCGCCTCGACACGGACGCCGATCTCGGTCATCGTGTCGGCCGCAGGCCTCACGAGAGCTCGCCAGACACTGTTGCCGCCCTCGATCACGCAGTCCTCCGGCTCGTGGAACCGCTCTTCATGGTCCTGCCAACCGATCAACGTCGGCATGCTCGCGCCCACGGGCGGATCGGTCTCACGAACCCCGGCCCCTGGGAGCACGACGGCCAGTTCGATCCTGACCCGTTGCTGCCCGGGCACCGGCAGACGGAACTCCTGGACTAGCACAGAGTCGGCAGCGCGATCCTCGTAGTAGGGCTCGCCGACGTACTCCACCCGTGGTCGGCGGCGCGGTGGCGTCGTCGTGTCCCCGGCAGCGGGTGCGCCTGGCCGTGGACCGTCGCCGACCGCAGTCGAGGACGACCGGCCCTCCAGGGATGGTGAGGAGCCTGCCGCCGGCTTGCGGCGCCGCGGGTCAGGGACGGTCGTGCTGCCGGGCTTCCCGTAGTCGGTCGCCCCGCCGATGCCCCAGGCACCTCCCACCAGCCCGGAAAAGTGGCTGCTCGCCGCTCCGAGGGCAACGCTGCTAGCACCGGGTCGGACAACGCCGTGCAGGCTGAGGAGACCCTCGAGTGCCTCGTCTATGCGGGTGAACGTCGTCTTCACGAAAGTGCTCTCCGGGTACGAGAGCGACTGGGGATGCCACGCGTCGTGTGTGGGAGGCTCGGCCTTCGCGTAGACCTCGTCCATGCTCACGTCGGCGCGAAAGACGCCCGCGTATCCCTGGTTCTCGCTCGGCGGCTTCGGCCCCCGGCGATAGGTGACGACAAGTTCGGCGGGACGCATGAGACACACGTGGTGGACAAGATCCTCGACGTCCATCAGTCGAGAGGCGCGCGTCGGCTCCAACGGCGGCAGGACCCGCTTGACCAGTCCGAGGCGACCCAGATACCGCTTGGGACTCTTGCACTCCAACCGGCTTCCCCCGGGTCCCACCATGTTCTCGTACGCGGCGACGAACAAGTTGAGCGGACGCGTCTGCCGAGGGTCCGGCACCGGCTGTGGAACGCCGTCGCAGGACACGGAGAAACGCATGGCCGACGGCTCGCCACCGACGGAGATCATCTTGGGCCACAAATGCCAGGCGAGCGAGTCGGCCAGGTACGAGGTGGCCTCCATCGGCTCGAGTTCGTCGAGGTCCGGGTCGACGACGACGATCGTCGTACCCGTCTCGGCCGGACCGAACGGCTTGAGTCCCAGACGGTGCGCGACGGACTCGGCCTCAGGGCCGACAAGCGGCTCCACCACGTCGCCGGACGTGTCGCCCCACCAGTGTCGCCCCGTGTAGCGCCGACTCCCCCCGGGCTCGGCCCCGGTGTAGCTCTTGTACAGCGTGCAGCCGATGAGCCGCGTCTCGGCGCCCTGCGCGGTCCGGCACCGCGAGTGCACCAGGACGGTACCCGGACGGGACAGGAGGAAGAAGATGCCCTTGCCGAAGCCGTACGTCCCGCCGCCCAGGGGTGTGTCCCGGGGCTCACCGATGTTGCGGATGAAGTTCACGAAGTCTCGGTCGGGCCCCACCGCCGCGTCGGCTCGGGTGGGCCCGCCCAGACCTCGTGTGCCTCGGTCGGACACGGCGAGCACGCGGATCGAACCCTGCTTGAGGGTGTCCCGCAGGGGGAAACGCTCCGCTCCGGCCGGCGCACCGTTGAGGAGCATGCGACGCCAGGCCTCGGCGTGCCCGGGGCCGACCGTCCACAGGTCGATCCCGTAGTCGATCGGTGCGGAGGAATCGAGCGGGCGCGCGTCCCAACTGTTTTGCGCCGACTCGCGCACCAGGATGGTGAGGAGGTCCAGCTCGGGGCGACCGAGCTGATTGCGGATGCCTTCGGCGGCGCTCGCGCCTTCCGGTGGGTAAGGCTGTGAGTACCAGGACGGCTGGATCACGCGGCTCCCTGCAACAGACTCGCGACCGTCCGGGAGGCCTCGGACGGTTCCATGGGAAGGGGGACCGCGCCCGACAGGTCGACGGTGTAGGAGACGTCCAGCACGGCCACGGGCACGCCCGCCGCCGTGAGCGCCTGCGCGGTCAGTCCGGGGAACTCCGGGCCCACCCGGTACCACCGTTCCTCGCGTACGACGAACCAAGTGTCCTGGTACCTCTCGGCGTCCGTCACGCGATATCCGACGCGGGCCAGCGAGTCGAGAAGGGCACTCTCGTCGTCGCACAGACGCAGCAGTCGATCGACGAGCCCGGGGACACTCTCCCCCACGGTGGGGCCGGCCGCGCGCCGCAGCCCCAGCCATACGAGCGACAGTTCTCCGCCCGTGGGCGCTTCGAGCTGGTCAAGGCCGTGTATCCGGGCTCGCCTGCCCTCATCGACCGTGCTCGTCTTCACCTCGACGGCATCGGTCGCACCAGAGAAGTCGTGGCGGTGGCCGTCGGGACCCGACCACAGGCGGTGTGCGCTCGGGTCCAGCTCCAGCAGCCGGTGCAAAACGGTGAGTTCGCCGAACAGACCCGCGAGTTGGTCCGGCCCCAGCAGCGTCCCCTGCGTGCGGAAGAGAGACCGCCACCGGTCCAACACGCGGTACAGCGCTTTGACCGGGTTCTCGGGCAGGTCCTCCGCGGCACTCATGATGTCGACGCACAACTCGGTGAACAGATCACCCAGGTCGTCGCGCAGGCAGGAGAGGTCTGCGTAGTACTGATACGTGTCCTCGTCCTCCAACGGCCGCTTGCGCAGACGCAGACCCGGGCCGTCGATACCGGCGCGCAGCCGCCTGTCGGAGGGGATCGGTATCAGGATGTGGCGTCGGCCCTCGTAGTCGATCCCGACCGCGAGCGGTCCATGGACAACGTCGACCGGAAGCGGGGCGACACGCAGACGCCCGTCGCCCGTGGGCGCCTCGGCCTCCAGCCCTGCCCAGCTCTGCGCCATGACCCGACGGAAAGTCTCCTCGCTCACGTGTCCTCGCCCTCGAGGAGACTGAACACGTCCTCCTCTTCAAGCAGACCCATGGGGAGCTTGGCGGAGATGTACTTCTCCACGGTGCTGTCCTTGCCCACCGACTCGGGGAACACGAGTCCGACGCCGATCACATGTTCTTCGGCCCCCAGCGCCTCACGTGACCCCTCCTTGGAGGGGTGCGGCTCGGAGTCCTTGTCGATCGGGTACAGCACCAGGAGACCGGTGTCCGGCGCCTGGGCCTTTCGTAGTTCCTTGATGCCCGCCTCGTTGAGCCGTGACGTCTCCCCGGTCAGGTCGACGGCCGCATCGCGGCGGCTCATCAGCGTCTTGATGTCCACCGTGCCGACCTTGGCACCCTTGCTCTTGAGCCGGGCACGCGTGATGCGGCCGACGGTCACGTCGGGCCCAAAGGTGTAGTCCTTCTCCCCGGCCGGATTGCCGATGACGGCGATGTTCCACCGCCCCAAGGAACCGGCGTTCGAGACCCGCTTGCGGATGTAGCCGATGATCAGGTCGGCGTCGTTCTCCGGGGAGTCCTCGTGGAACTTGTAGGTCTGCAGGAAGTCGACGACCGCCCCGTGAGGTACGTCGCGGAAAACGTACCGGCCGTCCTCAGGGCATTCATCGGCCCGCACGGAAGTGGCCACCGAGGCCTCGATCAGCGTGTGCGCGGCCTCGGCATTCCGGCGCAGCCACGCCGCGTCGGTCTGGAAGTAGTGGGTCTGCACGCGCCGGCCGCTGTAGGAAGAGGCAGCTGTGACGGCGTCGCGCATTTTCGCGGCCGCGGTCACCCTCAGGGACGGATGTGTCCGCAGACGGACGGCGAAGGTGAGGGGGTCCTCGCTTTCGGTCAGGTAGACGTCGATGTCGCGCCGCATCTCGGTCTCCACCGTGGCGAGGTGACGGAACCACTCGGCGAGCTCGTCCGTCATCCAGATCCTGGGCAGATCGGCGTAGCCGTTGCGGAAACCGAACCAGCGACCCATCTGCAGCAGGGTGTCGTAGGCGGAGACGGCGCGGACGAA
This sequence comes from Streptomyces sp. NBC_01551, assembly GCF_026339935.1. Lineage (NCBI taxonomy): Bacteria > Bacillati > Actinomycetota > Actinomycetes > Kitasatosporales > Streptomycetaceae > Streptomyces > Streptomyces sp. NBC_01551. The sequence goes on from NZ_JAPEPX010000001.1 coordinate 1,898,257, forward strand.
GTAGCTGACGGAGAGACCTTCGAGCGTGAGACCGCGGGAAAGGGTATTGCCGCCGACCGCGATGGCGACGACCGGACCGTTCTCGTAGTCGAGGCGGTCTTCACTGCTGGAGTTGTCCATGATGACCCGGCAGTCGTCCAGGACTGCCGGCAACACTTGGAGCAGTTCGTCGAACAGCACGGGCTTCTCGCCGAACTCCTCGGCCGGGACGCGCGCGGTCTCCTCTTCCCACAGTCGTCGAAGTCCTTCGACGGCTGTGGTGTCCGTCAGGGACTGGGCAACACGCTTGCGCAAGTGCAGCAGAGGCCCCCTGAAGCTGTTGTGCACGGAGGTGTTGACGCTGGTGTGGATCAGCATCGTGTTGTGCGGGTTTCCCGTTCCGCGCACCCGCCGAGCTGCTGTGACCAGCCAGAAATACTCGACGGCGCGTCGCAGCGTGTCAGTGATCACGGGCTCGAAGCCTTCGACCTCGTCCCGCGTCATGGGACGCACGCACGGCACGTCATCCTCTGGAACGGACCTGATCATGTCGTGACCGTCGTCGACCTCGTTCGGATCCTCACCGTCGAGTGCGTAGCGGCCGAACAGGACCTCCGTACCGAAGTGTCCCTTCGGCTTGGGCAGGTTGACGACGAAGTGCTCGGGATAGAGGTCCTGGCTGCTCGGGTCGATAAGGAGGTTCGCAAAGGGGGAGGCCGTGTAGCCCACATAGGCGGACTTCGGCAGAGACTTCATGATGGACAGGATGAGCGGGTTGATCGATTTCGTCGCCACCGTCGCCTGGTCGGCCTCGTCATCGATGATCAGCGCCGGGCAGTCCTTGAGGTAGTCCGAGGCGCTCTCCAGCCATCGGGACAGCTTGCGCAGCACCGTGGCGTTCTTCTTGACCACGCACAGGACATGGGTGTTGTTGCTGCTGCCGAAATAGGCGGCCGGGTTCTGCAGCGGGGTGAAATCCTTGTCGAGCCCCGTCAGCTGGGACCACCGCGAGGGGTTCGGTTCCACCAGCTGCTGGACGAGCCGCGCCTGGGTTTGGCGCCGGAGGCCGTTGTGGATGCCGGCGAGGACGATGAACAGCTTGTAGCCGCGATCCGCTGCCTTCGCCATGACCGAGGTGAAGCTGGTCGTCTTGCCCGACTGAACGTAGCCGACGACCAGGCCCTTCGTGGTGAAGGCCCGTTCCTTGGGGTGATTGAGGAGGGAGGTGATCCGCGTGGAGGAGTCGTCAAGGCTGCGGATCGCGGGCTCCTGTGGCCAACCGTCCTTCCGGAGCAGTTCCGCGATCGCCGGCCAGTACTTGTCCCCCGGCTGCGGCCCTGTGTACCAGGTGTCCCGGTTGCCGAGGACCACGGACTGCGGCTCCTCGAGCTCCTTGATCCGGATCGTATCGGCCTCGTGTCGCTCGCGGATGCGCTGCATGACGTCCTGGCTGACGCCGAATGACTCCAACCGCTTCACTGCCTCAACCGGAGGGAAACGATCGAGAAGGGCCACGAACGTCTCGTAGTTGTCGTTGAACTCATCGGTCATAGCCTCGACCGCCCCCGGTTCTCGCTCGTCTTGGCCGGTGGGGCCCCCGGGACCCTTCCGCCTCCACGGTTGTGTTCGGCGAACGACGTGGGCGCCCCGAAGAGCGCGCACCGGCGTGGCACCCTCATGCAACGTCACACATTATTGAGTTAATCCGTCTCGCCGCACAGGTTCTCAGCCATGATCCACCACTCAGGGTGGCCATGGGCATGACGCGAATCAAGAAATATCTGCTGGAACAGGACAAAGGGTACCGATGGTTCGGAGGCGAGTGTCTCGGGCACTCCACCAACGATTCGGGCACGGGGCGCGGCCGCCGGGCAGTCAACGGCATCGTCGAGTACCGCGTCGCCGGCGACCCCTGCGGGGCCCGTCGCAGGACACGGCGACCGGGTGGCCGAGGCCCAGCGAGGCGGGTGCCCAGCGCGCACGCACCGCGCGCGTGCGGGGCCCGGGCCGGGCGCGCAGCATGGAAGTGTCGCCGTTCCACCACCGCCCGGCCGGGGCGATCGCCGCAGCCGACGCCGGTCAGCTGCCGGGGCGGGACGCCTTCGTTCGCCTGGAGCCCCGTATGTCCCCCCACCCGCTCCCGGGCCCGCCCAAGGCCGCCTCCGCGGCCTTCGCAGCCGTGCTGGCAGCCGCCCTGGCCGTCGTACCGGGCGGCCCTGCCCACGCCTTCACCGGCGCCAACCACGAGGAGATCACCCGGGCCGCGCTGCCCTGGGATCCCGTCACGCTGACCGCGATGGCCGACGCCCACGACGGGGCGATCAACGCCAACGACCGCCGCCCCTACTTCGACATCGGCCCCCTGCACTGCGACAACGCCGACTACCTCGCCCCCCGCCACTCCGCCGGCTACCCCCGCACCCGGGACGAGGCCTCCACGGAGCTCCTCGCCTGCGTCCGTACGTCCGTCGCCCGCTTCCGCGACGCGGTCCGGGCCGCCGACGGCCTCGTCGACGCCGACGGCACGGTGCGCGCTGGCGAGAGCGACCTGTCCTCCCCCTGCACGTGGGACGAGAAGCCCGGGCGCGCCAAATGCGCCGTCCTCGAACAGCTCGGCCGCGGCTGGCACCAGATCGAGGACTTCTACGCGCACTCCAACTGGAGCGACCGGCCCGCCGCCGGTCCGATCGGCCTCGACAACCCGCCCGGCCTGGGGCGTACGGACCACCCGCCGTTCCTCGACATCCGCCGCTACAGCGCCATGGACGACGCCGACTGGACCCGCGAGGCGCGCGAGCGCATCCCCGCGGACCTCACCACCGGCTGCTACCCCGACATCGACTCCACCGGCGTCAAACCCGCCGACTGCGACGGCCGCGTCGCCCACACCCGCACCCTGAACAAGGACACCGTCGCTTCCCCGCGCGCACGGACGGGCGACAATTTCCGCCGGGCGACGGCCGGGGCCACCGCCGAACTCACCCGCCAGTGGAACGACTTCAAGGCCGAGCTGCTCACGGCGTACCCCGACCACCGGCGCGGCGCACAGATGATCTGCGCCCTCGTCCACGACGCCCCGGCCGCGGCCTGCCCCTGACGCGTCAGGCCGCCTGAGGAGCGAAGGGGAACAACGCGTCCGCGCCCGGCCGCACGACGCCGTAACTGCTCTCCGGTACCTGGTTCCAGGCGCCGGGCAGATCGCCGAGGGGCTCGGAGACGACGAGGCGGGTCTCGTCCGAGACCTCCTGGAGGAACGCCATGTCGGGGTGGAGCCTGCGCAGGCTGTCCACCCGGCTGCTGTAGAACAGCGACCTGGATTCGCCCTTGCTGGAGTAGCGGAAGGCCCAGACGCTCTCGCCGTCGGTCACGGCCACCGTCATCTGCAGCGGGAACTCCACGCCCCGCTCGTGTCCGATGCGCTCCACGACTCCGGCCATCCGCGCCACGGCGCCCGGCGGGTCCTGCTCCAGGCCGAAGGTGACGGCGAGGTAGAACATCACCTCGGAGTCCGTCGTTCCCTCGATGTCGGTGAACAGCGCGGGGTCGACGAGCAGGCACAGTTCCCGGCGCATCAGGTGGAACCCGGAGATGGCCCCGTTGTGCATCCACAGCCAGCGGCCGTGCCGGAAGGGGTGGCAGTTCGTCTGCTGCACCGCCGTTCCGGTCGACGCCCGGATGTGGGCGAAGAACAGGGGGGACTGCACGTGATCGGCGATCTCCCGCAGGTTGCGGTTGTTCCAGGCGGGCCCCACGTCCCGCAGGACCGCCGGAGTACCGGCGTGATCCGTGTACCACCCGACGCCGAAGCCGTCGCCGTTCGTCGTCTCCACACCCAGTTTCGAGTGCAGGCTCTGGTCGATCAGCGAGTGCGCCGGCTTGTACAGGATGGTGTCGAGCAGAAGGGGTGAACCCGAGTACGCGAGCCATCGGCACATGAGTCATCACCTGTTCCTCGTTGTACCGGCAGTCTCATCGTCGGCCCATCCCACGGTGATCGCCACGCAGGCGGGAGGCGCACACGCAAGTGCCCCGCCCGGGAAGCCCGGGCGGGGCACGAGACCGGCCGGTCGCAACGTTTCTGCGGACCAGCCCTTCGGTGGGGCGGGTGGGACTCGAACCCACGGCCGACGGATTATGAGTCCGCTGCTCTAACCGGCTGAGCTACCGCCCCTTTACGGCGTGGCGCGTACATGTGTGCGCGCCGTCTGCCGCAGCATAGCCGCTCATACGATCTCCTGCCTCGGATGCCTCGCATGATCGGCTTCGCCTGTTCAGAGAGACCGCGCCGAGGGCTGCCCGGTTCCGTTCCGGGGGCAAAAAAAGAAGAGGACCCCCCTGGGGCCCTCTTCCTTCACGCTCCCCCGGCTGGACTCGAACCAGCAACCCTCCGGTTAACAGCCGAATGCTCTGCCAATTGAGCTACAGGGGACTGCGCTCCCCCGACTGGACTCGAACCAGTAACCTGCCGGTTAACAGCCGGCTGCTCTGCCAATTGAGCTACAGGGGATTGCTGCGGTGCACCGAACAGCCCACCTCCGGCCATTTCCGGGGGGCGAGCGCTCGCTGCGAGTCATAGATTAGCGCAAGCAGGGGGGTGCTCCGCCAATCGGTATCGGAAGCAGGCCGGGCACCACACGACGAAGGGTGACAGGCATGCGGTACAAGATCGCTTTCGCGCTCGGACTGGGCGTCGGCTACGTGCTCGGGACCCGGGCGGGGCGGGAGCGGTACGAGCAGCTGCGGAAGTCCGCGCGCCAGGTCGCGCAGAACCCCGCGGTGCGCAACGCGGCCGAGAGCGCCGGGCAGACCGGCCGCCAGTTCGCCGGGAAGGCCTTCGCCGCCGTGAGCGACAAGGTCGGCGACGCGGTGCCGGGCTCGCTGGCCGGACGGGTGCGCGGGCTGCGCGACCGGGTCGGCGGTGGCTCCGGCGCCGAGGACGACTGGGGTACGAGCAACACCTGAGGCACCGGGGCCCGCGGAGCCCGCGGGCCCCGGGGTGCCGCGCCGGTGGAGCCCGTCACCCCGTGCGGCAGAATTCTCCGCATGGGGATAGTCGCCGGGCTGGACAGTTCTTCCGCCTTCACTCGCATCGTCGTCTGTGACACCGACACGGGTGCCGTGCTGCGCCAGGGCTACGCGCCCCATCCGCAGCCCGCGGGAGAACCGGAGGGTGCGCACCCGTACGAGACCGACCCGCAGGCCTGGCTGCTCTCCCTCGGTGAGGCGGCCGGCGGCGGGCTCCTCGAAGGGGTGCAGGCCATCGGCGTCTCCGCCCAGCAGCACGCCGTACTGCCGCTGGACACGCAGGGCGCGCTGGTACGCCCCGCCCTGGTCGGCAACGACAAGCGCGGGCAGGCCGCCGCGGCCGATCTGATCGACGCGCTCGGCGGGCGGCACGCCTGGGCCGAGGCCGTCGGGTCCGTCCCGCACTCCGCTCAGCCCCTCGTGAAGCTGGCCTGGCTGGCCCGCGCCGAGCCGGAGGCGGCCCGGCGGGTGGCGGTGCTGCTGTCCCCGCACGACTGGCTGGTCTGGCAGCTGCTGGGCCGGCCCGCGCGGCGCACGACCGACCGGGGCGGCGCCTCCGGCACCGGCTACTGGTCGCCGGCCACCGGCTCCTACCGCCCCGACCTGGTCGAGCTGGCGCTCGGCCACATGGCCCTGCTGCCCGAGGTGCTCGGCCCCGCCGACGCCGCCGGGACCACCCCCGAGGGGCTGCTGATCTCCGCCGGCACCGGCGAGACGATGGCCGCCGCGCTCGGGCTGGGCCTCGGCCCCGGCGACGCGGTGGTCTCGCTGGGCGCCTCGGGCTCGGTGATGGCCGTCCACCGCGAGGCCCTGTCGGAGCCGGGCGGGCTGATCACCTCCCTCGCGGACGGCGCCGGCATGCACCTGCCCGTGGTGAACACCTCCAACGCGGTACGGGCCCTGCGCGGCACCGCCGAACTGCTCGGCACCGATCTGGAGGGGCTGTCCGCGCTCGCGCTGAAGTCGACCCCGGGTTCGCACGGCCTCGTCCTGCTGCCGTACCTGGAGGGCGAGCGGACGCCGAACCTGCCGCACGCCGCCGGGACCCTGACCGGGCTGCGGCGGGACGCCATGAAGCCCGAGCACCTGGCGCGGGCCTCCTTCGAGGGCATGCTGTGCGGGCTGGTCGACGCCCTCGACGTGCTGCGCTCGCGCGGCGTCGAGATCCGCCGGGTCTTCCTGCTGGGCGCGGCGGCCGGGCTGCCCGCCGTACAGGCCTTCGCCCCGGGGCTGTTCGGGACGCAGGTCGTCGTGCCGGCGCCCGCCGACTACGCGGCGCTGGGCGCGGCGCGGCAGGCCGCGTGGGCGCTGGGGGTGCAGCAGGGCACGCTGGCCCCGCACACCCCGCCGGTGTGGCCGTCCCCGGCGGCGCAGGTCTTCGAGCCGGACGAGGAGTACCCGGCCTGGCAGGCGGTGCGCCAGCAGTACATCGCCACGCGCGAGCAGATCCACCCCGGGGCGTTCTGAGCGGGAGTTCCGGGCGGGGCGCTGCGGCGGCGGCGCGGGCGGCGTTGCGTGCGGCGTTCCGGCGGCCCTTCCGGCGGCGTTCCGCGCGGGCCGCGTTCCGGGACACAGCGGGTCGAATCCCCGGCCTAGGACCCCCGTCGGGCCCCTACTCCTTTTGACCGGCCTTTGCGAAAACCGGTGGGGTTCCGGCCGGGCGGTGGCTCAAGATGGAGTGAACCCCCTCGATCTTGCCGACCGGAGCCTGCGCGTGCTCATACGACTTCTGCGGACCCATCTGGGTCCGTACCGGAAACCGATCGCTCTCCTGGTCCTGCTCCAGCTGCTGCAGACCAGTGCGACCCTCTACCTCCCGACGCTGAACGCGGACATCATCGACAAGGGTGTCGTCAACGGTGACACCGGCTACATCCTGCGCTTCGGCGCCCTGATGCTCGGCGTCTCGCTCGTCCAGCTCGGGTGCAACATCGGCGCCGTGTACTACGGCGCCCGCACGGCGGCGGCCGTCGGCCGGGACATCCGCGCCGCCGTCTTCGACCGGGTGCAGAGCTTCTCCGCCCGGGAGCTGGGGCAGTTCGGCGCCCCGTCGCTGATCACCCGTACGACGAACGACGTGCAGCAGGTCCAGATGCTGGTCCTGATGACCTTCACCCTGATGGTGTCCGCGCCGATCATGTGCGTCGGCGGCATCGCCATGGCGCTCTCGCTCGACGTGCAGCTGTCGGGCGTGCTGCTGGCCGTCGTGCCCGTGCTCGGCGTCTCGGTCGGCGCGATCGTCTTCCGGACGCGGCCGCTGTTCCGGCAGATGCAGGAGCGTCTGGACACCGTGAACCGGGTGCTGCGCGAGCAGATCACCGGCAACCGGGTGATCCGCGCCTTCGTCCGCGACGAGTACGAGAAGGAACGGTTCCGGGAGGCGAACGCCGACCTGACGGGCGTCTCGCTGGCCGCGGGCAAGCTGCTGGCGCTGATGTTCCCCACCGTCATCGTGGTCGTGAACATCTCCAGCGTCGCCGTCATCTGGTTCGGTGCGATGCGCGTCGACAGCGGCGACATGGAGATCGGCCAGCTGACGGCCTTCCTCGCGTACCTGATGCAGATCGTGATGGCCGTGATGATGGCCACGTTCATGTTCATGATGGTGCCGCGCGCCGAGGTCTGCGCCGAGCGCATCCAGGAGGTCCTGGACACCGAGTCCAGCGTGGTCCCGCCCACCGACCCGGTACGCAAGCTGCTGCGGCGCGGCCTGCTGGAGCTGCGCGGCGCCGACTTCCGCTACCCGGGCGCCGAGGCGCCGGTGTTGCGCGGGGTGGACCTGGTGGCCCGCCCCGGCGAGACCACGGCGGTGATCGGCTCCACCGGAAGCGGCAAGTCCACGCTGCTGGGCCTGGTGCCCCGGCTGTTCGACGCCACCGGCGGTGACGTGCTGGTCGACGGGGAGGACGTACGCCGCCTGGATCCGGAGCTGCTGGCCAAGACGGTCGGCATGGTCCCGCAGAAGCCGTACCTGTTCTCCGGAACCGTCGCGTCCAACCTGCGTTACGGGCGCCCGGACGCCACCGACGAGGAGCTGTGGCAGGCCCTGGAGGTGGCGCAGGCGAAGGACTTCGTGTCCGAGCTGGAGGGCGGCCTCGACGCCCCCGTCACACAGGGCGGAACCAACGTCTCCGGCGGCCAGCGCCAGCGGCTGGCGATCGCCCGCACGCTCGTGCAGCGCCCGGAGATCTACCTCTTCGACGACTCCTTCTCGGCCCTGGACTACGCGACGGACGCGGCGCTGCGCGCGGCGCTGGCCCGCGAGACCGAGGACGCGACGGTGGTCATCGTCGCGCAGCGGGTCTCGACGATCCGCGACGCCGACCGGATCATCGTGCTGGACGAGGGCCAGGTCGTGGGTGAGGGACGCCACCACGAGCTGATGGCCGGCAATGAGACCTACCGGGAGATCGTGCTCTCCCAGCTGACGGAGGCGGAGGCCGCATGAGCGGGCCCGGAGGACGGATGATGATGGGGCCGGGCGAGCGGTCCCTGGACTTCAAGGGCTCGGGCAAACGGCTGCTGGGGCAGCTCGCGCAGGACCGGGCCAAGCTGTGGGGCATGGTCGTCGCCGTCATAGGCAGCGTCGGCTGCGCGGTGGTCGGGCCGAAGATCCTCGGCCGGGCGACCGACCTGGTGTTCGCGGGGATCGTCGGCCGCCAGATGCCGGCCGGCGTCACCAAGCAGCAGGCGCTGGACAAGCTGCGCGCGGACGGCCACGGCGGGATGGCGGACATGCTGTCCGGCACCGACTTCACGCCGGGCGAGGGCATCGACTTCGGCGCCGTCGGCGTCGTGTCCCTCTGGGCGCTGGTGGTCTTCACGCTGGCCGGTCTGCTGATGCTGGTCGCGACGCGGCTGTCGAACCACGTCATGAACGGCACCGTGTACCGGATGCGCGAGGAGCTCCAGGCGAAGCTGTCGCGGCTGCCGCTGTCGTACTTCGACAGTCAAAAGCGCGGCGAGGTGCTGAGCCGGGCGACGAACGACATCGACAACATCGGGCAGACCCTCCAGCAGACGATGGGTCAGCTGCTGAACTCGCTGCTGACGATCGTCGGCGTGCTGGCGATGATGTTCTGGATCTCGCCGCTGCTGGCGCTGGTCGCGCTGGTGACGGTGCCGGTGTCGGTGGTCGTCGCGGCGAAGATCGGCAAGAAGTCGCAGCCGCAGTTCGTGGCGCAGTGGAAGACCACCGGCACGCTGAACGCGCACATCGAGGAGATGTACTCGGGCCACAACCTGGTCAAGGTATTCGGCCGGCAGAAGGAGTCCGCGGCGGTCTTCGCCGAGCAGAACGAGGAGCTGTACCGGGCCTCGTTCAAGGCGCAGCTGGTCAGCGGGATCATGCAGCCGGTCATGCTGTTCATCTCGAACATCAACTACGTGTTGATCGCGGTGGTCGGCGGTCTGCGGGTGGCCTCGGGCACCCTGTCGATCGGTGACGTGCAGGCGTTCATCCAGTACTCGCGCCAGTTCTCGATGCCGCTGACGCAGGTCGCGTCGATGGCGAACCTGGTCCAGTCGGGCGTCGCCTCGGCGGAGCGGGTGTACGAGCTGCTCGACGCCGCGGAGCAGGAGCCGGACGCGGTGGTGCCGGAGCGTCCGCAGGACCTGCGCGGGCAGGTCACCTTCGACAAGGTCGCCTTCCGCTACGAGCCGGACAAGCCGCTCATCGAGAACCTGTCGCTGACGGTCGACCCGGGTCACACGGTCGCGATCGTGGGCCCGACGGGCGCCGGCAAGACCACGCTCGTGAACCTGCTGATGCGGTTCTACGAGGTCACCGGCGGCCGGATCGCCCTCGACGGCACGGACATCGCGAAGATGCGGCGCGAGGAGCTGCGCGAGGTCATCGGCATGGTGCTCCAGGACACCTGGCTGTTCGGCGGCACCATCGCGGAGAACATCGCCTACGGCGCTCCGCGCGAGGTGACGCGCGCGCAGATCGAGGAGGCCGCGCGGGCGGCCCACGCCGACCGGTTCATCCGTACCCTGCCGGACGGCTACGACACCGTGCTGGACGACGAGGGCGCGGGTGTCAGTGCCGGCGAGAAGCAGCTGATCACCATCGCCCGGGCGTTCCTGTCGGACCCGGTGATCCTGGTGCTCGACGAGGCGACGAGCTCGGTGGACACCCGTACCGAGGTGCTGATCCAGAAGGCGATGGCGCGTCTCGCGCACGGCCGGACGTCGTTCGTGATCGCGCACCGGCTGTCCACGATCCGCGACGCGGACGTGATCCTGGTGATGGAGAACGGCACGATCGTGGAGCAGGGCACGCACGAGGAACTGCTGGCCGCGAACGGCGCCTACGCGCGCCTGTACACGGCGCAGTTCGCGCAGGCGGTGGCCGAGGTCGACTAGGCCGGCCCGCGCGGACCGGTGCGGGCCGCGGATCGGGTGCGGACCGGGGGTGCCCTCGTAAGGGGGCACCCCTTACGCGTCTGCGCGGGCGGCGGCCGTCAGTCCAGGTAGCCGCGGAGCTGGTCGGCGAAGGCGTGGTCGCGCAGCTTGTTGAGGGTCTTGGACTCGATCTGCCGGATGCGCTCGCGGGTGACGCCGAAGATCCGCCCGATCTCCTCCAGGGTGCGCGGGCGGCCGTCGGCGAGTCCGTAGCGGAGCTGGACGACCTTGCGCTCCCGCTCGCCGAGCGTGGACAGCACGGCTTCGAGGTGTTCGCGCAGCAGGAAGAACGCGGCGGACTCCACGGGCGAGGCGGCGTCGCCGTCCTCGATGAGGTCGCCGAGGGCGACGTCGTCCTCCTCGCCGACGGGTGCGTGCAGCGAGACCGGCTCCTGGGCGAGGCGCAGCACCTCCAAGACCCGCTCGGGGGTCAGTTCCAGGTGGGCGGCGACCTCTTCGGCGGTGGGCTCGTACCCGCGCTCCTGGAGCATGCGGCGCTGTACGCGGACGACGCGGTTGATGAGCTCGACGACGTGTACGGGCACGCGTATGGTCCGGGCCTGGTCGGCGAGGGCCCGGGACATGGCCTGGCGGATCCACCAGGTGGCGTATGTGGAGAACTTGTAGCCGCGGGCGTAGTCGAATTTCTCAACGGCCCGGATCAGTCCGAGGTTTCCCTCCTGGACCAGGTCGAGCATGGTGAGGCCGCGGCCGACGTAGCGTTTGGCGACGGAGACCACGAGCCGCAGGTTCGACTCGATGAGGCGGCGTTTGGCCATCCGGCCCATGACGACGAGCTTGTCCAGGTCAAGTGTGAGCTGCAAATCAAGATCGGTGTGGCCGGCGAGCTTCTCCTCGGCGAACAGCCCGGCTTCGACGCGCCGCGCGAGCTCGACCTCCTCCGCCGCCGTGAGCAGCGGGATCCTGCCTATCTCGCGCAGGTACTGCCGGAAGAGGTCGGCGGAGGGACCCGATCCGCTCCCGCTGTCGGCGGCGCGCTTGCGCTGCTCCGGCACCTGCTCGATCAGCTCCAGGGGCTCGGGTTCGTCTTCCACGGCCTCGGCCTCGGGCTCTTCGGCCTCGGCGACGTCGGCGTCGTGGACGGGCCGGCTCAGGTTCACGGTCAGGGTCTGGGTCTGCACGGGGGCGACCTCCAGGGCTCCGAGGACTCAAGCACCGCACCTCAGTGTGGGGTACGACACATCGCCGCCACGAGGGGCGTGCGAGCACTTTCTGAGTCCGGTGCGTGACCGGATGGTTACCCCCCGCCGGGAGCCCCGACGCCTACCGGACGCATGTCCGACCGGACTTCCGCCGCTCCCCGGGCGGCCCGGCGGGGCTACCGGCCCGTGAGGTTCCGCGCCGTCAGGCCGGCCGTCCAGCCGCCGTCCACCGCGAGTTCGGCGCCCGTCACGTACGCGGCGGCGTCGGAGAGGAGGAACGCGACGGCGGCCGCGATCTCCCGCGGGACGCCGACGCGGCCGAGCGGGGCGCCGGGGAAGCCGCCCTCGCCGGCCTGGATGCCGATCGGGGCGGTCATCGGGGTGAGCGTCATGCCCGGGTGCACCGAGTTGACGCGGATCCCGTCGTCGGCGAGTTCGACGGCGCCGATCTTCGACAGTCCGCGCACGCCCCACTTGGAGGCGCCGTACCCGGCGGTGAGCGCGAGCCCGGTCAGGCCAGCGGCGGAGGAGATGTTGACGATGGAGCCGCCACCGCCCGCGCGCAGCAGCGGGATCGCGGTCTTGACGCCGATGAAGGTGCCGACCAGGTTGATCTCGACGACCCGGCGGAAGTGCTCGACGCTCTCGTGTTCCAGCAACTGGCCGGTGGGGATGCCCGCGTTGTTGACCAGGCCGTCGAGGCGGCCGAACTCGGCCACCGCGTAGTCGAGGGCGGCCCGCCAGTCGGACTCGCTCGTCACGTCGTGCCGCAGGAAGCGCGCCGCGCCGCCCAGCTCCGCCGCCGTCTCGGCGCCCTCCGCCTCCAGCACGTCGGTGATCAGCACCCGGCCGCCGCCGTCCACCACGGCCCGCGCGGCCGCCGCGCCCAGCCCCCGGGCCCCGCCCGTGATGACGACGGCCTTGCCGCTCAGATCCACTCCGGCCACGGTTTCCCCACCCCTGACGCGCCGACAGACGAATATGACTAATCGGCATACGCCGACAGCGGCGTCAGTCTGCCAGAGCGGCCAGGGCCCGCGACACCCCTTCCTCCTTGGGTCCCAGGAACCGCGGCTGCGGCTTGAACGCCGCGTCCAGCGCCGCCTTTCCGGCGGCGAAGACCTCGCGCGTGCCGCCGTAGTACCAGGTCGCGTCGTGCACGGCGTCCACCCCGACCCCGTACGAGTCCACGCCCGCCGCCTGGCACAGCGCGACGGCCCGGCGGATGTGGAAGCCCTGGCTGATCAGCACCGCCCGGTGCACGCCGAAGATCTCCTTGGCGCGCACGCAGGAGTCCCAGGTGTCGAAGCCGGCGAAGTCGCTGACGATCCGCTCCCCCGGCACCCCGTGGGCGGTCAGGTACGTCCGCATCGCGTCGGGCTCGTCGTACTCGGTGCGGCTGTTGTCCCCGGTCACCAGGACGACCTTGACCTTGCCGGCGCGGTACAGCTCGGCGGCGGCGTCGAGGCGGTGGGCCAGGTAGGGGGTGGGGCGCCCGTTCCACAGGCCGGCCCCGAACACCACGGCCACCCCGGCCGCCGGGGCGTCAGCGGTGGTCCGCAGCCGGTCGGCGGCGACCGCGTGCGTCCACGCGGACGGCAGCAGCGCCAGCACGCACCCGGCCATCACCGCCCGCACGGCCCGCCGCCGGGCCCGTACGGTGCGCGGCAGCAGCTTCCGCGCCCCGCGCGCGATCTGGGTCAGGCGCGCTCCGCGCATGTTCGGGTTCCCCCTCGGTTCCGTTGGCCGTGACGGCCGTCGTGGCCGGTGATCCGCTGGTCAGGACGCCCTGGAGGAGCGCGCGGTTTCACCCGCGGCCCGGGCCGGCGCCGCCCGGGAACCCCCCGAGGGCCGCCGTGCCCCCTGTGAGCAGGTGGAAAAGACCCGTCACCCCGGCGCAACGCCCCGGCAACCTCGGACCCCCAGGATCGGTTCATGACGGAGCCGGTGCACCCTCCCGAGTCCTTGACCCTCCCCCTTACCCCCGCCACCACCGCGGAGCTGCTGGGCCGGATCACCGCCCAGCTCGGCACGCAGCTCAGCGGCCTGCGCCCTCGGCACAGGACGGGGGACCGGCCCCCCGGAGTCCTCCCATGCAGCCCACCCTCGTCGCCGTGGCCCACGGAAGCCGGGACCCGCGCGCGCCGCACGCCGTCGAAGCCCTCCTCGAACGCGTCCGGGAGCTCCGGCCCCGCCTCGATGTCCGGCTCGGCCACATCGAGCTGAACCGGCCGCTGCTCGGCGACACCCTCCGGGAGGTCTCCGGGTCGGCGGTGCTTGTGCCGCTGCTGCTCGGGCGCGGCCACCACGTCAAGCGGGACCTGCCCGCCGGCGCCGCCCGGGCCGCGCACCTGCGGATCCGGATCGCCGCCCCGCTGGGTCCGCATCCGCTGCTCGTGGAGGCCCTGTACGACCGGCTGCTGGAGGCCGGGTGGACACCGGGGGCCGCCGTGGTGCTGGCCGCGGCCGGGTCCCGCGACCCGGACTCCGCCGCCGACACCCGGCGCACCGCCGCCCTGCTGTCGGAGCGGCTCGGCGGGATCGCGGTGGTGGCGGCCTACGCCTCCGGGGCCGGCCCGCGCGTGCCCGACGCGGTACGGGCGCTGGCGGCGCGGGGCCACCACCGGGTGGCCGTGGCCTCGTACTTCGCCGCGCCGGGGCGGTTCGCCACCGAGTGCGCGGCCGCCGCGCCCGGTCCCGCGGCCGCGCCGCTCGGGGCCCATCCGGCGCTCGCCCGGCTGGTCTTGCAACGCTATGAGGCCGCCCGGGCGGCCTTCGTACAAGAGGAACGGCGGGAACTGGCCACCGCGTGAGGACGCCGCCGGTTCGGATTGCTCCGATTGTCGGTCCCTGCGGTTAACGTCTGAGCATGGAAGGCTTGCAAGGATCCCCCGCACCCCACCGACCCGATGGCCCCGAAAGCCCCGCGGACGCGTACGGTCCGTCGGACACCGAGCGCTGGTGCGCCGAGCCCGACAAACGCCCGGGCCGCACCGCCTTCCAGCGCGACCGCGCCCGGGTGCTGCACTCCGGCGCGCTGCGCCGCCTCGCGGGCAAGACCCAGGTCGTCACGCCCGGCACCCGCTCCTACGACTGGGACGCCAGCCCGCGCACGCGCCTGACGCACTCGCTGGAGTGCGCCCAGGTCGGCCGTGAGCTCGGGGCGGCGCTCGGCTGCGACCCCGATCTCGTCGAGGCGGCCTGCCTCTCGCACGACATGGGCCACCCGCCCTTCGGCCACAACGGCGAGGAGGCGCTCAACGAGTTCGCCAAGGACTGCGGCGGCTTCGAGGGCAACGCCCAGTCGCTGCGGCTGCTGACCCGGCTGGAACCCAAGCGGTTCATGCCCGATCCGGTCACCGGCGAGCTGATGAGCGTCGGCCTGAACCTGACCCGGGCCTCGCTGGACGCCGCGACCAAGTACCCGTGGGCGCGCGGCGGCCACCCCACGGACCCCGGCTCGGTCAAGTTCGGCGCGTACGACGACGACCTGCCGGTCTTCGAGTGGCTGCGCCGGGGCGCGCCCGCGGACCGCAAGTGCTTCGAGGCCCAGGTGATGGACTGGGCGGACGACGTGGCGTACTCCGTCCACGACTTCGAGGACGGTCTGCACGCGGGGCACCTCGACCCCAACCTGCTCTTCTCCGAGCCCGAGCGGGCCGCGATCTGGCGGGTCGCGATCGGCCGGTACGTCCCGGCCGACACCGAGCCTGAGGAGCTCCGCGAGGCCCTGGACCGGCTGATGGAGGAGGAGTGGTGGCCGCACGGGTACGACGGTTCGGCCGTCGCCCAGGCCCGGCTCAAGGACGCCACCAGCCAGCTCATCGGCCGGTTCTGCCTCGCCGCCGAGGGGGCGACGCGCGAGGCGTACGGTTCGGGTCGGCTCACCCGGTACGCGGCGGAGCTGGTCGTTCCGCGGGCGGCGCGCAACGAGTGCGCGGTGCTGAAGGCGGTCGCCGACCTGTACGTGATGCAGCGCGACGAGCAGGAGCGGATCCGCGCCGACCAGCGCATCGTCCTGGCCGAACTCGCCGAGGCGCTCAGCGCCCGCGCACCGGAGGGGCTGGACCCGCAGTTCCGGGCGATCTTCGACGCGGCGCCGGACGACAAGGCCCGCAAACGCGCGGTCATCGACCAGATCGCCTCGCTGACCGACGCGGCGGCGCGCTCCCTGCACGACCGCCTCACGCGGCGCACGCGACGCGCCGAAGGGTGAGCTGATCGGGCCACGGCCCCTTCACGCGGCAGGCTCAGTGCGGGACGCTCGCATGTGGTCGCATGTGACGGTGAGGTTATGAGGAGGCATCAGGTGGTCGACGCACACCGGACGTTTGTCATCGTCGGCGCGGGGCTCGCCGGGGCGAAAGCGGCGGAGACGCTGCGGTCCGAAGGCTTCACGGGCCGGGTGATCCTGATCGGGGACGAGCGCGACCATCCCTACGAGCGGCCCCCGCTCTCCAAGGGCTACCTGGCGGGCAAGGAGGAGCGCGAGAGCGTCTTCGTGCACGAGGCGTCCTGGTACGCGCGCTCCGACATCGAGCTGCACCTCGGCCAGCCGGCGGTCCACCTGGTCCGGGACGAGAAGAAGGTCGTCCTCGGCGACGGCACCGCGCTGCACTACGACAAGCTGCTGCTGGCCACCGGGGCCGAGCCGCGGCGCCTGGACATTCCCGGCACGGGCCTGGCGGGCGTATACCACCTGCGCCGGCTGGCGCACGCCGAGCGGCTGCGCAACGCGCTGTCGCGGCTCGGCCGGGACAACGGCCACCTGCTGATCGCGGGCGCGGGGTGGATCGGCCTGGAGGTCGCCGCCGCGGCGCGCGGGTACGGGGCGGAGGTCACGGTCGTCGAGCCGGAGCCCACGCCGCTGCACGCGGTGCTCGGTCCGGAGATCGGCCGGCTCTTCGCGGACCTGCACGCGGAGCACGGGGTCCGCTTCGCCTTCGGGGCCCGGCTGACGGAGATCGTCGGGCAGGACGGCATGGTGCTGGCGGCCCGTACGGACGACGGGGAGGAACACCCGGCGCACGCGGTGCTCGCGGCGATCGGGGCCGCGCCGCGCACGGCGCTCGCCGAGACCTCCGGGCTGGCCCTGGTGGACCGGGAGCACGGCGGCGGGATCGCGGTGGACGCCTCGCTGCGCACCTCCGACCCGGACGTCTTCGCGGTCGGGGACGTGGCCGCCGCCCACCACCCGGTGCTCGGGACCCGGCTGCGGGTGGAGCACTGGGCGAACGCGCTCAACGGCGGCCCGGCCGCGGCGCGGGCGATGCTGGGGCAGGAGGTGTCGTACGACCGGGTGCCGTACTTCTTCTCGGACCAGTACGACGTGGGCCTGGAGTACTCGGGGTACGCGCCTGCGGGGGGCTACGACCAGGTGCTGATCCGCGGGGACGTGGCCAAGCGGGAGTTCATCGCGTTCTGGCTGTCGCAGGGGCGGGTGCTGGCCGGGATGAACGTGAATGTGTGGGACGTCACGGATCCGATCCAGGCCCTGATCCGGTCCAAGACGCCGGTCAACCGCGAGGCGCTGGCGGACCCGAGCGTTGCGTTGACCTCGCTCCTGGAGGCGGAGGGGGCCTGACGGGTTTGCCGGCGCCCGGCCGTAGACTTCACGGGTGGCAGGACGGATCAACGACGACGACGTGAAGGCGGTACGGGACGCGGTCCCGATCGACGCCGTGGTCTCCGACTACCTCCAACTGCGCAATGCGGGCGGCGGCAACCTCAAGGGCCTCTGCCCCTTCCACGACGAGAAGTCCCCGTCCTTCCAGGTCAGCCCGAGCAAGGGCCTGTACCACTGCTTCGGCTGCCAGGCGGGCGGGGACACCCTCGACTTCATCATGAAGATCGACCACCTCTCGTTCTCGGAGGCGGTCGAGCGGCTGGCCGGGCAGGCCGGCATCACCCTGCGGTACGAGGAGGGCGGCTACACCGCCGGCACCAGCGGCCGCGGCGAGCGCATCCGCCTCGTCGAGGCGCACAAGGCCGCGGCCCAGTTCTACGTGGACCAGCTGGGCGGCCCCGAGGCCGAGATCGGCCGCAAGTTCCTGGCGGAGCGCGGCTTCGACCAGGCCGCGGCCGCGCACTTCAGCGTCGGGTACAGCCCGGCCGGCTGGGACCACCTGACGCGCTTCCTGCGCGGCAAGGGGTTCAGCGACAAGGAGCTGATCACCTCCGGTCTGGCCCAGGACAGCCGCAGCGGGAAGCCGATCGACCGCTTCCGCGGCCGGCTGATGTGGCCGATCCGCGACATCAGCGGCGAGGTGGTGGGCTTCGGCGCGCGCAAGCTGCGCGACGACGACAACGGCCCCAAGTACCTGAACACGCCGGAGACGGCGATCTACAAGAAGTCCCAGGTGCTCTACGGCATCGACCTGGCCAAGAAGGAGATCGCCAAGACCTCCCGGGCCGTGGTCGTCGAGGGCTACACCGACGTCATGGCCTGCCACATGGCCGGGGTCACCACCGCGATCGCGACCTGCGGCACGGCGTTCGGCGGGGACCACATCAAGATCCTGCGGCGTCTGCTGATGGACAACGCGACCGCCGAGGTGATCTTCACCTTCGACGGTGACGCGGCCGGGCAGAAGGCGGCCCTGCGGGCGTTCGAGGACGACCAGAAGTTCGCCGCCGAGACCTCGATCACCATCGCCCCCGGCGGGATGGACCCCTGCGACCTGCGCCTCGCGCAGGGCGACGCGGCCGTGTCCGGCCTGGTGGAGGCCCGCACGCCGCTGTTCGAGTTCGCCCTGCGGCACATCGTGTCGCGGCACAACCTGGAGAACCCGGCGGGCCGGGCGGCCGCGCTGGACGAGGCCGCGCCCGTCGTCGCCAACATCAAGAACATCGCGATCCAGCACGAGTCGGCGGTCCAGCTGGCGGGGATGCTGGGCATCCGCGACGAGCAGTTCGTCGTCAAGCGGGTCGCGCAGCTGGCGCGCTGGGCGCGCGAGCGGGGCAACCAGCCGCAGCCGTCGTCGTCGCGGGGCCGCCCCTCCGCGTACGAGAGCGCCGCCCCGGCACCCGCCGCCCCCGCCGGCGGTCCCGCGCTGAACCTGCGCAGCCCGGCCCACCGCACCGAGCGCGAGCTGCTGAAGCTGGCGTTGCAGCGGCCGGCCCTGGTCTCCCCGGCCTTCGACGCGTACGGGATGGACGAGTTCACCGCGCCGCCCTACGCGGCGGTGCGCCAGGCCATCCTCGACGCGGGCGGCGCGGCACAGGGCAGCGACGACTACCTGGCCCGGGTGCGCGAGGCCGCCCCGAACGACACCGTCCGGGCGCTGGTGACGGAGCTGGCGGTCGAGGCCATCCACGCGAAGACGGTGGACGAGATCTACGCGGGGGTCCAGCTGGTGCAGGTCCGCCTGCGCGCGGTGGACCGCCGGGTGCACGAGATCCAGGGGACGCTGTCCCGGCTGGGCCCGCACGCCCCGGCGGAGCAGCTGGCCGCGGTCCAGGAGGAGCTGTGGGTCCTCCAGCAGTACGGCCAGCGCCTGCGCAACCGCGGCGCCGAGGGCCTCTGAGCTAGCGCCCGAACCAGTCGCCACCCGGTATCTCGGTGCCCGACTCGCGCAGCCGGCGGGCCAGCAGCGGAGCCGCCAGGTAGACCCAGGCGGGGATGCTGGTCCCGTCCGGGCGGATCGCCTCCCTCCGGACCCGGTCGTAGACGTTCAGCGGTCGGCCGGGCCCGTGGTACTCCTCCAGCCGGTCCAGCTCGGCCAGCAGCCTCCCGTAGGCGCCGGGCGCCGCGGTGACCAGCTCGCCCACGATCTGCGACCCCGGGTGGTGGACGGCGTACGGGTAACCGGGGCCGTCGTAGAGCAGCGCGTCGGGCAGCCGGGCGGGCTCCTCCGCGGCGGTGCGGCCCTTGAGGAACAGGTCGTGGTTGACCTCGCCGGGGCGCAGGGTGCCGTAGACGAAGAACGGCAGCTCACCGCTCATCCGGCCGCCACCTCCGCCGGATCGACGGTGGTCAGAACGGAAAAAATCCCCGATGCCATGGCCCCTCCTTCTCACACCCGCGAACACCACCAGTGTCCCCGCCGGACGCCCGGGCCGGGGTCAAGCCCCAGGACCGTCCGGCAGGGGGCAGCCGTACCCGCCCGGCCAAGACGGAGTCACCCGGACGGTGTCCCCCCACCCGGACGGCCCCCCAGGCCGTCTGACGTGCGCCGATGTGGATACAGCCGGACTCGGCCACCGGATCTGACACACCCTCAGCAGGCGCGCCCCCCGTACGCCGGTTTATCTCGAACCACGACCCCGCGTCACCCAGGAGCCGCCATGCGCCGACGCACCGCCCACGTGCTCACCGCCTCCGCGCTGACCGCCGTCGCCTTCGCCGGCCCGGTCGCCGGAGCGGTCGCCGCGGCCGAACTCGGCGTACCCGGCCTTCCCGGTCTCCCCGGCTCGCACGGTTTCGCGCCCGGCGACTTCGCCTCGCTGGAGGTCTGGCCCAAGTCCGCCGCCCCCGGCGCCACCGTCACGGTGAACACCACCGCCTGCGGCAACGGCAGCCACGCCGAGGGCGACGCGACCACCGTGCGAGGCGGCCGCTTCAAGCTGGTCCCGGGCACGCACAAGGAGGTGGTCGTGGGGCAGTTCCAGGTCGCCCACGACCTCCGCCCCGGCTCCTACGAAATCGGCGCGACCTGCGCCAACGGCAAGTTCGCCACCGGCGACCTCGTCGTCACCGAGCGCGGCCCACAGGGCCACGTGAAGACCGGGGTGGGCGGTGGGACGACCACCACCACCGACCCCGCCAAGATCGCGGCGGGAGCGGCCGTCCTGGCCGCGGCCGCCGCCGGCGGTACCTGGCTCCTGCGTCGCCGGGCGAGCGGCACGCGGAGCTGACGGGCGCCCACCGCGGCTTCGGCCGCGGTCCGACCGGTACCGTCCCCCGTTGCCCGCCCCGCGAGGTCCCCCCGTTCGCGGGGCCGGGCGACGGCCAGTCATCCGCACACCCCAGGGGGCAGGCATGGGCAGCTCCGGCCACGCCGGACCCGGCGGTCGCGCCGGCCGCGGCGGGCTCCTCGCACTCGCCGCCTGCGTCGGCATCTGGCTCGTCGGCAGCGGGTCCAGCGAGCCGGTCCGGCCCCCGCAGCCCTCCCCCGCCGACTCCCTCAGCGCCCGGGCCGGCGACTACGGCCCGAGCATCGCCCCGCTCCCCGGATCCCCGCCCACGAGGATCCGGATCCCCTCCATCCACGTGAACGCCCCGCTGACCGGGCTCGGCCTGGCCCCCGACGGCAGCCTCGAAGTGCCCCCGCCCGCCCGTCGCGACCTCGCGGGCTGGTACCGCGACGGCACCACGCCCGGCGCCACCGGCACGGCCGTCATCGCCGGGCACGTGGACCACGCCACCGGTCCGGCCGTCTTCTACAACCTGGGCGCGCTGCGCCGCGGGGCCGCCATCGAGGTCCCGCGCGCGGACGGCCGTACGGCCGTGTTCACCGTCCACGCGATCGAGGTCTACGACGCCGACGCCTTCCCCGACTCCCGCGTCTACGGACCCTCACCGCGCGCCGAACTCCGGGTGATCACCTGCGGCGGCGGCTTCTCACCACGCACCGGCTACAAGGGGAACGTGGTGGTCTTCGCCCACCTCACGGCGACGTACTGACCGCCGCCCGGTCCTGACCGCCGCATGGGCCGGCTGAGGCCCTGAGCGCCGCCCGGCCCGGCCTCCTCATCCCCACTGCTCGAAGCCCAGCTTGACCACCAGCGCGGACACCACCGTCAGCAGCACGGCACGGACGAACCCGCTGCCCTTCTTGAGTGCCATCCGCGCCCCGATCATGCCGCCGGCCAGGTTGAACACGGCCATCAGCGCGGCCAGCTGCCACAGCACCCTGCCCTGGTAGGCGAACATCGCGAGCGCCCCGGCGTTGGTGCAGCAGTTGACGATCTTGGCGGTGGCCGAGGCGGAGACCAGGTCGAGGTGGAGCAGCGCGGTCAGCGCGAGCACCAGGAAGGTGCCGGTGCCCGGGCCGATCAGGCCGTCGTAGAAGCCGATGCCCAGGCCCGCGAGCCCGATGGCGAGCAGCACCCGCTGCCGGCTGACGGGCGTGGCGCCCGGGGCGGTGCCGAAGGCCGGACGGAAGATCACGAACCCCGCGACGACCACGAGCACCACCATGATCAGCGGGCGCAGGGCGTCCTTGCTGATGCCGCCGGCCAGCGCGGCGCCGCCCATCGAGCCGGCGAGCGCGGCCAGGCCGATCCGGACGGCGAGCTTCACGTCCACCGGGGCCTTGCGCACGTACGTTACGGCCGCGCCCGAAGTGCCCACGATGGCGACGGCCTTGTTGGTGCCGAGGACGGTGGCGGGGTGGGCGTTCGGCAGACCGAGCAGCAGGGCGGGCAAGAGCAGGAGTCCGCCGCCGCCCACCACCGCGTCGATCCAGCCGGCCGCCGCGGCGGCCACGCACAGCACGATGATCATGGTCGTTGATATGTCAGGCACGCCCATGACCCTATGGATCCGATGGGTGCAGTAACCATCAATCCCCGGAAACTTGCGCAAAGGTTGAGGTTTGCCGGGCCGGCACCCGGTCCGGGGCCACCGGAGCCGCCGGGTCCACGGCCGCCGTCAGCACCGTCGCGGCCAGCACACTGGCCAGCCCCAGCCCGGCCGCGACCCGCCGCCCGGGCGGTACGCAGGCCAGCGCGACCGCCCCCGCCCGCAGGGCGGAGGGCCCGCGCGGCTTGCGGTGCCGGGGCGCGGCGGCCGACGCGGTCGAGGGGGCCGGCGCGGACACGGGCGCGGACACGGGCAGAGGCGCGGACACGGGCAGGGCAACGTGCAGCGGATGGCGCATGACTCGGTGTGACCTCTCGCGGGGCGGGGATCGGACGAGGCTCGGAGCAGGGGTCGGACGGGGCTCAGAAGCTGAAGCACTCGGAATGGACGCGCCCGGCCGGCACCCCGGCCCGCAGCAGCGCCGAGCGGGTCGCGTCCGCCATCCCCGGCGGCCCGCACAGGTAGACGTCGTGCTCCGCCAGGTCCGGCACCAGCTCGGCCAGCGCCTGCGGAGCCAGCGGATCGTATGCGGCGCCCGACGACCCGAGCAGGTAGTGCAGCCCGGCCTGCCGCTCGGCGGCGATGGCCTCAAGCTCCTGGCGCAGCACGAGCTGCTCCTCGGCCCCGGCCCGGTAGAGCAGGGTGAGGTCCCCGGGCCCGCCGGGCAGCGTCTCGAACAGGGCCCGCATCGGGGTGATCCCGACGCCGCCCGCGATCAGCAGCACCTTGGGCCGGGTCCGCCGGGCGGCGGTGAGCGCCCCGAACGGCCCGGTGGCGATGACCCGGGTGCCCGGTCGCAGCCGCCGGATCCGGCGGGAGTGGCCGCCCAGCGCCTTCACCGTGATCCGCAGGGTGGCGCCGCCGGCCGGCGCGGAGAGCGAGAACGGCAGCGCGGTGTGCCAGAGCCGCCGTTGCAGGAACCGCCAGCGCAGGAACTGCCCGGGCTCGGCGCGCAGTTCCGCCAGGTGCGTCCCGTACATGACGACGGAGACCACCCCGGGCCCCTCGGCCCGCACCTCGCCCACCCGCAGCGCGTGCCGCAGGGCCTGCCGTACGGGGACCACGGCGCGGTACCAGACCAGCAGGACGGCGACGGTGGCGTGGGCGAGGGCCCAGAACCAGGCGGCGACCGCGAGGTCGGGCCCGGCGAGCTGGTGGCCGAAAGCGAGCGCCGCGGCGACGTAGACCAGCAGGTGCACACCGCGCCAGGTTTCGTGCGGGACGCGGCGGCGTACGGAGCGGGCGGAGCTGACGCCGACGGCGGCCAGCAGCCCCGTACCGGCCGTGGCGGCGGCCACGGCCGGGTAGCCGAGCAGGTCCCGGACGGCGCAGACCACGTCGGCACCCTGGTGCACGGCGTAGCCGAGGAGCGCGAGCAGCCCGTGTCCGAAACACAGCAGCAGCACGTACCGGCCACCGAGCGCGTGCCAGCGGGCGAGCCGGTCCGCGCCGACCCCGTGCTCGACGGCGGGCACCCGCGCCATCAGGAACAGCAGCACCAGCACCCCGTACCCGGCGAGCAGCCCGGTCAGGTGGGCGGCGGTGGCGAAGAGCGCGTCGAGCCGGGCGGAGGGCCGCACCTGCGCCGCCCACAGCAGGGCGACGACCCCCGCCCCGCCGAGCATCCCGCCCTTGACCCGCACCGCCGCATCTCGCATGGCGCCCACGCTAGGGGCCCTCCCGGGCCGTCAGGGCCCGCTCCGGGCCCGGCGGATGATCCTTAAGCCCGCCTTGAGGAACGCCTCACGGGCGCTTAATCCGGGTGCTGAGGTCAGCGTTCCGCTCGGGTAACAACGGCGATGCGGCGGGGAAACAGCGGCGGCGCACGCTCGTTCCATGCCCTCGGAGCAGGGTGCGGTGGCAGGTCGGCGGCGGCCTCCCCGGCGCCCCGGCCCGCCCCCGGTCCACCGGACCCCCGTCGCCCATCCCCCGGTCCACCGTCCCCCGGACCCCGCGCTCACCCGCCGCACCTACCGCAGGAGGCTCCTGATCATGGCCGCAGCCACGCCCACTCCCGCCATCGTGCTCATCGGCCACGGCATGGTCGGCCAGCGCTACCTGGAGGCCCTCGCCGAGCGCGGCGCCACCGCCACGCACCGGATCACGGTGCTCTGCGAGGAGCCCCGGCCCGCCTACGACCGGGTGCACCTGACCTCGTACTTCTCCGGCACCACGGCCGAGGAACTGTCCGTCACCCCCGCCTCCTTCATGGCCGAGCACGGCATCGAGCTGCACCTCGGGGACCCCGCCGAGAGCGTCGACCGCGAGGCCCGCACCGTCACCTCCCGCTCGGGCCGGGTGTTCCCGTACGACGTGCTCGTCCTCGCGACCGGCAGCTACCCCTTCGTCCCGCCCGTCCCCGGCAAGGACGCCCCGGGCTGCTTCGTCTACCGCACCATCGAGGACCTCCTCGCGATCGAGGAGTACGCGAAGGCCGGCGCGGTCACCGGCGCCGTCGTCGGCGGCGGCCTCCTCGGCCTCGAAGCCGCCGGCGCGCTCCAGGGCCTCGGACTGGCCACCCGCATCGTCGAGTTCGCCCCGCGGCTGATGCCCGTCCAGGTCGACGAGGGCGGCGGCGCGGCCCTGCTGCGCACCATCGAGAACATGGGCCTCACCGTCCACACGGGTGTCGGCACCCAGGAGGTCGTCACCGGCGAGGACGGCTCGGTCAGCGGCATGCTGCTGTCCGACGGCTCCACCGTCCCCACCGACCTGGTCGTCTTCTCCGCCGGGGTCCGCCCCCGCGACGAGCTCGCCCGCGCCGCGGGACTGGCCGTCGGCGAACGCGGCGGCATCGGCGTCGACTCACGCTGCCGGACCTCCGACCCGCGCGTCTACGCCGTCGGCGAGTGCGCCTTGGCCACCGACGGCCGGGTCTACGGCCTGGTCGCCCCCGGGTACGAGATGGCCGAGACCGCCGCCGAGGACCTGCTCGGCCGCGACAAGGAGTTCACCGGAGCCGACCTCTCCACCAAGCTCAAGCTGCTCGGCGTGGACGTGGCCTCCTTCGGCGACGCCCACGGCACCGCCCCCGGCAGCCTGGACGTCGTCTACTCCGACTCCCGCTCCGGCGTGTACAAGAAGCTGGTCGTCTCCCCCGACGGCGTCCTCCTCGGCGGGGTCCTGGTCGGCGACGCCGACTCGTACGGCCTGCTGCGCCCGCTCACCGGCAGCGTCCCGCCCGTCGCCCCCGAACAGCTGGTGCTCCCCGCCGGCCTCGGCGCGCCGGTCGCGCTCGGCCCGTCAGCGCTCCCCGACACGGCGGTGATCTGCTCCTGCCACAACGTCACCAAGAAGGCCGTCACCGCCTGCGCGGACCTCGCCGAGGTCAAGAAGTGCACCAAGGCCGGCACCGGCTGCGGCAGCTGCGTCAAGGTGATCGGCCAGCTGCTGCCGAGCGCCAAGGACAAGGGGCTGTGCCGCTGCTTCCCCTTCACCCGCGCCGAGCTCTACGAGATCGTCCGCACCCGGCGCCTGACCTCGTACCGGCGGCTCCTCGACGGCCACGGCCGCCCGCAGGCGCGCGGCGGCGAGGGCTGCGAGGTGTGCAAGCCGGCCGTCGGCTCGATCATCGCCTCGCTCGCCCCCACCCTCGGCGCGAGCGGCTACGTCCTGGACGGCGAGCAGGCCGCCCTCCAGGACACCAACGACCACTTCCTGGCGAACCTCCAGCGCAACGGCTCGTACTCGGTCGTCCCGCGCATCCCCGGTGGCGAGATCACCCCGGACAAGCTGATCGTGATCGGCGAGGTGGCTCGCGACTTCGGCCTCTACGCGAAGATCACCGGCGGCCAGCGCATCGACCTCTTCGGCGCCGCCGTGGACCAGCTGCCGCGCATCTGGGCGCGGCTCGTGGACGCCGGATTCGAGTCCGGGCACGCCTACGGGAAGGCGCTGCGGACGGTGAAGTCCTGCGTCGGGCAGACCTGGTGCCGTTTCGGGGTCCAGGACAGCGTGCGCATGGCGATCGACCTGGAGCTGCGCTACCGGGGCCTGCGCGCCCCGCACAAGCTCAAGTCGGCGGTGTCCGGCTGCGCCCGCGAGTGCGCGGAGGCACAGAGCAAGGACTTCGGGGTCATCGCGACCGCGAGTGGCTGGAACCTGTACGTCGGCGGCAACGGCGGGGCCACTCCGCGCCACGCGGACCTGCTCGCCCAGGACCTGTCGGACGCCGAGCTGGTCCGGCTCATCGACCGGTTCCTGATGTTCTACATCCGCACCGCCGACCAGCTGGAGCGGACCTCCACCTGGCTGGACCGGCTGGAGGGCGGCCTGGAGCACCTGCGGGACGTGATCGTGCACGACTCGCTGGGGCTGTGCGCGGAGCTGGAGTCACTGATGGCCGACCACGTGGCGCACTACCGCGACGAATGGGCCGAGACGCTCCAGGACCCGGAGCGGCTGCGCCGGTTCGTGTCGTTCGTCAACGCCCCCGGCGCCCCCGACCCGACCGTGAAGTTCGTTCCCGAGCGCGATCAGGTCAAGCCCGACCTGAGCGTCCTGACCCTTCTTCCTGTGGGAGGTCCCCGATGACCGTGGAACTGCGTGTGGCCGAAGGCTGGCTGACGGTGTGCGAGCTGTCCTCGCTCACCCCCGGGCGCGGGGTGGCGGCCCTGCTGCCCGACGGGAGCCAGGCCGCGGTGTTCGTCGACCGCGCGGGGCGCCCGTACGCCATCGCCAACCAGGACCCCTTCACCGGGGCGCAGGTGCTCTCGCGGGGGCTGGTGGGGACCGTGGCGGGCCGGGCCTTCGTGGCCTCGCCGCTGCTGAAGCAGCGCTTCGACCTGGAGTCGGGGCACTGCCTGGACGACGAGGCGGTGGCGGTCCGGACCTACCCGGTGCGGACCGCCGTGACCTCGGGCGCCGCGGCGTAGCGGGGCATCAGCCCTGGACGGCCGCCGGGTCCATCCACACGTACTCCCAGACGTGGCCCTCCAGGTCCTCGAAGGCGCGGCCGTACATGAAGCCGAGGTCCTGGGCCGGGCGGGGCTCGGTGGCGCCCGCCGCGAGGGCGGCGCCGACCACCTCGTCGACCTGCTCCCGGCTCTCCGCGCTCAGGGCGAGCATGACCTCGGTCGTCTTGCCGGCGTCCGCCACCTCCTTGGTGGCGAAGTCCTTGAAGCGGGCCTCGGTCATCAGCATCGCGAAGATCGTGTCGCTGATGACGAGGCAGCCCGTCGACTCGTCGCTGAACTGGGGGTTGAAGGAGTAGCCGAGCTTGCCCCAGAACGCCTTGGTGGCCTCGATGTCCTTGACGGGCAGGTTGACGAAGATCATGGTGGGCATCTCGGTCCCTCTTCCTTCTCTCGTGTGCGTGCTTTCGAGAGGTAGACCGGGGACCCGGGGGAAACTCATCGCTCCCGCGGAAAATTTTCCGGACTTCCCTCGACGGGACATGAAACCGCAGGTCAGCTGGCTGAGGTCGGAGCCTCGCCCCGAGCCGGTCGCTCCCGCGTCATGAGGAATTGACGTCACGTCAATTCGGCGCCCCTAGGTTCCTCGACGCGTGCGATCCCGCGGCCGACCGGACGCGGGCTTCCCTCCCCACAGGAGTGACCGTGGAACGTCGTACCTTCCTGCGCGGCGCTGTGATCGGATCCTCGGCCGCCGCCTTCGGCGGCACGCTCATGCGCGGGGCCGCCTACGCGGCGCCCGCCCAGCCCGGCGCCGGTCCCTACGGCGCGCTCGGCGCGGCCGACGCCAACGGCATCATGCTGCCGGCCGGCTTCAGCAGCCGGGTGATCGCCCGCTCGGGCCAGAGCGTCCCCGGCACCTCGTACAGCTGGCACAGCGCCCCCGACGGCGGCGCGTGCTTCGCCGACGGCGCGGGCTGGATCTACGTGTCGAACTCGGAGGTCAACCCCGGCGGCGGCGCGAGTGCGGTGAAGTTCGATTCCTCCGGCACGGTGACCGGCGCCTACCGGATCCTCTCCGACACCCGGCAGAACTGCGCGGGCGGAAAGACCCCGTGGAACACCTGGCTGTCCTGTGAGGAGGTCAGCCGCGGCTACGTGTACGAGACGGACCCGTACGGGGTGAACGCGGCCGTGCAGCGCCCGGCGATGGGGCAGTTCAAGCACGAGGCGGCCGCCGCCGACCCGGTGCGCAGGGTGGTCTACCTGACGGAGGACGAGACCGACGGCTGCTTCTACCGCTTCGTCCCGACGACCTGGGGAAACCTCTCTTCGGGCACGCTCCAGGTCCTCAAGGCCTCCAGCGCCGCCTCCGGCTCCTTCACCTGGGCCAACGTCCCGGACCGTGACGGCTCCCCCACCGCCACCCGCAGCCAGGTCTCGGGCGCGAAGAAGTTCAACGGCGGCGAGGGCTGCCACTACGCCAACGACACCGTCTGGTTCACCACCAAGGGCGACAACCGGGTCTGGCAGCTCAACCTCGCGAACAGCACCTACGAGCTCGCCTACGACGACTCCCTGGTCCCCGGCGGCGCGGCGCCGCTGACCGGCGTCGACAACGTCACCGGGTCCTCGTACGGCGACCTGTACGTCGCGGAGGACGGCGGCAACATGGAGATCTGCGTGATCACCCCGGACGACGTGGTGGCCCCCTTCCTGCGGATCACCGGACAGTCCTCCTCGGAGATCACCGGCCCCGCCTTCTCGCCCGCCGGGAACCGGCTGTACTTCTCCAGCCAGCGCGGCACCTCCGGCAGCTCCTCGGCCGGCATCACGTACGAGGTCATGGGCCCGTTCCGGGTCTGAGGCGACCGGCGACGCCTACAGCCGGCAGCCGGCACCCGGCAGACAGCAGCCGAGGGCCGGCTGCCGGCGAGCGGAGGGCCCGGACGACCGGCCCTCCGCTCCCCGCCCCTACGAGGCCACCGCGCCGCCCTTGAGCAGCGCGGCCCCCAGCGGCGTCACCGTGTGCAGCACCGCGTTGCCCCGGCGCAGGGTCGTCACCAGGCCCGCCTCCCGCATCACGCAGGCGTGCTGGCTCGCGGAGGCCAGCGAGACCCCGGCCCGGCGGGCGAGTTCGCTGGTGGTGGCGCCGTCGCCGATGGCCCGCAGGACCACCGACCGGGTGTGCCCGACGAGCTTGCCCAGGGTCCGCTGGCGCTGCTCCTCCACGGGCCGCCGGGCACCCCCCTCGCCCCCGGCCGGCGCCGACACCAGCTGCGCCGCCGCCGGGTAGACCAGCACCGGCGGCAGCTCCGGGTCCTGCAGCGTGACCGCGGTGCGCCGGCAGAAGAACGACGGCTGGAGCAGCAGCCCGCGCCCCCGCAGCCGTACGTCCCGGTCCACCGGGTAGTCGCACTCCAGGACGGGCGCCCGCCAGCGCAGCATCGGCGGCAGCGAGGCCAGCAGCTCGTCCGCGCCGCCGTCCAGCAGGGCCCGGCCCCGCGCGGCCCGCTCGGCCTCGATCTGGGCCTGGATGTGGGTCCAGTACGGCTCCACGGCCGCGCGGTGGTACCCGCGCAGTTCGCCCAGCAGGCGCGGCAGGTGCTTGGTGCCGGCGTCCAGGAACTCCCGTACGCGCGGCGACGGCGGCGCCGCCCCCGCGCCCAGCAGCGTCAGCTCGCGCCGCAGCCGCTCGGGGCGGATCCCGCGCAGCGCGTCGAGGCCCACGTCCCAGCCGTACTGCCCCTCGACCGGGGTGAGGAAATCCGGGAAATAGCCGCGACTCGGTATGAGCGCCCCGAGCAGACGTGTTTCACTATTCAACCGGCTCCGGGCTTCAGTACGCCATTCACCGAACAACCGGGCGTCACGCCGGTCTCTTAAACGGTGAAAACTAAGAATCGTTTCCCACAACGCATCGGGACGCCCTGCCATCCGTACGCGTGCCAGGTCCACTCCAGTGAAATGGATACGAAGCACCGAACCCCCACCTGTGCAACCGCAATCCCCCCGCCTCATGAGTATGCATGCCGTCACACGTGGTCACCACGCCCTTTCGGCCACAGTTGAAACCCCTTTCGGCAGGGGCGTGACAACCGAAATCCTGTACTCCGCCGGGCACACTCCGGTGCGACCGAAACGCTCCGCGAAGGCCGTGGGGGGCTTTGCGGGGCCTGGCGGTCGGTCGCACCGGGAAGCGCCGACGTGCTTGGCGGATTGGCGGCAGGCGGTGGACGGGTGGGGATCCGTCCACCGCCTGCTGCCGTAAACATTTGTTGAATATTGCGCCGTCGCAAAACAAGACCGCGCCCGCCCCCGGTGGTCAGGGAACCCGGGGCAGGCGCGGTCGGTGGGACCGAATAACGGTCCTGTGGCCGGGCCGCCGTTCGTGCGACGGCCCGGCAGCGGCCCGAGGGCCGCGTCAAGGGGGGCTCGGCGAGCGCCGGAGCCCTTCGGCTCAGCGGCTGTCGGAGCCCTTCGACTCGGCGGCCGCGCGGCCGGCCTCCAGACGCGCCACCGGAATCCGGAACGGCGAGCAGGAGACGTAGTCGAGACCGACCTCGTGGAAGAAGTGGACGGACTCCGGGTCGCCGCCGTGCTCGCCGCAGACGCCGAGCTTGAGGTCGGGGCGGGTGGCCCGGCCGGCCTGGACCGCGCTGCGGACCAGCGCGCCGACGCCGTCCTTGTCGATGGTCTCGAACGGGGAGACCCCGAAGATGCCCTTCTCCAGGTACGCGGTGAAGAAGCTGGCCTCGACGTCGTCGCGGGAGAAGCCCCACACCGTCTGGGTCAGGTCGTTCGTGCCGAAGGAGAAGAACTGCGCGGCCTCGGCGATCTGGCCGGCGGTCAGCGCGGCGCGCGGCAGCTCGATCATCGTGCCGATGCTCAGCTTGAGGCTGGTGTCGGTGGCGGCCTCGACCTCGGCGATGACCTGGTCGGCCTCCTCGCGGACGATCTCCAGCTCCTGGACGGTGCCCACGAGCGGGATCATGATCTCGACGCGGGGGTCGCCCTTGGCGTTCTTGCGCTCGGCCGCGGCCTCGGCGATCGCCCGGACCTGCATGGCGAACAGACCGGGGATGACCAGGCCGAGGCGGACACCGCGCAGACCCAGCATCGGGTTCTGCTCGTGCAGCTTGTGGACGGCCTGGAGCAGGCGCAGGTCGTTCTCGTTGGCGTCCTTGCGGGACTCGGCGAGGGCGACGCGCACCGACAGCTCGGTGATGTCGGGCAGGAACTCGTGCAGCGGCGGGTCGAGCAGCCGGACGGTGACGGGCAGGCCGTCCATCGCCTCGAAGAGCTCGATGAAGTCCTTCTTCTGCAGCGGCAGCAGCGCCTCCAGCGCGCCCTCGCGCTCGGAGTCGGTGTCCGCGAGGATCAGGCGCTCGACCATCTCGCGGCGCTCGCCGAGGAACATGTGCTCGGTGCGGCACAGGCCGATGCCCTGGGCGCCGAAGCGGCGGGCGCGCAGCGCGTCCTCGGCGTTGTCGGCGTTGGCGCGCACCCGCAGGCGGCGCACCCGGTCCGCGTAGGCCATGATCCGGTGCACGGCGGCGACGAGCTCGTCGGCGTCGTCGGCGCCGGCGTGCATGCGGCCCTCGAAGTACTCGACGACCGGGGAGGGTACGACGGGTACCTCACCGAGGTAGACCTTGCCGGTCGAGCCGTCGATGGAGACGACGTCGCCCTCCTCGATGACCGTGTCGCCGACCGTCATCCGGCGGCGCTTGGTGTCGACCTCCAGGTCCTCGGCGCCGCAGACGCAGGTCTTGCCCATGCCGCGCGCCACGACGGCGGCGTGCGAGGTCTTGCCGCCGCGCGAGGTCAGGATGCCCTCGGCGGCGATCATGCCGTCCAGGTCGTCCGGGTTGGTCTCGCGGCGGATCAGGATGACCTTCTCGCCGGAGCGGGACCACTTGACGGCCGTGTACGAGTCGAAGACGGCCTTGCCGACGGCCGCGCCCGGCGAGGCGGCGATGCCGCGGCCGAGCAGCTCGGTCTTGGCGTTCTCGTCGAAGCGCGGGAACATCAGCTGCGCGAGCTGGGCGCCGTTGACGCGCTGGAGCGCCTCGGCCTCGTCGATGAGGCCCTGGTCGACGAGCTGGGTGGCGATCCGGAAGGCGGCGCCGGCGGTGCGCTTGCCGACACGGGTCTGGAGCATCCACAGCTGGCCGCGCTCGATGGTGAACTCGATGTCGCAGAGATCCTTGTAGTGGGTCTCCAGCGTCGTCATGATCGTCATGAGCTGGTCGTACGAGGCCTTGTCGATCGACTCCAGCTCCGCCAGCGGGACGGTGTTGCGGATGCCCGCGACGACGTCCTCGCCCTGGGCGTTCTGCAGGTAGTCGCCGTAGACGCCCGCGTGGCCGCTGGCGGGGTCGCGGGTGAAGGCGACGCCGGTGCCGGAGTCGGGGCCGAGGTTGCCGAAGACCATGGAGCAGATGTTGACCGCGGTGCCCAGGTCGCTCGGGATGCGCTCCTGGCGGCGGTAGAGCTTGGCGCGCTCGGTGTTCCAGGAGTTGAAGACCGCCTCGACGGCGAGGTCCATCTGGTCGCGGGCGTCCTGCGGGAACTCGCGGCCGGCCTCCTTCGCGACGATCTTCTTGAAGGCCTTGACCAGCTTCTTCAGGTCGGCGGCGTCGAGGTCGGTGTCGACGGTGACCTTCTTGGCGGCCTTGGCCTCGTCGAGGGCGTCCTCGAAGAGCTCGCCCTCGACGCCGAGGACGGTCTTGCCGAACATCTGGATCAGGCGGCGGTACGAGTCCCAGGCGAAGCGCTCGTCACCGGCCTGGGCGGCGAGGCCCTGGACCGACTCGTCGGACAGGCCGATGTTGAGGACCGTGTCCATCATGCCGGGCATCGAGAACTTGGCGCCGGAGCGGACCGAGACCAGCAGCGGGTCGTCCGACTGGCCGAGCTTCTTGCCCATCTTCGCTTCGAGGGCGGCAAGGTGGGCGCTGACCTCGTCGCGCAGCGCGGCCGGGGCCTCACCGCTCT
This sequence comes from Streptomyces sp. NBC_01551, assembly GCF_026339935.1. Taxonomy (NCBI): domain Bacteria; kingdom Bacillati; phylum Actinomycetota; class Actinomycetes; order Kitasatosporales; family Streptomycetaceae; genus Streptomyces; species Streptomyces sp. NBC_01551. The sequence continues at coordinate 1,931,208 of NZ_JAPEPX010000001.1, forward strand.
CGAGGTAGACCTTGCAGGCCTCGGTGGTGATGGTGAAGCCGGGAGGGACGGGAAGACCAAGGTTGGTCATCTCGGCGAGGTTGGCCCCCTTGCCGCCGAGAAGGTCCTTGAGGTCCCGGTTCCCCTCGGTGAAGTCGTAGACGAACTTCTGATCTTTGTTTTCCGACACGGGTCTCGACTCCTCGAGGACTCGGGTGGCTGCCCTGACGGCCAGGAACATACCCAGATCGAAGGCGTCTGGGTACGTCCACTTGGTCGTCATACGGCTGTAACCACTCGTGCGCCAGCAGATCGAAAGTAACTCACGGGTAGCTGGATCGGACTGAGAGCGTTCACCTCCCGAAGGGGGAAGGGGCTTCTGAGGCTTGTTTACGCTCGGATGAGCGATCATCGATACATTTGCGTTCAAGTCTTGAACGCACAAAGGGTGGCACCCAGTGCCACCCTTTGGAAGTCATACCCTTGGTTTTGACGCTCATCTGAGCGCAACCCCACCCATGCGTGGCGTATATCACGCTACCGCGAGGGCGAAATGTCAGCCTCCGGACGTGTCCAGCTCGGCGTCCTCGCTCACGCCGGCGCAGTCGTACGGATCCTTCAACCAGCCGTCCGGCAGGACAACCCGGTTGTTTCCGGACGTCCGGCCGCGCGGACCGTCCGCGCTCTCGGGCCAGGACTGGTCCAGGTCCAGCTCGCTCAGATGAGCGTCCAGCTCGGCCAGTGACGAAGTGACCGCGAGCTTCTTGCGCATCTCGGATCCGACCGAGAAGCCCTTGAGGTACCAGGCCACGTGCTTACGGAAGTCGATCACCCCGCGCGCCTCGTCGCCGATCCACTCCCCCAGCAGCTGGGCGTGCCGGTGCATGGTCGCCGCGACCTCGCGCAGCGTCGGCTTGTGGAAGTCCTCCGGGCGCCCCTCGAAGGCCGCCACGAGGTCGTTGAACAGCCACGGCCGCCCCAGGCAGCCGCGGCCGACGACCACGCCGTCGCAGCCGGTCTCGCGGACCATCCGCAGCGCGTCCTCGGCGCACCAGATGTCGCCGTTGCCGAGCACGGGGATCTCCGGCACGTGCTCCTTGAGCCGCGCGATGGCGTCCCAGTCGGCGGTGCCGCCGTAGTGCTGGGCGGTGGTGCGCCCGTGCAGGGCGATGGCGGTGACGCCCTCCTCGACGGCGATCCGGCCCGCGTCCAGGTAGGTGAGGTGCTCGTCGTTGATGCCCTTGCGCATCTTCATCGTCACCGGCAGGTCGCCGGCGCCCGCGACGGCCTCGCGCAGGATCGCCCGCAGCAGGTTCCGCTTGTACGGGAGGGCCGAGCCGCCGCCCTTGCGGGTCACCTTCGGGACCGGGCAGCCGAAGTTCAGGTCGATGTGGTCGGCCCGGTCCTCCTCGACGATCATGCGGACCGCCTTGCCGACCGTCGCCGGGTCTACTCCGTACAGCTGAATCGAGCGAGGCTTCTCGGTCTCGTCGAAGTGGATCAGCTGCATGGTCTTCTCGTTGCGCTCGACCAGGGCGCGGGTCGTGATCATCTCGCTCACGAACAGCCCCTTGCCGCCGCTGAATTCGCGGCAGAGGGTACGGAACGGGGCATTGGTGATGCCGGCCATCGGCGCGAGCACCACCGGGGGCTGCACGGTGTGCGGGCCGATCGCGAGAGGCGGAGGGAGCGTGGTCATCCCCCCATTGTCGCGCATGCCCGGGTCGTTAGTTAGCCGTACTATCTGCCACATGTCCGACTTGAGCCACCGGCGGCGCGTGCTCGTCCTGGCGATCTGCTGCATGAGCCTGCTCATCGTCAGCCTCGACAACACCGTCCTGAACGTCGCGCTCCCCTCCATGCGGCGCGAGCTGCACGCCTCGGTCGCGGGGATGCAGTGGACCATCGACGCCTACACCCTGGTGCTCGGTTCGCTGCTGATACTGGCCGGCTCCACCGCGGACCGGATCGGGCGCCGCAAGGTGTTCTCCATCGGCCTGGCCGTCTTCGTCGCCGGATCGCTGCTGTGCTCGCTGGCGCCCAGCCTGGAGTGGCTGATCGTCTTCCGCGGGATCCAGGCGATCGGCGGCGCCATGCTCAACCCGGTCGCCATGTCGATCATCACCAACACCTTCACCGAGCCCGCCCAGCGGGCCCGGGCCATCGGCATCTGGGGCGCGGTGGCGGGCGTCTCCATGGCCGCCGGGCCGCTGATCGGCGGTGTGCTGACGGACTCGGTCGGCTGGCGCTCCATCTTCTGGGTCAACGTCCCGGTCGGGCTGGTCGCCCTGGCCCTGACGCTGCGGTTCATCCCCGAGTCGCGGGCCGAGCGGCCGCGCCGCCCCGACCCGGTGGGGCAGCTGCTGGTCATGGCGCTGCTCGGGACGGTGACGTACGGGATCATCGAGGCGCCGACGGCCGGCTGGAGCTCCGGGCTGATCCTGGGCTGCGGGGCGGTCGCCGTCGCCTCGGTGGTGGGGCTGCTGGTGTACGAGCCGAGGCGGGCGGACCCGCTGATCGATCCGCGGTTCTTCCGCAGCGCCCCGTTCAGCGGCGCCACGGTGATCGCGGTGTGCGCCTTCGCGGCGATGGCCGGGTTCCTCTTCCTGAACACCCTGTACCTCCAGGAGGTACGCGGGCTGGACGCCCTGGACGCGGGGCTCTACATGCTCCCAATGGCGGCGTGCACCATCCTGTCCGCCCCGGTGGCGGGCCGGCTGATCGGCGCCCGGGGGCCGCGGCTGCCGCTGCTGATCGCGGGCGTGGCCATGGCCGTGAGCGGGCTGCTGTTCGCGGCGTTCTCCGCCGAGACCTCCACCCCGCTGATGTTCACCGGGTACGTGCTCTTCGGGCTGGGCTTCGGCATGGTCAACGCGCCGATCACCAACACGGCCGTCTCCGGGATGCCGCGTTCGCAGGCGGGTGTCGCGGCCGCCATCGCCTCCACGAGCCGGCAGACCGGCAGCACGCTGGGCGTCGCCGTGATCGGCGCGGTGCTGGCGGCCGGGATGGCGGGCGGCGGCGACTTCGGCTCCGCGACCGGTCCGGCCTGGTGGATCATCACGGGCTGCGGGATGTTCGTGCTGGTCGTGGGCGCCGTGAGCAGCGGGCCGTGGGCCATGGCGACGGCCGAGCGGACGGCGCGGACCCTGGAGCCCGCCCACACCGACCGCGCCTCGGCCGGGGCGCCTCCGCACTCCTGACGGCAGGGTCGGAGCCGGGCGCCCCCGCGTGGGGGCGCTCGGCTACTCCTGGCAGTCGAATGCGTCCGGGTGGGCGTCGATCCGGGCCAGCAGTCCGCGCAGGACGTCGCGGTCCTGCGCGGAGAGCCCGGCGAACAGTGCGCGTTCCACCTCGTCGAGCGCCGCGTTGGTGCGGGCGAGGACGGCGGAGCCGGCGTCGGTGATGACGACGTTGTGGCGGCGGCGGTCGGCGGGGTCGCGGCGGCGTTCGACGAGGCCGTCGCGCTCCAGGTCGTTGAGGAGGCCGACGAGCACGCTCGGGTCCACCTCCAGCCGCTCGGCGAGCGCCCGCTGGCCGATGGGGCCGCCTTCCAGGTGCATGAGCGTCATGGCGTGCCGGGGGGTGATTCCGGCGGTGCCGAGCGCCTTGCGCATGCGGGTCTGGGTGACCGCTCCGTGCCAGGCCAGCAGCATGCCCAGCCGCTGCGGCGGGTGCGGGGCCTCCTGCGCCTCCTGCGCCGCCGTCGCTTCCTGTGCTGCCGTCATGTTCCACACCGTAGCAGCCGAGGAATGATTGCGATCAGTCGATCGTTGATGCTATTCAATGGTTCCTGACTTTCGACCATTGGAGACCGTCATGTTCATCGCCTACGCCGTCGTCGGCACCCTGCTGGCCCTGGCCCTCGCCGCGTCCGCCACCCTCACGCTCCAACGCAACGGCCAGATCGTGGCCAACATGCGGGCGGTCCAGGTTCCGGATTCCTGGCTGCCACGGCTCGCCGCCCTGAAGGCGGCCGGCGCGGTGGGCCTCCTCGTGGGCCTGTGGGTGACCCCCTTGGGCATAGCCGCCGCCATTGGCGTGACCCTCTACTTCGTCGGCGCGGTCATCAGCCACCTGCGGGTAAGGAACTTCGAGCTCGCCCCGGCGGCCGTCCTGGCCGCGGTCGCGGTGGCGGCGCTGGCGCTGCGTGCGGCCGCCTGACCCTGACGGGTGACAGATATTGAAATCTGTCACCCGTCATGCCATTCTCGTTCCATGACGAAAAACGTGACGAAGAACGAGAACGCCAACCCCCCGCGCCGCGCGCTCGGCACCACCGGCCCGGCCGTCTTCCCGATCGGCCTCGGCTGCATGGGCATGTCCGCCCTCTACGGGGAGGCCGACCGGGCGGAGTCGATCGCCACGATCCACGCCGCCCTGGACGCCGGGATCACGCTGCTCGACACGGGCGACTTCTACGGCATGGGCCACAACGAGCTGCTGATCGGCGAAGCCCTGCGCACCGCTCCGGCGGCGGCCCGCGAGCAGGCGCTGACCAGCGTCAAGTTCGGCGCGCTGCGCACGGTCGAGGGCGGCTTCACCGGGTACGACGGGCGACCCGCGGCCGTGAAGAACTTCCTGGCCTACTCGCTCCAGCGGCTCGGCCGGGACCACATCGACATCTACCGGATCGCCCGGGTGGACCCGGACGTGCCGATCGAGGAGACCGTCGGCGCCATCGCCGAGGCCGTCCAGGCGGGGCACGTCCGGCACATCGGCCTCTCCGAGGTCGGCGCGGACACCCTGCGCCGGGCCGCCGCCGTGGCCCCGGTCTCCGACCTGCAGATCGAGTACTCCCTGATCTCCCGCGGCATCGAGGAGGAGATCCTGCCGACGGCCCGCGAGCTCGGCATCGGCGTCACGGCGTACGGGGTCCTGTCCAGAGGCCTGATCAGCGGGCACTTCAGCCGTGACCGCACGCTGGCCCCGGGCGACTTCCGCGGGATGAGCCCCCGCTTCCAGGGCGAGAACCTGGACCGCAACCTCGACCTGGTCGAAGCGCTGCGCAAGGTCGCCGAGGGCAAGGGCGTGAGCGTCGCGCAGACCGCCATCGCCTGGGTGCTCTCGCGGGGCGAGGACATCGTGCCCCTGGTGGGGGCCCGGCGCCGGGACCGGCTGAGCGAGGCACTGGGTGCCATGGAGGTGGAGCTGACCGCCGCCGACCTGGCGGCGATCGAGGAGGCGGTTCCCGCCGGGGCCGCGGCCGGCGAGCGGTACCCGGCGGCGCAGATGGCCCACCTCGACAGCGAGCACTGAGCGGGCGGTACGGTCGTACTCATGCCACCCGCTGCCGCCGAACCCCTGACGCCCGAGCGCATCCTCGAAACCACCGAGGAAGTGCTGCGCCGCTTCGGCCCGGGCAAGGCGACCGTGGTGGATGTGGCGCGCGCCCTGGGCGTCAGCCACGGCAGCGTGTACCGGCACTTCCCGTCCAAGGCGGCGCTGCGCGAGGCCGTCACGGACCGCTGGCTCGCCAAGAGCGTCGTCGCGCTGGAGAAGATCGCCTCCGCACCGACGGGGACGGCCCCCTCCAAGCTGGAGGCCTGGCTGGAGGCGCTGTTCGAGGCCAAGCGCCACAAGGCGGGTGACGACCCGGAGCTGTTCGCGACGTACACCGTGCTGCTCGGCGAGAACAGCGGGGTGGTGGACCAGCATCTGACCGAGCTGATCGACCAGCTGGCCCGGATCATCGCCGACGGTGTCGCGGACGGGTCGCTGTCCGCCCCGGACGTACCGGCCGCCGCCCGCGCGGTCTTCAACGCCACCGGCCGGTTCCATGATCCGCAGTACGCGGCGGAATGGCTTTCGCCCACCATCGTCGCGGAGTTCGAGGCGGTCACCGCCCTCGTGATCCGGGGCCTGCGGGCCTGATTCGGCCAACCCCATCCGGAATGGCTAATTCCGGACAGCTTGGTGATCATTTGGGGCGGGGGCCCTGTCGCAGAGCCGCACACCTGCCCTAGGTTCCCCCCGATCACATCTCATCAGGCACTTCTCAGGGGGAACCATGTCCGCTCCAGAGCCTTCGGGCGACCGCCCGGAACCGCCCGCCCGCTCTCGTTCCGCGGCGGCGCTCGGCTGGATTCTGACCATCGGTCTCAACGTGGTCGCGCCGATCATCACGTACAACCAGCTGCGCGACCATGGCTGGAGTGAGTTCGGGGCGCTGCTGGCCAGCAGCGCCTGGTCCGTGCTCGACACCGCCATCAGCGTGGCCTGGCGCCGCAAGGTCGACGAGTTCGCCATCATCACCATGGTGTTCCTGGTGATCACGGCCGTCGTCTCGCTGATCGGCGCCCATTCGGCCCGGGCCTTGCTGATCAAGGACTCCGGGGTGACCGGGCTGTTCGGGGCGCTCTGCCTGGCGACCCTGCTCGCGCCGCGTCCGCTGATGTTCTACTTCGGCCGGAAGTTCGCCACCGACGGCACGCCCGAGAGCACCGCGTGGTGGAACGGCCTGTGGCAGTACGAGGGCTTCCGCCGGACGCTCACCGTCATGACCACGGTGTGGGGCGTGGCCTACATCGCCGAGGCCGCGGTGCGGATCGCCCTGGCGTACGCGCTGCCCACCGACACGATGGTGATCATCAGCCCGATCATGATCTACGCGGTGCTCGGCATGCTGGCCGTGTGGACCGCGCTCTACGGCAAGCGCTCGCAGCGCGAGGGCGAGCGCCGCGCCGCCGAGGCGGCCGGAGCCGCGGCCTCGTAGGCGCGGCGGACGACGGAAGCAACAGTGGCCCGGTGCGCAGTGCGCGCCGGGCCACCGGTCGTTCAGGTGCGGAACCTAGCAGCCGAGCAGACGGCTGCCGAGGTAGCTCTGGATCTGGTCCAGGGAGACGCGCTCCTGCTTCATGGTGTCGCGCTCGCGCACGGTCACCGCGTTGTCGTCCAGGGTGTCGAAGTCGACGGTGACGCAGAACGGCGTGCCGATCTCGTCCTGGCGACGGTAGCGGCGGCCGATGGCGCCCGCGTCGTCGAACTCGATGTTCCAGTTCTTGCGCAGGTCGGCGGCGAGGCCCTTGGCCTTCGGCGACAGCTGCGGGTTGCGGGACAGCGGCAGGACGGCGACCTTGATCGGCGCCAGGCGCGGGTCGAAGCGCATCACGGTGCGCTTCTCCATGACGCCCTTGGCGTTCGGGGCCTCGTCCTCGTTGAACGCGTCGAGCATGAAGGCGAGCATGGCGCGGTTGACACCGGCCGCCGGCTCGATGACGTACGGGGTGTAGCGCTCACCGGCCTCCTGGTCGAAGTAGGTGAGGTCCTGGCCGGAGGCGGCGGAGTGGGCCTTGAGGTCGAAGTCGGTGCGGTTGGCCACGCCCTCGAGCTCGGAGAACTCGTTGCCACCGAAGTTGAAGCGGTACTCGATGTCGGCGGTGCGCTTCGAGTAGTGGGACAGCTTCTCCTTCGGGTGCTCGTACCAGCGGATGTTCTCCTCGCGGATGCCGAGGTCGCGGTACCAGTTCCACCGCTCGGCCATCCAGTACTCCTGCCACTGCTCGTCCTCGCCCGGCTTGACGAAGAACTCCATCTCCATCTGCTCGAACTCGCGGGTGCGGAAGATGAAGTTGCCCGGAGTGATCTCGTTGCGGAAGGACTTGCCCATCTGCGCGATGCCGAAGGGCGGCTTCTTGCGCGAAGTGGTCTGGACCTGGGCGAAGTTGGTGAAGATGCCCTGGGCGGTCTCGGGGCGCAGGTACGCCTTCGAGCCGGTGTCCTGGGTCGGGCCGAGGTGGGTCTCCAGCATGCCGGAGAACTGCTTGGGCTCGGTGAACTGGCCCTTCACACCGCAGTTGGGGCAGTTGATGTCGGCGAGACCATTGGCGGGCAGGCGGCCGTGCTTGGCCTCGTACGCCTCTTCCAGGTGGTCCGCGCGGTGGCGCTTGTGGCAGGAGGTGCACTCGGTCAGCGGGTCCGAGAAGGTCGCGACGTGGCCGGAAGCCACCCAGACCTCGGGGGCCAGGATCACGGAGGAGTCGATACCGACGATGTCCTCACGTCCGGTGACCATCGCCTTCCACCACTGGCGCTTGATGTTCTCCTTCAGCTCGACACCGAGCGGGCCGTAGTCCCAGGCAGCCCTGGAGCCGCCGTAGATCTCACTGCACGGGAAAACGAAGCCACGGCGCTTGCTCAGGCTGACGATGGTTTCGATCTTGTCGGCGGCCACGGTGCTCTCTTCATTACGAGGACGAACGGCGAATGCCTCAGGTTACCGGCGCCCGCACCCTCCCTTTCAAATCGGGATCCCCTTCCACGACCCTACGCCCGGCCGCCCACCAGGGTTTTTGACAATCGTTTCCATCTTTGATGAAAATGGATGTCATGAACGTACGACGCCTCATACCCAACGCCGCCCTCGCCGCGGTCGCCGCCCTCGGTGCGGCGGCCCTCACCGCCTGCTCCGGAGCCGGGGCCGACGGCGGCGCGGACGGCAAGCTCGGCGTGACGGCGTCGTTCTACCCCATGCAGTTCCTCGCCGAGCAGATCGGCAAGGACCACGTGCAGGTCACCACCCTGACCAAGCCGGGTGTCGAGCCGCACGACCTGGAGATCACCCCGAAGCAGACCAGCCGGCTCGGCAGGTCCGACGTGGTGCTCTACCTCAAGTCCCTTCAGCCCGCCGTCGACAAGGCCGTCGCCCAGTCCGGCGTGAAGACCGTCGTCGACGCCGCCGCCCTCACCTCGACGGAGTCCCACGGCGCCGCCGGCCACTCCCACGAGGGCGAGGAGGGACACGGCGACGACCACGGCCACAGCCACGGCGAGGACGGCAAGGACCCGCACGTCTGGCTCGACCCGGTGAAGTACGCCGAGGTCGCCAAGGGCGTCGGCGCGGCCCTGGAGAAGGCCGACCCCGGCCACGCGGCGGACTACCGCAAGAACACCGGGGAACTCGTGGCCAAGCTGACCGCGCTGAACACCGAGTTCGAGGACGGCCTGAAGAACACGGCCACCAAGACCTTCATCACCACCCACTCCGCCTTCGGCCACCTCGCCGAGCGCTACGGCCTCGAGCAGGAGGGCATCTCCGGCGTCGACCCCGAGGCCGAGCCGAGCCCGGCCCGGATGAAGGATCTCCAGGCCATCGCGAAGAAGGACAATGTGTCCACCGTGTTCTTCGAGACCCTGGCCAGCGACAAGACGGCCAAGAGCCTCGCCTCGGACACCGGCCTGAAGACCGACGTCCTCGACCCTCTCGAGGGCATCAGTGACAAGTCCCAGGGCGCCGACTACTTCGAGGTCATGCGTTCCAACCTGAAGAACCTGCAGAAGGCGCTCGGCACCAAGTGATGGCAGCAGTAGCAGCAACGGAGGCGCGAGCCATGGAGTCCGCGACAGCCGCGACGGCGGCCGAGCAGCCCGTCATATCCCTGCGCGGGGCCACGGCCTCGCTCGGCTCGCGCCCCGTGCTGCGCGGAGTCGACCTCACCGTCCGCCGCGGCGAGGTCGTCGCCCTGCTCGGCGCCAACGGCTCCGGCAAGTCCACGGCCGTTCGCGCCGTGGTCGGCCAGGTCCCGCTGAGCGACGGCGAGCTCTCCCTGTTCGGCACCGGCTTCAAGCGGTTCCGCCAGTGGTCGCGCATCGGGTACGTCCCGCAGCGCACCACCGCCGCCAGCGGCGTCCCGGCCACCGTCCGCGAGGTCGTCTCCTCCGGGCGGCTGGCCCGCTCCCGCTTCGGGATCCCGCGCAAGGCCGACCGGGCCGCCGTCACGCGGGCGCTGGAGCTGGTGGAGATGGGCGGGTACGCCGACGCCTCGGTCAACGCCCTCTCCGGCGGCCAGCACCAGCGCGTGCTGATCGCCCGGGCCCTCGCCGTCGAACCCGAACTCCTGATCATGGACGAGCCGATGGCGGGCGTGGACCTGGCCAACCAGGAGGTCCTCGCGAACGCCCTGCGCGAGCAGGTGGCCGCCGGCGCGACCGTGCTGCTCGTCCTGCACGAGCTGGGCCCGCTGGAGCCGCTGATCGACCGCGCCGTCGTCCTGCGTGACGGCTGCGTCGTCCACGACGGGCCGCCGCCGGAGGCCGTGGGGCAGCACGCCCTGCCCGGCCACGACCACGTACACCCGCACGCGGCGCACGACGCCGAGCCCCTCCGGACGGGACTGCTGAGCTGATGGACCTCCTCCAGGACCCCTTCATGGTGCGTGCGCTGATCGCCGCCGGGCTGGTCGGACTGACCGCCCCGGCCATCGGCACGTACCTCGTCCAGCGCCGCCAGGCGGTCATGGGCGACGGCCTCGGCCACGTCGCCATGACCGGCGTCGCGCTGGGCTTCGTGCTCAACACCAGCCCGGTGTGGATGGCCACGCTCGTCACGGTGCTCGGCGCCATCGGCATGGAGATGATCCGGGCCCGCGGCAAGACCAGCGGCGACGTCGCGCTCGCGATGCTCTTCTACGGCGGCCTGGCCGGCGGCGTCATGATCATCAACGTGGGCGGCGGAACGACGGCCATGCTGCTCGGGTCGATGTTCGGCTCGATCACCACCGTCGCGCCCTCGGACGTCGTCGCCATGGTGATCCTGGCGGTCTTCGTCCTCGCCGTCACCGTCGGCCTGCGCCGCCAGTTCTTCGCCGTCTGCCAGGACGAGGAGTTCGCCCGCGTCACCGGCCTGCCCGTGCGGGCGCTGAACCTGCTGATCGCGATCACCGCCGCCGTCACCGTCACCGTCGCGATGCGGATCGTCGGCCTGCTGCTCGTCAGCGCCATGATGGTGATCCCGGTCGCGGCCGCGCAGCGCCTGACCCGCGGTTTCGCCGCCACGCTCGGCCTCGGCATGGCGATCAGCCTCACCGTCGCGCTGACCGGCACGGCCGCCACGTACTACATCGACGCGCCGTCGGGCGCCACGATCGTGCTGCTCGCCATCGGCGTCTTCATGGTGATGACGGCCCTGTCCGCCCCGCTCGCCCGGCGCCGGGCGAACGCGGCCCGCGCCGCCGAGCAGATCTGTACCCGTGACGACGTAAAGGTCTAGTTCGGGCCGATCGGTCGCCTGGCACAATGGGCCGAGACCGACACGAGGAGGAACCGGTGGCGACTGCGCCTGGCGAGACCGCGCCAGTACGAGGACGATCCACCCGGCAGCGGGCGGCCGTCGCCGCGGCGCTGGACGAGGTGGACGAGTTCCGCAGCGCCCAGGAGCTGCACGACATGCTCAAGCACCGCGGTGACTCCGTGGGCCTGACCACCGTGTACCGCACCCTCCAGTCGCTCGCCGACGCCGGCGAGGTCGACGTCCTGCGGACCAGCGACGGCGAGTCCGTCTACCGCCGCTGCTCCACTGGGGAGCACCACCACCACCTGGTCTGCCGCAAGTGCGGCAAGGCCGTCGAGGTGGAGGGACCCGCGGTGGAGAAGTGGGCGGAGTCCATCGCGGCCGAGCACGGCTACGTCAACGTCGCGCACACCGTGGAGATCTTCGGCACCTGCGCCGACTGCGCCGCCGCCTCCGCCTAGAGCCGGCGCAGGTTCGCGTCCAGGAGGGCCCGCAGGCCGTCGGCGTCGGCCGGGGCCTGGATGCCCCGCTTGGGCAGGACCGTCATGGCCACCGCCCCCTTGTCGTCGCTCAGCATCACGAACGCGTCGGCCGTCTCCGCGTACGTCGGCTGCGCGGCCCAGCCGATGCGCGTCTCGGAGGACGCCGTCGCCACCAGGACGCCCGAGCCGTCGACGACGGCCCGGGTCTCCCCCGCCTTCTCCAGCAGCCCCCGGAAGGCCCGCGCCTGGAGCCGCGGGCCGAACAGGGTGATCATCCACAGCAGCGCGCCGGCGGCCACGAGGCCCAGCGCCGGGCCGGTGACGGCGCCGTCGGTCACCATCTCCAGCACGCCGACGCCCAGTCCGAACGTCCCGGCGACGGGAAACGCCCAGCGCCTGCGCCGCCCCGCGGCCGTGTGCGCGTCGCGGGCGCGGAGCGCACGCGCGACGTCCGCCGTGGAGGTCCGGTAGACGAGCTCGACCGTCCGCTCGTCCCGCCGAACCGCCTCGTCATTCGTGTTCATGACGGCAGAGCCTACGGTCCGGTCAGCCGGCCGAGCCCTCCGACTGGTTCGGGACGGCGCCGCCGAACCGGCGGTCGCGCTGCGCGTACTCCAGGCAGGCCTGCCAGAGGTTGCGGCGGTCGAAGTCCGGCCAGAGCACGTCCTGGAAGACCATCTCGGCGTACGCGCTCTGCCAGAGCAGGTAGTTGGAGGTGCGCTGCTCGCCGCTCGGGCGCAGGAAGAGGTCCACGTCCGGCATGTCCGGGTAGTACATGTACTTCGCGAAGGTCTTCTCGTTGACCTTCGACGGGTCCAGCCTGCCCGCCGCGACATCGCGGGCGATGGCCTGAGCCGCGTCCGCGATCTCGGCGCGGCCGCCGTAGTTGACGCAGAAGTACAGGGTCATCGCGTCGTTGTCGACGGTCTGCTCCTGCGCGACCTGGAGCTCCTGGACGACCGACTTCCACATCTTCGGCATGCGGCCGACCCAGCGGATCCGGATGCCGAGCTCGTTCATCTCGTCCCGGCGGCGCCGGATGACGTCGCGGTTGAAGTTCATCAGGAAGCGGACCTCGTCGGGCGAGCGCTTCCAGTTCTCCGTCGAGAAGGCGTACAGGGAGAGGTTCTTGACGCCCATCTCCAGGCAGCCCTTGAGCACGTCGAGGACGACGCCCTCGCCGACCTTGTGGCCCTCGGTGCGGGGCAGGCCGCGCTCCTTGGCCCAGCGGCCGTTGCCGTCCATGACGACGGCGACGTGGTTCGGGACCAGTTCGCCGGGGATCTTCGGCGGGCGCTCACCGGACGGGTGCGGCTCGGGAACCTTGTACTCCCGGCGAGAGCGTCCCAGAATCCCGCGTCGTGCCATGTGTCCAGCTCCTATTTCTCGACGTATCGCAGGGAGCGTAGCCCGCGCTCCAGATGCCAGTGCAAATAGGCCGAGACCAGCCCGCTGCCCTCCCGCACGTGACGCGCCTCGCAGGCGTCCGCGTGGCTCCAGTCGCCCGTCAGCAGGGCGCTGAGGAGGGCGATGGCCTCCGATGAGGGTACGACGCTGCCGGGGACGCGGCAGTCGCCGCATATGACACCGCCGGCGGCGACGGAGAAGTGCCGGTTGGGGCCGTGGATCCCGCATTTCGCGCAGTCGTCGAAGCTGGGCGCGTAGCCGTTGACGGCGAGCGAGCGCAGCAGGAAGGCGTCCAGGATCAGGTGCGGTTCGTGCTCGCCCCGGGAGAGGGTGCGCAGGGCGCCGACGAGCAGCAGGTACTGCTGTACGGCGGGCTCGCCCTCGTTCTCGGTGAACCGCTCGGCGGTCTCCAGCATCGCGGTGCCCGCGGTGTACCGGGCGTAGTCGGTGACGATGCCGTTGCCGTAGGGGGCGATGATCTGCGTCTGGGTGCAGAGCGGGAGGCTGCGGCCGATCAGCTCGCTGCCCCGGGCGAAGAACTGCACGTCGGCGTGGGAGAAAGGTTCCAGCCCGGCCCCGAACTTGGACTTCGTACGCCGCACCCCGCGGGCGACGGCCCGGACCCGGCCGTGGCCGCGGGTGAGGAGCGTGATGATGCGGTCCGCCTCACCCAGCTTCTGGGTGCGCAGCACGATGCCGTCGTCGCGGAACAGACTCATGGGCCCATTGTCGCCTGTGCGGGCGCGGCGGCGGCCCTGCGTCCGGACACGGGTCCGGACGCAGGGCCGTCACCCCTTGGGAGGGTCAGGGGGCGGGCGTCGCGGCGTCGTCCGCCTTCTCGGCCGCGGCGCTTTCGCCGTCGGCCTTCTCCGCGTCGGCCGGGGCGGCGGCCGCCTGGGCGGGCAGCGCGGTGGGCGGATCGGCGGGGGCGGCGGCGTGCGGGTCGCCCTTGCCGAGGCCGTTGAAGATCAGGTTCAGTACGATCGCGGCCGTGGCGCCGAGGGTCACACCGCTGTTGAGCAGCGAGGACAGGTCGGCGTCCATGTGGTCCTTGAAGAGCACCGGGACGGTCGCCGGGAGCAGCGCGAAGGCCAGGGAGACGCCCACGACGAGGGCGTTCTTCTCCTCCTTGAGGTCCACCTTGGCCAGGGTCTGGATGCCCGCCAGGGCCACCATCGCGAACATCACCGTCGCCGCGCCGCCGAGCACCCCGTGCGGGACGGCGGCGACGATCGCGGCGGCCTTCGGGATCAGGCCGAGCACGATCATGAAGACGCCCGCGGCGACCACGACGAAGCGGCTCTTGACCTTGGTCATGCGGACCAGGCCGACGTTCTCGGCGAAGGCCACGTACGGGAAGGAGTTGAGGACGCCGCCGAGGGCGGTCGCCGCTCCGTCGGCGCGCAGGGCGCGGGCCACGGTCTCGCTGTCGATCTCCTTGCCCACGATGTCGCCGACGGCGTACGTGTCGCCGGTGGTCTCGACCATGGTGATCAGCATGACGATGAGCATCAGCAGGATCGGGAACCAGGCGAACTTCGGGGCTCCGTAGTGGAACGGGGTGGTCACGCCGATCCAGTCCGAGTTGCCCACGTCGCCGAACTTGGCGTCGCCGAGCAGGAAGGCGACGACGGTGCCGCCGACCAGGCCGAGCAGGATGGAGATGCTGGAGAGGAAGGGCTTGCCGAGCTTCATCAGGACGAGGATGAAGAGCATCGTGCCGCCGGCGTACGCGAAGTTCTTCGGGTCGCCGAAGTCGGGGCTGCCGAGGCCCCCCGCGGCGTCGTTGAGGCCGACGGGGATCAGCACGATGCCGAGGACGGTGATCACCGTGCCGGTGACGACCGGCGGGAAGAGCCGCATGACCGCGCGGAAGGCCTTGGGGGGCAGCCAGGCGAAGGCGAACGTCGCGATGCCGGCCGTGATGACGGCGCCGTAGATGACGAGCAGGCCGGCCGTTCCGCCGCCCGCGCCGAGGCCGATGGCGATCATCGGGGAGACCGCGGTGAAGGTGACGCCCTGGATCAGCGGCAGTCGGGCGCCGATCCGGCCGATGCCCCAGGCCTGCAGGATCGAGGCGATGCCGCAGGTGAGCAGGTCGGCGTTGATCAGGTAGACCAGCTGCTCGGTGGTGAGGCCGAGGGCGCCGCCCACGATGATCGGGACGATCACCGCGCCGGCGTAGAAGGCGAGTACGTGCTGGAAGCCGTACAGCGCGAGCTTGGGGAGGGGGAGCACCTCGTCGACCGGGTGCGTGCTCTGCTCTCCACTGGCGGAAAGCCGGGCGGCGACACGTGCCATCTCTGCCTTGCCCTTCAAGAGGTAGGTAATCGAGAGGAATCTGGTTATCCCTGGTCGGAGTGGGTCGCTATCCCGTTGGTCCGCCAGGGTTGTCAGTGCGATCACGTGAATCGAAGCCCCGCGGTGTTTCCGCCGGCGTCTCGTCGTGTGACCGGAATTGAACGCCTGTGGGCGTGCTCACAGATATCGTCGACTTCCACAAACTGTTGACGTCTGGTGGCCCCAGCGTTGGAGGTTCGCCCAATGGCGGGCGCAGCGGCGACGCCGTATGGGCGCGCGTCGGGTGAACACCCCGCTCCTGCCCCACGAGCGTGAAGCGCCCACGGCCTGACCTGCGCGTACAGGGTTCGCGGCCGTTCGGCCCCGCAAACCCGGGCAGCTGGTTCCGCGTGTCCGGCCGGTGCGTCACATGAGCCCGGAGCGATCAGCTCCACCCCTCGCACGGACGGCACGGCATGCCGGTTCAGGCCCCGTGAGGCCGGATCGTTACCTCGTCCCGGGCTACGCCCCGGTCGCCCGTACCGCCGACAGCAGCCGGGACACCTCGTCCGGGCTCATCCGCAGCGCCGCGCCCACCGTGGCCAGCACCTCGCGCTCGGCCGGGATGTACGGGCCGTCCGCGAGGGCGATCCGGGCGCCCTGGAGCAGGATCGACTCCCGGCCCGGCGCGGCCAGGTGCGGGGCCAGCGGCTCCAGGGCCTCGTGGAGCTCTATCGACAGCGCGGCCCCGCAGCACTCCGGGCCGTCGTACAGGCCGAGCCGACCCTCGTCGGTCGCCAGCGCCTCCACGAGGGACTCCAGCTGCTCCTCCGTGCAGTCCTGGAAGCCCGCCGACCGTACGGCCGACACGGCGCCCTCCAGCGCGCTGCGCGAGGCCGTCCCGCCCGCCGCCAGCACGGCCAGCGCCACGGTGTGCACGGCGTCGCGCAGCAGCGCCGTGAACCGGTGGGTGGTGAGGTGGTCCAGGACCTCGGTGTCGTAGCGCTCCCGGCAGGCCTGGCACTCGACGATCGGCCCGGCCTGTCCGCGCGGCAGCAACGGCACGCCGAGGACCGTGAAGCGCCGCCGCCCGATGCGTCGGCGGTAGTTGCGGTCGCCGCCGCAGTCGGGGCAGAAGAACTCCCCGTCGCCCACGGTGCTCCAGGTGGTACGGATCCCCCAGACCGTCAGCTTCCGGCCGTCCCCACCCCGAACTGGCAGCACGTCGCACCTCCGTCACCAGCCGGCAACATCGCCGGTTTGGCGTGATGTTAGCCACATCGGTGAGGATCCGTCAGTCGTGTGACAAGACAACCTGCGCCACCCGGGGGACTTGGCCGAACTGCGCCCCCGGCGCCCTCCGCTTTTCCCTACGCTCGGCGGCGTGAACGAGAAGTCTTGTCTGGTGACCGGTGCCGCGAGCGGTATCGGCAAGGCCACCGCCCGGTTGCTGGCCCGCTCCGGGGCCCGCGTCACCGCGGCTGACATCGATGGCCCCGGGGTCGAGGAACTGCGTACGGATCTGGCCGCCGAGGGCCTGCGCATCGCCGTCGTGACGGGTGACGTCTCCGATCCGCGGGCCAACCGCGCGATGGTCGACGCGGCCGTGGAGGCGTACGGGAGGCTCGACGTCGCCGTGGCGAACGCCGGGGTGCTGCCCCTTTCGGACGTACGGGAGACCAGCCCCGAGGACTGGGACCGCGTCATGGCGGTCGACGGCCGGGGCATGTTCCTGACCTGCAAGTACGCGATCGAGGCCATGACCTCGCAGGATCCGCCCGGCGGCGCGCTGGTCTGCGTCTCCTCGATCTCCGGGGTGGCCGGGCAGGCCCGGCAGGCGGCCTACGGGCCGGCGAAGTTCGTGGCGTCGGGACTGACCAAGCACCTGGCGGTGGAGTGGGCGGCTCACGGGATCCGGGTCAACGCGGTGGCCCCGGGAACCATCCGGACGGAGCGGGTGGTGGCGCTGCGCGACGAGCCGGGCGGCCCGGAGTACCTCGAAGAGGTGACCGCCGCGCACCCGATGGGGCGGCTCGGCGAGCCGGAGGAGGTGGCCCGGGTCATCGCCTTCCTCGCCTCGGACGCCGCCTCCTTCGTGACCGGGGTGGTGCTCCCGGTGGACGGCGGCTACCTGGCCCGCTGAACCCGGGAACGACGCGGCCCCCGCCCCTGCGCGAGGAGGGACGGGGGCCACGGACGAGCGGTCAGCGGCCCGCGCGGTTGACGGCGGAGATGACCGCCTTCAGGGAGGCGCGGGTGGTGTTGGCGTCGATGCCGATGCCCCACAGGACGCGGCCGTCGATCGCGCACTCGATGTACGAGGCGGCCACGGCGGAGGCGCCCTCGCTCATCGTGTGCTCGGTGTAGTCCAGCAGGCGGGCGTCGACGCCGATGCCGGCCAGCGCGTCGAAGAACGCGGAGATCGGGCCGTTGCCGGTGCCGTTCAGGACCGTCTCCACGCCGTCCACGACCGCCTCGACGGTCAGCGTGTCCGTACCGTCCTTGTCGGTGGCCGTCGAGCCCGAGCGCAGCTGGATGCGGCCCCACGGGTTCTCGGGGTTGGGCAGGTACTCGTCCGCGAACACGTCCCAGATCGCCTTCGGCGTGACCTCGCCGCCCTCGGCGTCGGTCTTGGCCTGGATGATCCGCGAGAACTCGATCTGCATGCGGCGCGGCAGGTCCAGCTTGTGGTCGTTCTTCAGGACGTACGCGATGCCGCCCTTGCCGGACTGCGAGTTGACCCGGATGACCGCCTCGTACGAGCGGCCGACATCCTTCGGGTCGATCGGCAGGTACGGGACCGCCCACTCGATGTCGTCGACGGTCTTGCCGGCGGCGGCCGCGTCGGCCTCCATGGCGTCGAAGCCCTTCTTGATGGCGTCCTGGTGGGAGCCGGAGAAGGCGGTGTAGACCAGGTCGCCCGCGTAGGGGTGGCGCGGGTGGACCTCCATCTGGTTGCAGTACTCGCTGGTGCGACGGATCTCGTCGATCTGCGAGAAGTCGATCTGCGGGTCGATGCCCTGCGAGAACAGGTTCATGCCCAGGGTGATCAGGTCCACGTTGCCGGTGCGCTCGCCCTGCCCGAACAGGCAGCCCTCGATGCGGTCGGCGCCGGCCATCAGGGCCAGCTCGGCGGCGGCCACGGCGGTGCCGCGGTCGTTGTGGGGATGAACGGAGATGCAGATGTGCTCGCGGCGGGTCAGGTTGCGGGCCATCCACTCGAAGCGGTCCGCGTGCGTGGACGGCGTCGAGCGCTCCACGGTGGCGGGCAGGTTCAGGATGATCTCGCGGCCCTCGGACGGCTGCCAGACGTCACAGACCGCCTCGCAGACCTCCAGGGCGAAGTCCAGCTCGGTGTCGGTGAAGATCTCCGGGCTGTACTGGTAGCCGAAGGTGGTCTCGGGACCCAGCAGCTTCTCGGCGTACTCCATGACCAGGCGGGTGCCGTCGACGGCGATCTGCTTGATCTGCTCCTTGGAGCCGCGGAAGACGACCCGGCGGAAGGTCGGGGCGGTCGCGTTGTACAGGTGCACGGTCGCGCGCCTGGCGCCGACCAGCGATTCCACGGTGCGCTCGATCAGGTCCTCGCGGGCCTGGGTCAGTACGGAGATGGTGACGTCGTCCGGGATCGCGCCCTCTTCGATGATGGAGCGCACGAAGGCGAAGTCGGTCTCGCCGGAGGAGGGGAAGCCGACCTCGATCTCCTTGTAGCCCATGCGCACCAGCAGGTCGAACATCTCGCGCTTGCGGGCGGGGGTCATCGGGTCGATCAGCGACTGGTTGCCGTCGCGCAGGTCGGTGGAGAGCCAGCGGGGGGCCTTGGTGACGCGGGCGTCCGGCCAGGTGCGGTCCGGGATGTCCACCTGCTCGTAGGAGCCGTACTTGTGGATCGGCATCCCGGAGGTCTTCTGGGTGTGGGTCGCGTTGGTGATGGGCGTGGGGCGACCGACAAAAGGCTGCTGGCTCATGGCGTTGGGCTCCTCGCGTGTCCGCGTGTAGTTCGCTGGGACGGCCGACGGCGGTAGTGAAAACCGCAACACCAAACTCCGCGGGGAGGGGGCCGGCCTACGACTACAGACCCTCGCCGCGGCAGCTAAGGAGAAGCAGCCCGAAACGCATGATGGACCGAGCCTAGCCGAGCCGCGCCGTAACGCGAGGACCTGTTTCAGTATGCAAGACCCGGGTGTCCGATTTGTAACGAATGTGAGCTACGCCTCCTTCTTGCCGAGAGGTCCGGGCGATCCGTCAACGCCACGAGGCCGCTTTCAGACAACCGAATGAATCATGGTCACCAGTAGTGACATCAGCATG
The DNA here is from genome assembly GCF_026339935.1 of Streptomyces sp. NBC_01551. NCBI lineage: Bacteria > Bacillati > Actinomycetota > Actinomycetes > Kitasatosporales > Streptomycetaceae > Streptomyces > Streptomyces sp. NBC_01551. Next base: position 1,950,675 of record NZ_JAPEPX010000001.1, read on the forward strand.
ACCGAATGCGACATTTCCCGGCATGGATGCCTCCCACGCCCCCACGCACCCCCACCGCCACCCCGTGTTCTGCACCGTCGTGCCGCCGCACCTCCTCGACAAGATCGCCCAGTCCGAGGACACCCGGCGCGCCGACGCCGCCCAGCGCACCCTCGAACAGGACTCCCTGCTGCGCACCAGGCGCCGGGTCACCACCGTCCGGGGCATCGCCCCGGCGCTGGGCACCCCCGTCGGGGACGACCCCCGCCGGACCGTCTACGACGCCGAGCACCGCACCCGGCTGCCCGGGAAGAAGGTGCGCGCGGAGGGCGACGCGGCGCACAAGGACGCCACCGTCAACCGCGCCTACGCCGGGCTCGGAGCCACGTACGAGCTGTTCCTCAAGGGCTTCGGGCGGCACTCGATCGACGACGCCGGGCTGGCGCTGGACGCGACCGTGCACTACGGCGAGGACTACAACAACGCCTTCTGGGACGGCCAGCAGATGGTGTTCGGCGACGGGGACGGGGACCTGTTCCTCGACTTCACGGTGTCGGTGGACGTGATCGGGCACGAACTCGCCCACGGGGTCACCCAGTACTCGGCCAACCTCGTCTACCGGGGTCAGTCGGGTGCGCTCAACGAGTCGATGTCCGACGTGTTCGGCTCCCTGATCAAGCAGTACTCCCTCGGCCAGAGCGCCGACCAGGCGGACTGGCTGATCGGCGCCGGGCTCCTCGGCCCCAACGTCACCGGGGTCGCGCTGCGCTCGATGAAGGCGCCCGGGACGGCGTACGACGACGACGAGCTCGGCAAGGACCCGCAGCCGGCCACCATGGACGACTACGTCGACACCTACAGCGACAACGGCGGGGTGCACATCAACTCCGGCATCCCCAACCACGCCTTCTACGTGGTGGCGACGGAGCTGGGCGGCAAGGCCTGGGAGCGCGCCGGGCAGATCTGGTACGACACCCTGACGGGCGGGGAGCTCTCCTCGAAGGCGACGTTCAAGGACTTCGCCCGGCTGTCGCTCGCGGCGGCCGTCGCGCGCTACGGGGACGGCGGAGCGGAACACCAGGCGCTCCAGAAGGCGTGGTCGACGGTGGGTGTGCCGACCGCCTAGGGGCGGGGTAGACAGCCCCCATGCGGATTCTGGTGGTACGTACGGGAGGGTTCACGGGCATCGAGCGCCGGGTCGAGGTGGACACCTCGGGCCGGCCCGACGAGGACGAGTGGCGGGCCCTGGCGCAGCTGGCGCTGCGGCCCGGCCCGCCCGGGGGCGAGGCGCACCGGGTGCGGGACGGGTTCTCGTACCGGATCACGGTGGACGGCCGGACGGTGTCCTGCGCGGAGCCGAACCTGTCGGACGCGCAGCGGTCGCTGATCTCGCGGGTGCTGAAGGAGGGTGCGTAGGGAGCCCGGGCGGCGGGGCCCCTCGGCCCGGACCGGCCCCTCGGCCCGGGCGGCCGTGAAAGCAGGTGACCGCGCCGGGCGGCTTTGCTTGTATGACCGGATGACCAAGATCTTGGAATTGCTGGAGCGGTACTACGACGCGGTACCGCGCGTGGGCGGGGCACGGGGCGAGGACTTCGGGGCGCTGACCCTGTTCGTGCAGGAAGGCGACGGCTGGCCGTACTACGCCCGGCCCGCGCTCGGCGGGCCGGACGCCGAGGCGGCCGACGTGGAGCGGGTCCTGGCCCGCCAGCGGGAGCTGGGCGTCCCGGAGTCCTTCGAATGGGTGGCCGAAACCAGCCCCTCCCTGCGGGCCGCCGTGGAGGCGGCGGGGCTGCACGTCCACGAGCACCCGCTGATGGTGCTGGACCCGGCGGCGCAGCCGCTCGCACCGCATCCGGACGTGACGCTGCTGGGCGCCGACGACCCGCTGCTCGCGGCGGCGGTGGCCGTGCCGATGCTGGCCTTCGCGAACCCCGGGACGGCGCGCGGCGAGGCCGGTCCGGCCGAACTGGCGGTGGCGGTGACGGACCCGTCGGTGGAGGCGCGCCGGGCCATGGTGGCGGGGAAGCTCACGGAGGGCACCACGGGCATGGCGGCGGCCGCGCGGGACGGGGTGGTGCTGTGCTCCGGCCAGTACAACCCGGTCGGCGAGGTCGCCGAGGTCGTCGCCGTCGGCACGCTGCCCGCGGCCCGTCGCCAGGGCCTGGCGCTCGGCGTGACGGCGGCCCTGGTCGCGGACGCCCTGGCCCGCGGCGCGGCGACGGTGTTCCTGACGGCGGGCGACGAGGACGTGGCCCGCGTCTACGGCCGCGTCGGCTTCCGCCGGGTGGCGACGGCCCTGATCGCGGAGCCGCCGGAGCGGCCCTGACCGGTGTTGCCGGAACGGCAAGAATTGTTGCCCGTGCGGGACGGGCGGGCGGAGCATCGACGGCACAGGCACCGCACCCGGTGCGCGAACAGGGAGAGGCCCCGATGTCCGAGCAGCGCACGCACGACCACCGGCACCCGCACGGCCACGACCACAGCCACGGGCCCGGCCCCGGCCACGCCGCCCACTCGCCCGCCCGCGCGGGCGAGGAGTTCTGGAACGCCCGCTACCAGGAGACCGACCGGATCTGGAGCGGCGAGGCCAACGCCATGCTGGTGCACGAGGTGTCCGGCCTGGCCCCGGGCCGGGCCCTGGACCTCGGCTGCGGGGAGGGCGGCGACGCGGTGTGGCTGGCCCGCCTCGGGTGGACCGTGACCGGGACCGACATCTCCGGGGTCGCCCTCGGCCGGGCCGCCGAGCACGCGGCGGACGCCGGGGTCGCGGACCGCGTCACCCTGGAGCGGCACGACCTGACCGAGTCCTTCCCGGAGGGGGAGTTCGACCTGGTCTCGGCGTGCTTCCTGCACAACTACGGGGACTTCCCACGCGACCGCGTCCTGCGCGCCGCCGCCTCGGCCGTGGCGCCGGGCGGCACGCTGCTGGTCGTCGGCCACGCGGGCTGGGCGCCCTGGCAGGAGGACCGCGAGGAGGCGTACTTCCCCACGCCGCAGGACGTCGTCGCGCAGCTGGAGCCGGTCACGGCGGGCTGGGAGGTGCTGCGGGCCGAGGAGACCGAGCGGGTCCAGAACCAGCCGGACGGCACGCCCGGTACCCGTACGGACAACGTGGTGCGGCTGCGCCGTCCCGCGTAGCGGGTGGGCCGGCCCGGTCCCCGGCCGGTCTCCCGCGCGGGGGACCGGCCTGGTGGACCGGCCGGTGGACCGGCCGCCGTGGAACCTGGAACCCGCGTCAGAAGCCGAGCTTGCGGAGCTGCTTGGGGTCGCGCTGCCAGTCCTTGGCGACCTTCACGTGCAGGTCGAGGAAGACCGGGGTGCCGAGCAGCGCCTCGATGTGCTTGCGCGACTTCATCCCGACCTCCTTCAGGCGGGCGCCCTTCGGGCCGATGATGATGCCCTTCTGGCTGGGCCGCTCGATGTAGACGTTCGCGTGGATGTCCAGCAGCGGGCGGTCCGCCGGGCGGTTCTCCCGGGGGATCATCTCCTCGACCACGACGGCGATGGAGTGCGGGAGTTCGTCCCGTACGCCCTCCAGCGCGGCCTCGCGGATCAGCTCCGCGACCATCACCATCTCGGGCTCGTCGGTGAGGTCGCCCTCCGGGTACAGCGGCGGGCTCTCCGGCAGCAGCGGCGCGATCAGGTCGGCCAGCAGCTGGACCTGGGTGTCGCCGACCGCCGAGACGGGGACGATCTCGGCCCACTCGAAGCCCAGCTCGGCGCCGAGCTGGTGGACGGCGAGGAGCTGCTCGGCCAGCTGCTTGGACTCGACCAGGTCGGTCTTGGTGATGATGGCGATCTTGGGGGTCTTCTTGATCCCCGCGAGCTCCTTGGCGATGAACTTGTCACCGGGACCGAGCTTCTGGTCGGCCGGCAGGCAGAAGCCGATGACGTCGACCTCGGCCCAGGTGGTCCGGACGACGTCGTTCAGGCGCTCGCCGAGCAGCGTGCGCGGCTTGTGCAGACCCGGGGTGTCGACCAGCACGAGCTGGGCGTCGGGGCGGTGCACGATGCCGCGGACGGTGTGGCGGGTGGTCTGGGGCCGGTTGGAGGTGATCGCGACCTTGGTGCCCACGAGTGCGTTGGTCAGGGTCGACTTCCCCGCGTTGGGGCGGCCGACGAAGCATGCGAAGCCCGCGCGGTGCGGGGCGGTGGGCTCGGGGGAACGATCGCTCATACGGGCCATTCTCCCCGATGCCGGTCCCAGCGCCGACCAGGCCACGGCCAGGAGGGCCAGAGCGGCGGAGAGCGCGGTCGCGAGATCCGGCCGCGCGGCGTGGCCGACGGAGGCCCGGGCGGCCGCTCCGACGCCGCTGACCTGCACCGTCACCTCGGCCCACTCGACGGCGGGCGGGCCGGTCCAGGGCGTGGAGAGCCGGACCCGCTGGCCGGGCAGCAGCTCGGCGGGCAGCCCGGAGAGCTCCCGGTCGAGCAGTCGGCGGCCGAAGGCGCCGGAGGCGGTGAGGGTGGCGCGGGGCCGGAGCGTGACGTTGCCGAGGTTGTGGAGCGTGTACGAGACCTCCGCGCCGGGGGCGCCGCCGGGGCGCGGGGTGACGCGGAGGCCCTGGACGGCGATCGCCGGGGCGGTGGGGCCGCTGACGCGGAGGTAGAGGCGGGCGGCGACGGCCTGCCGCACGCCGATGCCGGCGGGCGCCCCGCTCGGGGCGTCCTGCACGGCCATGGCCACGATGGCGCCGGGGTGGTCCCCCGGCTCCGCCCGGTCGGGGACGGTGAGCGTGAAGGCGACGTCCGCCGAGCCGTGGGCCGGGACGGTGACCCGCTCCTGGGCGAGCTTCGCCCAGGCGGCGGTGGCGCGGCGCGGCTCGTCGGGGCCGCGGAGGGCGAAGCCGCCGTCGCGGGGCGTGTTGTACGCGTCGGCGGCGTAGAGCCGGAAGGTGCGGGGGCGGTCGGTGCGGTTGGTGACGGTGACGGTGTCGCCGACGCTCCCGCCGGGCTCGGCGGCGAGGTAGAAATACGGCCGCCGGGTCACGGCGTTGGCGGCGGGCCCCACACCCCACTCCCCGTTGTCAGCCGCCCCGGCCGCCACGGCCGCCCCGGCCCCGCCGCCCAGCAACCCCCCGAGCCCGATCACGACGCCCACGACCCCGCGCAGCAGCACCCGACCGCGACGAGACGGGCCGGACCCTGCGCCCACGGCCCCGCCGCCACGCGGCGAAACCCGTCGCACGACCGCGGCCGCCGCCCCGCCGCGCAGCGGAACGCGTCGTGCGACCGCAGCCCCGCGGCCGCGCAGCCGGCGCCCGAGCCCGGTCTCCCACACGTGCCTCCCGCTCGGCCGCGTGGAGCGGAGGGGGTGCGGCGCGGTCGCGAGGGGGGTGGGCGCGGGGGCTACGGGGCGGGTCACGACAGGGTCAGGGTCAGGACCGCCTGGTAGGCGTCCGGTGGGGTGTACGGGGGCACCCGCAGGGTGACGGTCGCGTCGATCGTGAAGGTTCCGCCGACGGCACCGGCGTCCGGGGCCGACGCCAGGACCGCCCCCTCCGGCCCCACCACCCCCGCACTGCCCGCCACGCACCGGCTCGGGCTGCCCTCGGCGGCCACGCAGGACGGGGTCCAGCTCAAGGACGCGCCCGGGATCCGCACGCCGCCCGGACCGGTGAAGTCCGTGACCTTGCCGGTCAGGGTCCACCCCGCCGGCCCGCCCCGCGCGTCCTTGACCGTGACCGTCCCGATCCGACCCGGCGCCGCGCCCCCGTCCCCGTACGGCACCGCGCCCAGCACCACCGACTCCCCCGCCTGGGACATCGACAGCGCCCCCGGCTCCACCACCGCCGTCACCTTCTGCGTCCCCGGCGGCGGCGGAACGGCGTCGATCACCGTGTACGCCGCCGGTCCCGAGCCCCGCCCCGCGGACCAGGCCGTGCCCTCGTACGCCACCACCGCGGTCGTCGCCTTGTCCGACACCGGCAGCTCGGCCTCGAAGGCCCCCCGGTCATCGGCCTTGGCCGCCACCCGGTCCGGGGTCTCGGCGGCGCCCGCCCGGCCGGCCACCGTCACCGATGCCCCGGGGGCGAACCCCGCGCCGGTGACCTTCACCCGCGCGCCCGGTTTCCCGTACGCCGCGGCGAGCGAGACGCCCCGCAGGTTGGCCGTGGGCAGCGGGCTCGCGGTGAGCCGCTCGGAGACCGGGGTTCCGGTCGCCGTGCAGACGGTGTCCAGGTCCAGCGGGTGGCTGGTGTGCAGCGTGTAGCCGCCCGGGGCGAGCGTGACCTCCCCCGGCGCGGTGACGGTGAAGGTGCCCGTCATGGTGACCCCGGGCAGCGCCGCACCCGCCTCGACGGGGTCGTTCCGCTTGGCGCCGACGACGGTGACCTCACCGCTCTGCGCGCCCCCGAGCAGGACCCGCCCGGTCGGGGTCAGCGCGTCGGCGGGCAGCTCGCCGCCGACCGGGTTCACGGCCGGGGTGGTGGCCACCTGGTACGTCACGGTGACGGTGTCCCCGACGCGCGGCGCCGGGTCGCCGACGGTGATCCGGGCGGTCGTCGTCCCGTCGGCGGGCGGGAGTCCGGCCTCCTGCGGCGGCAGGCAGTGCGTCGGGAACTCCACCTGCCCCGGGGGCGTTTCGCCTTGGGCGACGGCCGGCGAACCCAGCCCTCCCCCGGCCGTGGCCGCGAGGACGGCCAGACCGGCGGCCAACGCCCATCTCCTGCTGCCCGCCCCTGTCCGCACTGTCCGCCCCCTGGGTTCCGTCCCGCCGCGACAGGGGGCCATTCACGAGCGGGCGGCGGGAGAAGTCAATGCACGGACCCGGCATCAACTGATGGCCCATCAGGAGATGGCAGAGACGCCCGCACCCGCACCCGACGACGCCCGGAACGTCCGCCGGTACTCCGTCGGGCTCACCCCCAGCGCCGCCTGCAGGTGCTTGCGCAGCGACTGCGCCGTCCCGAACCCCGCCTGCCGCGCCACCTGTTCCATCGGCAGGTCGCTCTCCTCCAGCAGCGACCGGGCCCGCTCCACGCGCTGCCCGACGATCCACTCGCCGGGGCTGGCCCCGCACTCCTCGCGGAACCTGCGCGTGAAGGTCCGCACCGACATGGCCTCCTGCCGCGCCAGGTCGGCCAGCGCCAGCGGCTCGTGCAGCCGGTCCAGCACCCACGCGCGGGCCGCCGCCGTGCTGGCCTGCGCCGGTTCGGGCACCGGACGCTCGATGAACTGGGCCTGGCCGCCGGGCCGGTGGGGCGGTACGACGGTCCGCCGGGCCACCTCGTTGGCGACGGCCGCGCCGTGGTCGCGGCGCACGATGTGCAGGCACAGGTCGATGCCGGCGGCGACCCCCGCGGAGGTCAGCACGTCCCCGTCGTCGGTGTAGAGCACGCCCGCGTCCACCCGTACCGCCGGGAACATCCGCTGGAAGTGCTCGGCGGAGGCCCAGTGGGTCGTGGCCGGGCGGCCGTCCAGATACCCGGCGGCGGCCAGCACGTATCCGCCCGTACAGATGGACACGAGCCGGGTGCCCGGGCGGATGTGCGCGAGGGCCGCCGCGAGTTCGTCGGTCAGCCTGCCCTCCTCGTGGACCGGGCCCAGCTCGTACGAGGCGGGCACCACCACCGTGTCGGCGGTGGCCAGCGCCTCGGGGCCGTGCTCGACGTGGATCGCGAAGTCGGCCTCCGTGGCGACCGGGCCGGGGGCGAGTCCGCAGGTGACGATCGTGTAGAGCGGCCGCCCGGCGGAATCCTTGGCGCGGCCGAAGATCCGGTGCGGGATGCCGAGCTCGAAGGGCAGCAGCCCGGTGAGGGCGAGTACGACCACGCGGTGTGTCTTCCGCTTCGACTCCATGGCCCGATCGTACCGAAGCATGGCATTCAAGCCACTGTCCTGCGGACGCCCCGGACCGGAAGCTGGTCCGCGTGACGCAGACAGAGTCCTCCACGACGCCCTCGACCGCCCCCCTCGCTCCCCCGGCGAAGCCCGGCCGCGTCCACCGCGCCTGGTTCGTCGCGGCCGTCGGCTTCGTGACGATCATCGGCGCGGCCGCCTTCGCCTCCCTGCCGGGACTGCTCATCGAACCGCTGCACAAGGAGTTCGACTGGTCGCGCGGCACGATCGGCTTCGCCGTCTCCGTGAACCTCGCGCTGTACGGGCTCACCGCGCCGTTCGCGGCCGCCCTGATGGACCGCTACGGCATCCGCCGGGTCGTGGCACTGGCCCTGATGGTCATATCCGCCGGCACGGCCGCCACGGTCTGGATGACCGCGTCCTGGCAGCTGGTGCTGTTCTGGGGTGTGCTGGTGGGCCTGGGCAGCGGCTCGATGGCGCTCTCCTTCGCCGCGACGATCACCAACCGCTGGTTCACCGCCCGGCGGGGCCTGGTCACCGGCATCCTGACCGCCGCCGGCGCCTCCGGCCAGCTGATCTTCCTGCCGCTGCTGTCCTGGCTGGTGGAGCACCACGGCTGGCGCCCGGCGGCGGTGACGGTCTCGCTGGCGGCGCTGGCCGTGGTCCCGCTCGTGTGGCTGCTGCTGCGCGACCACCCCGCGGACGTGGGGCTCGCCCCGTACGGAGGCACGTACGCGGCGAAGCCGGCCCCCGTGGCGGGCGCGGCGCGGCGCACGGTGACGGTGCTGTTCAAGGCGGCCCGCACCGGCCCGTTCTGGCTGCTGGCGGGCACCTTCGCGATCTGCGGGGCCTCGACGAACGGGCTGGTCAAGACCCACTTCGTGCCGGCGGCGCACGACCACGGCATGCCGGTGACGGCGGCGGCCGGGCTGCTGGCGGTGATCGGAGTGTTCGACGTCGTCGGCACGGTGGCGTCGGGCTGGTTCACGGACCGCTTCGAGGCGCGGCGGCTGCTGGCCGTCTACTACGCGCTGCGCGGGGTCTCGCTGCTGTTCCTGCCGCTGCTGCTGGCTCCGACGGTGCATCCGCCGATGGTGTTCTTCATCGTGTTCTACGGGCTGGACTGGGTCGCGACCGTGCCGCCGACGATCGCGCTGTGCCGCGAGCAGTACGGGGAGGACAGCGCGATCGTGTTCGGCTGGGTGCTGGCCTCGCACCAGGTCGGCGCGGCGCTGGTGGCCTTCCTGGGAGGCGTGGCGCGGGACGCGTTCGGCTCGTACGACGTCGTCTGGTACGCGTCGGGCGCCCTGTGCGCGATGGCCGCCCTGATGTCCATGGTCATCCGCCGCCGCCCGGCTGCCGCCGCCCCCGCCGTGGCCCCCGCCGCCGCGTAGGCACCCAGGCCCCGCAACCCGGCGGGGGCCGAAGCCCCGCCGGGGTCAGGCCCCGGCCGGGATGGTGGAGCGGAGGGTGCCGTCCGGGGCGGCGAGCAGGACCGGGGTGGTGGCGCCGCCGAGGTCGCGGACGGCCGCGCGGTCGGCGTCGGGCACCGACTCCGCCGCGCTGACCACGGCCGCGGCCTCAAGGGAGCGGGCTCCGCTGGCCACCGCCATCGCCACCGCGGTCTGGAGCGCGCTCAGCTTCAGGGAGTCCAGCTCCACCGTGCCGGCGACGTACGTGCGGCCCGTCTCGTCCCGTACAGCCGCCCCTTCCGGCACCCCGTTGCGGGCCCGGGCGCTGCGCGCCAGCGTGATGATCTTGCTGTCCTCGGGGTCGAGCCCGGTGGTGTCGGTCATGGCGAAAGCATAAGGAGCGGCTCCCGGCCCGGGCGCGACCACCCCGCCGCAGCGGTCAGGGCCGGTCCAGCCGCAGCCGCTGCGCCCTCGGCAGACCCGCGACCACCAGGTCGTACGAGTCCTCGACCAGCTCCCGCACCAGCGCGTCGGGGAGTTCGGACACCGTCACGGTGTTCCAGTGGCGCTTGTTCATGTGATAGCCCGGCTGGATCGCCGCGTGCTCCGCCCGCAGCCGTACCGCCAGCTCGGGCTCGCACTTGAGGTTGACCTTCAGCGGGTCCGCGTCCAGCGCCGACAGTGCGAACACCTTGCCCAGCACCTTGAACACCGAGGTCTCCGGCGTGAAGGGGAACTCCTCCACCGCCGCGTTGAAGCCGAGGCACAGCGCCCGCAGCCGTTCCGGAGTCATTGCGCCGCCTCCTCGCCCTCGCCCGCAGCCGGAACCACCGGCTCCACGAGCACCGTCACGATCTTGTTCCGGCGTCCGGCCGGGGACTCGGCCGTCAGCCTCAGCGGCCGCCCGTCCGGGAGCTCCACGACCGCCGAGGCGCCCGCGATCGGCACCCGCCCCAGCGCCTTGGCCAGCAGGCCGCCGACCGTCTCCACGTCCTCGTCGTCGTAGTCCTCGACCTTGAACAGCTCGCCGAGGTCGGTGATGTCGAGGCGCGCCGTCACCCGGTAGCGGTCCTCCCCGAGGTCCTCGACGGGGGCGAGCTCGCGGTCGTACTCGTCGGTGATCTCGCCGACGATCTCCTCCAGGATGTCCTCGATGGTGACGATGCCCGCCGTGCCCCCGTACTCGTCGATGACGACGGCCACGTGGTTGCGCACCTGCTGCATCTCGCGCAGCAGGTCGCCCGCGTTCTTGGTGTCCGGCACGAACACCGCCGGCCGCATCGCCGTGGAGACCAGGTCCGACTCGGCGTCCCGGTTGATGTGGGTCTTGCGAACCAGGTCCTTCAGGTACACGATCCCGACGATGTCGTCCTCGTTCTCCCCGGTCACCGGTATGCGCGAGAACCCGGAGCGCAGTGCGAGCGTGGTCGCCTGACGGATCGTCTTGTACCGCTCGATGCAGATCAGGTCCGTGCGCGGCACCATCACCTCGCGCACGAGCGTGTCGCCGAGCTCGAAGACCTGGTGCACCATCCGGCGCTCGTCGTCCTCGATCAGCGATTCCCTCTCCGCCAGGTCCACCATCGCGCGCAGCTCCGCCTCGGAGGCGAACGGCCCCTTGCGGAAGCCCTTTCCGGGCGTGAGCGCGTTGCCGACGAGGATCAGCAGCTGCGGGATCGGCCCCATCACCCGGGCGAGGGGGACCAGGACGTACGCGGCCGCCGTCGCCGTGTTCAGCGGGTGCTGGCGGCCGATGGTGCGCGGGGACACGCCGACGGCGACGAAGGAGACGAGCACCATCACGCCGATCGCCACGAACAGCGCGGTCCAGTTCTCGCCGAACTCGTCGAGGCAGACGTACGTGACGAGCACGCCCGCCGCCATCTCGCAGGTGACCCGGACCAGCAGGGCCACGTTCACGTAGCGGGTGGGGTCGGCGGCGACCTGCGCCAGCTTCGCGCTGCCGCGCCGCCCCTCCCGTACGGCCTGCTCCGCGCGGAAGCTGGAGACCCGGGCGATCCCGGACTCGGCGCACGCCGCGAACCAGGCGACCACGACCAGCAGGACCGCCCCGGTGATCAGCTGCGGGGCGCCGGTCACGAGACGGTCGGGGCCGGGGACGGGCCGGTGATGCCGCGTTCGCCGCGCCAGCCGTCGACGATGGCCGCCTGGAGGCCGAACATCTCGGCCTTCTCGTCCGGCTCCTCGTGGTCGTAGCCGAGCAGGTGCAGCACCCCGTGGACGGTCAGGAGCTGGAGCTCCTCGTCCATGGAGTGCTGCGTCGGGGCGTCCTCGCCCTGCTTCTTGGCCACCTCGGGGCAGAGCACGATGTCGCCGAGGAGCCCCTGCGGGGGCTCCTCGTCGTCCTTCGCCGGCGGACGGAGTTCGTCCATCGGGAACGACATGACGTCGGTGGGTCCGGGCAGGTCCATCCACTGGATGTGGAGCTGCTCCATCGCCCCCTCGTCCACGACGATGACGGAGAGCTCGGAGAGCGGGTGGATCCGCATCCGGGTGAGCGCGTAGCGGGCGATGTCGAGGATCGCCTGCTCGTCGACCTCGATCCCGGACTCGTTGTTGACGTCGATCGACATGGTGCGCTGAGTTCTACTTCCGCTGGTAACCGTTCGGGGCCTGCTGGCTGCCGTCGTACTTCTCGTACGCGTCGACGATACGGCCGACCAGCTTGTGCCGGACGACATCCTCGGACGTGAGCCGCGAGAAGTGGATGTCGGGCACGCCTTCGAGGATGTCCTGAACCTGCCGCAGGCCGCTCTTGGCCCCGCCCGGGAGGTCGACCTGCGTCACGTCACCGGTGACGACGATCTTGGAGTCGAAGCCGAGGCGGGTCAGGAACATCTTCATCTGCTCGGTGGTGGTGTTCTGCGCCTCGTCGAGGACGACGAACGCCTCGTTGAGCGTGCGCCCGCGCATGTACGCCAGCGGGGCCACCTCGATGGTCCCGGCCGCCATGAGCCGCGGGATCGAATCCGGGTCGATCATGTCGTGCAGCGCGTCGTAGAGCGGACGCAGATACGGGTCGATCTTGTCGAAGAGCGTGCCCGGCAGGAAGCCGAGCCGCTCGCCGGCCTCGACGGCGGGCCGGGTCAGGATGATCCGGCTGACCTGCTTGGACTGCAGGGCCTGGACCGCCTTGGCCATGGCGAGGTAGGTCTTGCCGGTACCGGCGGGGCCGATGCCGAAGACGATCGTGTTCTTGTCGATCGCGTCGACGTACCGCTTCTGGTTGAGGGTCTTGGGACGGATGGTGCGGCCGCGGCTGGAGAGGATGTTCTGGGTGAGCACCTCCGCGGGCGTCTCCTCCGGCCCCTCGCCCTTGCCGTTGCCGCTCGCCTTGAGCATGGCGATCGAGCGTTCCACTGCGTCCTCCGTCATCGGCTGCCCGGTGCGGAGCACCAGCATCATCTCGTCGAACAGGCGCTGGATCAGGGCGACTTCGACCGCCTCGCCGATCGCGCTGACCTGATTGCCCCGAACATGGATGTCGGCCTTCGGGAAAGCCTTCTCGATCACGCGCAACAGGGCGTCGCCGGAACCGAGCACGGTCACCATCGGATGGGCGGCCGGAACGGTGAAGTGGGCTCGCGCCTGCCCGGGCGCCGGGGTGTGGGCTGTCGGTGTCTGAGTCATGGGCCGGCACTGTGGCCTGCGCATACCTCCCGCTGAGGGGCCGCGCCGATCGACGACCTCCGGAATACCAAGGGTACGACTTGGCCGCCGCTTCCCCGAGGCCTTTTCCGCGCCGCCCGGCGGGGCCTGAAACCGACGACAGGGCCTAGGCGCCCGGCCGGAAGCCGATCGTCGGCACCGCCCGGCGCCGCGGGGCCGGGGTCGCCGGCGGCGGGAGGAGCGCGTCCAGGAAGCCGTACCGCGCGCGCAGCGCGTCCGGCGCGGAACTCCACCAGTGCGCCACCTCGGCCCATCCCGGAGCCGACAGCGAGCCCCCGAACTCCTGCACCGACAGCGCCGCCGTCAGCCCCGCGAACGCCAGCCGGTCCGCCAGCGGCCACCCCGCCAGGGTGCCGGTGACGAAGCCCGCCACGTACACGTCGCCCGCCCCGGTGGGATCGAGCGCGTCCACCGCGATGCCGGGGACCTCGGCCGTCTCGCCCGTGCGGCCGTCCACCGCGCAGGAGCCTTCCGGGCCCATCGTCACGACCGCGATCGGCACCTTCTCCGCGAGCGCGCGGGCCGCCGCCCGGGGGCAGTCGGTGCGCGTGTACCGCATGGCCTCCCCGGCATTGGGCAGGAACGCCTCGCAGTGCTCCAGGTCGGCCAGCGCCCCCAGGTCCCAGCGCCCGCTCTCGTCCCACCCCACGTCGGCGAAGACCCGCGCCCCCTGCCGGGCCGCCGTCGCGATCCACTCCTCCCCCCGGCCGGGCCCCAGGGAGGCCACGGCCGCGCGGGCGCGCGGCGGGCACTGCGGGAGCCGGGGGTCGGCGGGCGGCGGGGCCTCGTGGCCGTGCGAGACCATCGTGCGCTCGCCCTCGTAGGCCATCGAGACGGTGACCGGGCTGTGCCAGCCGGGGATGGTGCGCGACATGGACAGGTCGATGCCCTCGCCCTGTTCGAGCGCGTCCCAGCAGTACTCGCCGTAGTGGTCGTCACCGAACGCCGCGGCCAGCGAGGTGCGCAGGCCGAGCCGGGCCAGCGCGGTGGCCATGTTGGCCACGCCGCCGGGGCTGGAGCCCATGCCGCGCGCCCAGGACTCCGTGCCGCGCACCGGGGCCGAGTCGAGGCCGGTGAAGATGATGTCGAGGAAGACCGTGCCGGTCAGGAAGACGTCGCAGCCGGGTTCGCGGGGGTCGCGGAGGGGGCCGAGCGGGTCCACGGCCGCGGTGTGGTCCACGGCGGTGATGTCGCTGGTACGGCTGTCCCGACTGGTCACGGTGTACTCCCCGGCTGGTGCGCGTGCGGTCGAAGGGTCGTTTCTGCAAGACGGGTTTCTGCGGAAAGCTCCCAGCCCTCCCCGCCCAGGCGCAACCCAAACCCAAGTGTGGCCCAGATCACCCTCAGGGCGCTCTTCTCCCGCCTTCGCGCCGTTGATAGACAGAGCCTCCGCCATCCTGCGGAGTATCCCGTTCCACCTGCGCGCCACCAGGAACACCCGTGTCCGACACCCCCTCCGCGCCGCCTGCCGCACACCCCTGCGCACCGGCTTCCGCGCGCTCCGCCGACTGGCCCCTCGTGGCCCTCTTCACGGCCGGGTACGCCGCCCCGTACTTGCTGCCCACCGTGGTGGGACGGCTCGACGCGCATCTCCCGCTCAGCCCCGCGCAGGCCGGGCTGGCCGGCTCGGCGCTGCTGCTCGGATCCGCCGCCGCCGGCTTCACGCTCGCCTCCCGCCTGCCCCGCCGCGGGCCGCGCCCGCTCGCCCGGCTCGGGCTGCTCCTCGCCGTCATCGGCTACGGGAGCGCCGCCGCGAGCACGCTGCTCCCGCTGGTCGTCGCCGGGGCGGTCGTCGGCGGCTTCGGTTCCGGTACCGCCACCGCCGTGGCCGCCGCCGGGATCGCCGGGCACCGCGATCCGCACCGCACCTCCGCGCTGGGGCTGTTGTCGGTCTCGGCGACGGCCGGCGCGCTGTACCTGACCCTGCCGCGCCTCGGCGGCGGCCACGGGCTGCCGTTCGCCGCGCTCGCGCTGGTCGCGGCCGCCGCCTGGCCGGCGACGGGCCGCCTGGGCGGGCCCGCCCGCGCGGAGCGGGCCGTACGGGCGTCCGGGCGGCTGCCGTACCCGCGGGCCGGAGTGGTCCTGGCGGGCGGCCTGATGCTGTGGTCGCTGGCCCAGAACGCCCTGTGGGGCGTCAGCGGCCGCATCGGCGCCGAGCAGGCCGGCCTGTCCGAGGTCACCCTCGGCGTGGTCTTCGCGGCGGCGCTGGGCGCGGGCCTGCTCGGGGTCACCGCCGCCTCCGCCCTCGGCGCCCGGCTGGGGCGGGCCGTGCCGATCGGCGCGGGCACGGCGCTGATCGCCTGCTGCGTGGTGGCGGCCTCCTGCGCGCGGGGGCTCGGCGGCTTCGCGGCCGGGGAGATCCTCTGGAACGCGCTCTACCCCGTCGTGCTGTCCTACGTCATCGGGCTGGCGGCCGCCCTCGACCCGCGCGGCCGCTGGGCGGTGCTGGCGGGCTCCGCGTCCTCGCTGGGCGTGGCCTGCGGGCCGGTCACCGGGAGCCTGCTCGCCGAGGCAGCCGGGTTCCCGGGCATGGGACTGGTGCTGGCCGGGCTGCTGCTGGCGGTGGCCGGGCCGATGACCGCCGTCGCGCTGCACGCCGGCGGCCGCCCGCTGACCCCGGGCTCGGTCCGGCGGCGCGGCGGGGCCCCGGCGGCCGTGGTCGCGGCCGGCGCGGGCGCCCCGTCGGGCGCGGTGCCCCGGGTGGGGTCGCCGGAGCTGGAGGTCGCGCAGATCCCGGTGCGCCGGCTGCGCCCCGTACGCCGCGCCCCGCTGCGGGTGCTGCTGCTCAGCCCCGCTTCGGCAAGGGAACTCGTACGAGGTCGGCGGCGATCGTGAGCTCCCCCTCGAACCCGGCCGCGCGGGCCTGGCGTTCGAACTCGGCGGGGTCGGAGTAGCGCTGCGAGAAGTGCGTCAGCACGAGGTGCCGTACGCCCGCGTCGCGCGCCGTCCGGGCCGCCTGGCCCGCGGTGAGGTGCCCGTGGTCGGTGGCGAGCCGCTCGTCCTCGTCGAGGAACGTCGACTCGATGACCAGCATGTCGCAGTCTTGGGCGAGTTCGTCGACGCCCGGGCAGAGCCGGGTGTCCATGACGAAGGCGAAGCTCTGCCCCGGCCGGTGCTCGCTGACCTCCTCCAGGCTCACGCCGTCCAGCCGGCCCTCGCGCTGGATCCGGCCGACGTCCGGCCCCTTGATCCCGTGCCGCGCGAGCAGTTCGGGCACCATGCGGCGCCCGTCGGGCTCGCTGACGCGGTAGCCGAAGGACTCCACCGGGTGCGACAGCCTGCGGGCCTCCAGCGTGTACGAGGACCCGCGCGCCAGGGTCCCGTCCCCGGACACCGGCTCCTCGGCCAGGGGCACGGTCTCCCGGTAGGCGGTCGCGTACCGCAGCCGGTCGAAGAACTTCTGCCCCGAGGCCGGGTAGTGCGCGGTGACCGGGTGCGGGACCTGGTCGAGGTTGATCCGCTGGATCACCCCGGCGAGGCCGAGGCTGTGGTCGCCGTGGAAGTGCGTGACACAGATCCGGTTGATGTCGTGCGCGGCGACCCCGGCGCGCAGCATCTGGCGCTGCGTGCCCTCGCCCGGGTCGAAGAGGATGCCCTCGCCGTCCCAGCGCAGGAGGTAGCCGTTGTGGTTGCGGTGGCGGGTGGGCACCTGGCTGGCGGTACCCAGCACCACGAACTCTCGTACGGACACGGGCTATCCGGGGGGCCACTGGAGGCCGCGGCCCCCGAGGACGTGGGCGTGGGCGTGGAAGACGGTCTGGCCGGCGCCGGCGCCGGTGTTGAAGACGATCCGGTACCCGTGGTCGTCGATCTTCTCCTCGGCGGCGATCCGGCCGGCCTCGCCCAGGACGTCGGCGGCGACGGCGGGTTCGGCGGCGGCCAGGGAGGCCGCGTCGGGGTAGTGGACGCGCGGGATCACGAGCACGTGCGTGGGCGCCTGCGGGTTGATGTCCCGGAAGGCGACGGTGGTCTCGGTCTCCCGGACCACGGTCGCGGGGATGACCCCGGCGACGATCTTGCAGAACAGGCAGTCGGCCTGCGGTTCCCCGGCCATTGCGTTCGCCTCCCGTGACGTTGGATCGGTCGGGGCATCGTATCCACCGTGCCCCCGGCCGGAGTTCCACCACCCCCCGGCCGCAATCCCGGCCGCAACCCCGGCCGCCGGCCCGACCGCAGCCCCCGTCGGCCCGACCGCAACCCCCGCCGCCGGACGGGCCGCAGCCCCGGCGCCCGGCCGCAGCCCCGCCATCGGCTCGGCCGCAGCCACGGCCCCGGGCTCAGGACCAGCGGCCCGTCCGGGCCAGGAGGACCGCCGTCGCGGCGGTGCCGGCGGTGGAGGTGCGCAGGACCGGGCGGCCCAGCCGGTACGGGTGGGCGCCGACGGCCGCGAAGGCGGCCAGCTCCTCCGGGGAGACCCCGCCCTCGGGGCCGACCACCAGCACGATCGACCCGGCGGCGGGCAGCTCGGCCGTCGCCAGCGCCTGCGAGGGCGCGTCCCGGTCCTCGTGCAGGACCATCGCCAGGTCGGCGTCCGCGAGCAGCGCCGCGACCTGCTTCGTGGACATGGCCTCCGCGACCTCGGGGAAGCGGACCCGGCGGGACTGCTTGCCCGCCTCCCGGGCCGTGCCCCGCCACTTGGCCAGGGACTTCGCGCCCCGGTCGCCGCGCCACTGGGTGATGCACCGCGAGGCCTGCCACGGCACGACGGCGTCCACGCCGGTCTCGGTCATCGTCTCGACCGCCACCTCGCCCCGGTCTCCCTTGGGAAGGGCCTGCACGACGGTGATCCGGACGGCGGGTTCCGGCTCCGCGTGGACCCCGGACACCGAGACCACCAGCCGGTCCTTGCCCTCCGCCGCCTTGACGACGGCGTCGGCCCAGCCGCCGCGGCCGTCCGTGAGGACCACCGCCTCGCCGGGGTTCAGCCGCTTCACCGACACGGCGTGCCGGCCCTCGGGGCCGTCCAGCACGAATTCCGGCCCCGCGGGGACCTCTTCGACCACGAACACGGGGGCCGTCATGACACTCTCCTCGTCTGCGTTTCCTTCAGCACGCCCTGCGCCTCGGCGAGTTCCGCCGCCAGCACCTCCACCAGCTCGCCCGCCGGCAGGGTCCGGGCCAGCCGGTGCCCCTGGCCCGCCCACAGGGCCATGCCCTGCGGGTCCCCCGCCGCCGCGGCCGCCTTGCGCAGCCCCGCCGTGAGGTAGTGGACCTGCGGGTACGCGGCCGGGGCGTACGGCCCGTGCTCCCGCATGAACCGGTTCACCAGCCCCCGCGCGGGCCGCCCGGAGAACGCCCGGGTCAGCTCGGTGCGCACGAACAGCGGGTCGGTCAGCGCCGCCTTGTGGAGCGGGTGGGCGCCGGACTCCGGGCACGTCAGGAACGCGGTGCCGAGCTGCGCCGCCTCCGCTCCGGCCGCGAGCAGGGCGGCGATCTGCGAGCCGCGCATCAGGCCGCCCGCCGCGATGATCGGGAGGGCCACCGCCTCGCGCACCTGCGCGACCAGCGCGAGCAGCCCGATGCCCGCCGTGCCGTCGGCCTGCGGGTCGTCTCGGTGGGTGCCCTGGTGGCCGCCGGCCTCGATGCCCTGGACGCAGACGGCGGCGGCGCCCGCCTCCTGCGCGGCGCGGGCCTCGTCGACCGAGGTCACGGTGACGACGGTGTGCGTGCCGGCCTCGCGCAGCCGGGCGAGCGCCGAGGGCGAGGGGCAGCCGAAGGTGAACGAGACGACCGGGACCGGGTCTTCGAGGAGGATGGCGAGCTTGGCGTCGTAGCCGTCGTCGCAGGTGCCGATGGTGTCCTCGGCGGCGAGTGAGACCTCGTACCAGCCGGCCTCGCCGGCCAGCTGCCCCCGGTAGGCCTCGACGACGACCGGGTCGACGTAGGCGGTCTGCGGCATGAAGAGGTTCACGCCGAAGGGGCGCCGGGTGAGCCCGCGCGTCCGCTTGATCTCCTGGTACATGCCGTCGGCGGTCTTGTAGCCGCCGGCCAGGAAGCCCAGCCCGCCCGCCTCGCACACGGCCGCGGCGAGCGCGGGACAGGAGGCGCCGCCCGCCATGGGAGCCTGCACGATCGGGAACTGGTGGAGACCGTTCGGTGCGGAGGACATGGACTGCATCGTGCCATGTCCCGCTCACCGCACCGAATCACGGCATTCGCCTGGCATAGTCCGCTTCCGCGCTGCGGCGGTCATCCGCCGGGCGCCGCCGCACCGCCCGCCGGTCGCACGCGTCGAGCCCGGTCCGGGGCGTCCCCGGACCGGGCTCGTACGTGCGGTGCGGGGCGCGGCCCGCCGGCGGCGTCAGCGGCCGTTGAACGCGTCCTTCAGGCGGCTGAACAGGCCCTGCTGGCCCGGCGCGAACTGGCCCGTCGGCCGCTCCTCGCCGCGCAGCTTGGCGAGCTGGCGCAGCAGCTCCTCCTGCTGGGCGTCCAGCTTGCCCGGCGTCGTGACCTCGACGTGGACGATCAGGTCGCCCCGGCCGCCGCCGCGCAGGTGCGTGACGCCGCGCCCGTGCAGCGGGATCGACTGGCCGGATCCGGTGCCGGGCCGGATGTCGATCTCCTCCATGCCGTCCAGCGTCTCCAGCGGGCACTTGGTGCCCAGGGCCGCGGCCGTCATGGGGATGGTCACCGTGCAGTGCAGGTCGTCCCCGCGCCGCTGGAAGGTCGGGTGCGGCAGCTCGTGGATCTCCACGTAGAGGTCGCCGGCGGGGCCGCCGCCGGGGCCGACCTCGCCCTCGCCCGCGAGCTGGATCCGGGTGCCGTTCTCGACGCCGGCCGGGATCTTGACCGTGAGGCTGCGCCGGGAGCGGACCCGGCCGTCGCCCGCGCACTCGGGGCACGGGGTCGGGACCACGGTGCCGAAGCCCTGGCACTGCGGGCAGGGGCGCGAGGTCATGACCTGGCCCAGGAAGGACCGGGTGACCTGCGAGACCTCACCGCGGCCGCGGCACATGTCACACGTCTGCGCCGAGGTGCCGGGTGCGGCGCCTTCGCCGGAGCAGGTGTTGCAGACGACCGCCGTGTCGACCTGGATGTCCTTGGTCGTCCCGAAGGCCGCCTCGTCCAGCTCCAGGTCCAGGCGGATCATCGCGTCCTGGCCGCGCCGGGTCCGCGAGCGCGGGCCGCGCTGCGAGGCCTGGCCGAAGAAGGCGTCCATGATGTCGGAGAAGTTGCCGAAGCCACCCGCACCGAATCCGCCCGCGCCCGCGCCGCCGCCCGAGGAGGACAGCGGGTCCCCGCCGAGGTCGTAGACCTGCTTCTTCTGCGGGTCCGAGAGAACCTCGTACGCCGCGTTGATCTCCTTGAAACGCTCTTGCGTCTTCGGGTCCGGATTCACATCCGGGTGGAGCTCACGCGCGAGGCGGCGGAAGGCCTTCTTGATCTCGTCCTGCGATGCGTCGCGGCGTACGCCGAGGACGGCGTAATAGTCCGTGGCCACTTACGACTCCGCCAGGATCTGTCCGACGTAACGTGCCACTGCGCGTACCGCTCCCATCGTTCCGGGGTAGTCCATGCGGGTCGGTCCGACCACGCCGAGTTTGGCGACTGTTTCGCCGCCCGAACCGTAGCCGACCGAGACGACGGACGTGGAGTTCAGTCCCTCGTAGGCATTCTCATGCCCGATCTTCACGGCCATCCCCGACTCGTTGGCCTCGCCCAGCAGCTTGAGGAGCACGACCTGCTCCTCCAGCGCTTCGAGCACCGGCCTGATCGTCAGGGGGAAATCGTGTCCGAAGCGGGTGAGATTGGCGGTGCCGCCGATCATCAGCCTCTCTTCGGCCTCCTCGACCAGGGTTTCGAGGAGGGTGGCGAGCACGGTCGAGACCGTGCCCCGGTCCTCCGCCTCGAAGGATTCGGGGAGGTCCTGCACGAGCTGCGGCACGTCGGTGAACCGACGGCCGACGACCCGGCTGTTGAGCCGCGCCCGCAGATCGGCGAGGGAGGCCTCGCCGAAGGGGGCCTGGCAGTCGACGAGCCGCTGCTCGACCCGCCCGGTGTCCGTGATCAGTACGAGCATCAGCCGGGCCGGGGCCAGCGACAGCAGCTCGACGTGCCGGACGGTGGAGCGGGTCAGCGACGGGTACTGGACGACGGCGACCTGCCGGGTGAGCTGCGCGAGCAGCCGCACCGTACGGCCGACCACGTCGTCGAGGTCCACGGCGCCGTCGAGGAAGTTCTGGATGGCCCGGCGCTCGGGCGTCGACAGCGGCTTGACGCCCGCCAGCCGGTCGACGAACAACCGGTAGCCCTTGTCCGTGGGGATCCGGCCGGCGCTGGTGTGGGGCTGGGCGATGTAGCCCTCCTCCTCCAGCACGGCCATGTCGTTGCGCACGGTGGCGGGCGAGACGCCGAGCCGGTGCCGCTCGGTGAGCGCCTTGGAGCCGACGGGCTCCTCGGTCCCGACGTAGTCCTGGACGATGGCGCGCAGCACTTCGAGTCTGCGTTCGCTGAGCATCGCGCACACCTCCAGCTGTGATGCGTGGTCGTGGTCTCGGTGGTGATCCCGGCCCCCGTTGGCACTCGGGGCGTACGAGTGCCAGAGAACCCCCGGTCAGTGTACGGCCGGGTGGTACACCGGAGGCAAGGGCGGTCGCCCGGAGGTCGCGCGCGGGGTCGCCAGGGTAGCGTCACGGCATGGACGTCCGATGGGAAGAGGCGGGCTGGGAGCGGTTGACCGGGCGGACCGGCCGACGGCGGCTTCCGGTGTGGGATTGCACGGTGGGGCTGGTGGTCGGGGACGATTCGGTCCTCTTGATCGATCCCGGATCGTGCGTGCGGGAGGGCGCGCAGGTGCGGGCCGAGGCGGAGCGGTTGACCGGCCGGCGCGTGACCCATATCGCATTCACCCACGGCCATTTCGATCATGTGCTGGGCGGCGCCGCGTTCTCCGGGGCCGAGGTGTTCGGGGCGGTCGGGCTGGACGCGCTGCTCTCCACCGGCCGCGACGAGCTGCGCGGGGACGCGGTGCGGCACGGGCTGGCGGAGGCGGAGGCGGTCGAGGCGGCGGACCTGCTGGTGCCGCCGAAGCACCTGGTGTCGGGCGAGTGGACGCTGGATCTGGGCGGGGTGCAGGTGCTGCTGGCGAACGTGGGCCCCGGGCACACCCGGCACGACCTGGCGGTGTTCGTGCCGGGCGTACGGGAGGTGGTGTTCTGCGGGGACCTGGTCGAGGAGTCGGGCGACCCGTCGGTGGGCCCGGACGCGGTGCCCCGGCAGTGGCCGGCGGCGCTGGACCGGCTGCTGTCGCTGGGCGGTGACGACGCGCTGTACGTGCCGGGTCACGGAGCGGTGGTCACGGCCGGGTTCGTGCGTGCGCAACGGGACACACTGCGGGCGCAGTTCGGCGTGTCGCAGGCGTGAGCGCGGGCCCTCTCGTACCGTCGGCCGGATGCGCGAGTACTCCCCCGACCTGACCCCCCAGTGGAAGCGCCCCAAGCCGGCACCTGAGGTACCGGCGGACACGGACCTGGTGGTGGAGGTGGCCGGTACGGACTTCTGCGGCGCGGTGGTGGCCTGCGAGGCGGGCACGGTGACGCTGGAGGACCGCTTCGGCAAGCGGCGGGTGTTCCCGCTGGAGCCGCGCGGGTTCGTGCTGGAGGGCGCGGTGGTCACGCTGACCCGCCCGTCGCGGGGCCCGGCGGCCCCGGCCCGTACGGCGTCGGGCTCGGTGGCCGTGCCGGGGGCGCGGGCACGGGTGGCGCGGGCGGGCCGGATCTACGTCGAGGGGCGGCACGACGCGGAGCTCGTGGAACGGGTCTGGGGCGACGACCTGCGCATCGAGGGGGTGGTGGTCGAGTACCTGGAGGGCATCGACGACCTCCCCGCCGTCGTCGCCGACTTCGCCCCGGCCGCGGACGCCCGCCTCGGCATCCTGGTCGACCACCTCGTCCCGGGCTCGAAGGAGTCCCGCATCGCGGCGTCGGTGACCTCCCCGCACGTGTTGATCGTGGGCCACCCGTACGTGGACGTCTGGCAGGCGGTGAAACCGTCCTCCCTGGGCATCCCGGCATGGCCGGTGATCCCCCCCGGCCAGGACTGGAAGACGGGCGTCTGCCGCGCCCTGGGCTGGCCGGAGAACACGGGGGCGGCCTGGCAGCACATCCTGTCCCGCGTGACGTCGTACAAGGACCTGGAGCCCACCCTCCTCGGCGCGGTGGAACACCTCATCGACCACGTCACGGCCTGACCGCCGCCGCGGGGCCCGGCGGGCGGGGTCAGTCGACCAGGTCGCGGACCACCGCGTCGGCCAGGAGGCGGCCGCGGAGGGTCAGGACGGCGCGGCCCGCCGCGTAGGGGCCGGGATCCAGCAGGCCGTCCGACAGGGCCCGCCCGGCAGCGGCGAGACCGGCGGGGGCCAGCAGCGACAGCGGGACCCCGTCCACCAGCCGGAGCTCCAGCAGGATCCGCTCCACCCGCCGGTCCTCCGCGGACAGCAGCTCCCGCCCGGCGCCCGGCGAGCGGCCCTCGGCCAGCGCCGCCGCGTACGCGCCCGGGTGCTTCACGTTCCACCACCGCACCCCGCCCACGTGCGAGTGCGCGCCGGGACCCGCGCCCCACCAGTCGGCACCGCGCCAGTACAGCTCGTTGTGCAGGCAGCGCCCCGCCTCCGAGGTGGCCCAGTTCGACACCTCGTACCAGGAGTACCCCGCCTCGGCCATCACCGCGTCCGCGATCAGGTACCGGTCCGCGTGCACGTCGTCGTCCGTCATCGGGACCTCGCCCCGCCGAATCCGCCGAGCCAGCTGGGTGCCCTCCTCCACGATCAGCGCGTACGCCGACACGTGGTCCGGCCCGGCCCCCAGCGCCGCCGCCAGCGAGTCCCGCCAGTCCTCGTCGGACTCGCCGGGCGTGCCGTAGATCAGGTCCAGGTTGACGTGCTCGAAGCCGGCCGCCCGCGCCTCCGCGACGCACGCCTGCGGCCGCCCCGGCGTGTGCGTGCGGTCGAGCACCTTCAGGACGTGCTGCTTGGCGCTCTGCATGCCGAAGGAGATCCGGTTGAAGCCCCCGGCCCGCAGCTCCGCCAGGTACCGCGGGTCCACCGACTCCGGATTGGCCTCCGTGGTGATCTCGGCGTCCTGCGCCAGCCCGAACTCGTCGCGGATCGCCGCGAGCATCCGTACGAGGTCCCCGGCCGGCAGCAGCGTCGGCGTACCGCCGCCCACGAACACGGTCCGCACGGCGCGCGGGTCGTCGCCCAGCACCTTCCGGGCCAGGCGCACCTCGTCGATCAGGGTGTCGGCGTAGTTCTCGCGCGAGGCGAGCACCCCGCCGGTGCCCCGCAGCTCGGTGGCGGTGTACGTGTTGAAGTCGCAGTACCCGCAGCGCGTGGCGCAGTACGGGACGTGCAGGTAGAACCCGAGCGGCCGGTCCCCGGCACCCGCCAGGGCGTGCGACGGCAGCGAGCCGTCTTCGGGCATGGGTTCACCGTCGGGCAGTGCGGAAGGCATGCACCCATTGTCCCGCACTGCCCGAAGGTCGTTTACGCCTCGCGCGTCCCGGCGTACATCTCGTCGATCAGGTGCTTGAACTCGCGCTCGACGACCGGCCGCTTCAGCTTGAGGCTGGGCGTGAGGTCACCGTGCTCGACGTCCAGGTCCCGCGGCAGCAGCCGGAACTGCTTCACGGTCTGCCAGCGCTGGAGGCCCGCGTTCAGCGTCTGTACGTACGTCTCGATCAGGCGCGTCGTCTCCGGCGCGGCCACGATCTCGGCGTACGTCTTGCCCTCCAGCCCGTTCTCCCCGGCCCAGACCTCGATGGACGGCCCGTCGAGGGCGATCAGCGCCGAGCAGAAGTTCCGGTCCGCGCCGTGCACCACGATGCTGGAGACGTACGGGCAGATCGCCTTGAACTGGCCCTCGATCTCCGCCGGGGCGACGTACTTGCCGCCCGACGTCTTGATCAGGTCCTTCTTGCGGTCGGTGATGCGCAGGTAGCCGTCGGGCGACAGCTCGCCGATGTCGCCGGTGTGCAGCCAGCCGTCCGGCTCCAGCACCTCGGCGGTCTTCTCGGGCTGGCCGTGGTAGCCCTGCATGATGCCGGGGCCGCGCAGCAGGATCTCGCCGTCGTCGGCGATGCGGACCTCGGTGCCGGGGAGCGGCTTGCCGACGGTGCCGGTGCGATAGGCCTCGCCGGGGTTCACGAAGGAGGCCGCGCTGGACTCGGTCAGCCCGTAGCCCTCCAGGATGTTGATGCCGGCGCCGGAGAAGAAGTAGCCGATCTCGGGGGCGAGGGCGGAGGCGCCGGAGACGGCCGCGCGCAGCCGCCCGCCGAAGGCCTCGCGGAGCTTGGAGTAGACGAGCGCGTCGGCGATCTTGTGCTTGGTGGAGAGGCCGAAGGGGGCCGTCGCGTTGCCGGTGCGCCGGTAGTTGTCCTGGGTGACCTTGGCGTATTCGCGGGCGACGCCGACCGACCACTGGAAGATCTTGTACTTGGCGCCGCCGCCGGCCCGGGCCTTGGCGGCGACCCCGTTGTAGACCTTCTCGAAGATGCGCGGGACGGCCGCCATGTAGGTCGGCTGGACCACCGGCAGGTTCTCGATGATCTTGTCGATCCGGCCGTCCACGGCGGTGACGTGCCCGACCTCGATCTGGCCGGAGGTGAGCACCTTGCCGAAGACGTGCGCCAGCGGCAGCCAGAGGTACTGGACGTCCTCGCTGGAGATCATGCCGGTCGCCACGGTGGCCTTGGCCATGTACGACCAGTTGTCGTGCGGCAGCCGCACGCCCTTGGGGCGGCCGGTGGTGCCCGAGGTGTAGATGAGCGTGGCGAGCTGGTCGGCGGTGATGGCCCCGATCCGCTCCTTGATCGCCTCGGGGTGCTTGGCGAGGTACTCCCTGCCGCGCGCCTCCAGGTCGGCGAGGGAGAGCACCCAGCCCTCCGGATCACCCTCGGCCGGGACCGCGTCGGCGCTCTCGATGACCACCACGTGCGACAGCGCGGGCAGGTCGGCCCGCCGCTCGCGGGCCTTGGCCAGCTGGGAGGCGTCCTCGGCGATCAGTACGTGGCTGTCGGAGTCGGCCAGGATGAACGCCGACTCCTCGGCGTTGGTGCTGGGGTAGATGGTGGTGACCGCGCCGCCCGCGCACATCACGCCGAGGTCGGCGAGGATCCACTCCACCCGGGTGCCGGAGGCCAGCGCGACGCGCTGCTCGGACTCCAGCCCGAGGTCGACCAGACCGGCCGCGATAGCGAACACGCGGTCGGCGGCCTGCCCCCAGCTGAGCGACTTCCACTCGTCCGGGCCCTGGCCGCCGGCCGCGGGGACGGGGAACCGGTAGGCCTCCGCGTCCGGCGTGGCGGCGACACGCTCAAGGAACAGGGCCGCCACGGTGGGCGGGCGGTTCTCGATCAAGGTCTGTGTGTCGCTCACGGACGTCCTCCGGACCACGCGGCAAGGCCTGCATTGGGCAAGTGACTCTGGGCTGAACAGTGACTCGATGCTTTGGTGACTGGCGAGTAACCAGAGATCAGACTAGGGGTCCTCCGGCTGGCGCGTAAGGGCCAGCGGGCGGCCGGTTCATAACGAAACAGGCCCCCGCGCTCTCGTGCGGGGGCCTGTTTCGCATACAACGGCTACTTCTTCTTGCCGCCGGAGTCGTCGCTGGACAGCACCGCGATGAAGGCCTCCTGCGGAACCTCCACGGAGCCGACCATCTTCATCCGCTTCTTGCCTTCCTTCTGCTTCTCCAGCAGCTTCCGCTTACGGGAGATGTCACCGCCGTAGCACTTGGCGAGGACGTCCTTGCGGATGGCGCGGATCGTCTCGCGGGCGATGACGCGGGAGCCGACGGCCGCCTGGATCGGCACCTCGAAGGCCTGCCGCGGGATGAGCTCGCGCAGCTTGGCGACCAGGCGCACGCCGTACGCGTAGGCCGCGTCCTTGTGCGTGACGGCGGAGAAGGCGTCGACCTTGTCGCCGTGCAGCAGGATGTCGACCTTGACCAGGCTGGAGGCCTGCTCGCCGGTGGGCTCGTAGTCGAGCGAGGCGTAGCCGCGCGTCTTGGACTTCAGCTGGTCGAAGAAGTCGAAGACGATCTCCGCGAGCGGGAGGGTGTAGCGGATCTCGACCCGGTCCTCGGAGAGGTAGTCCATGCCGAGCAGGGTGCCGCGACGGGTCTGGCAGAGTTCCATGATCGCGCCGATGAACTCGCTGGGCGCGAGGATCGTCGCCCGCACGACCGGCTCGTACACGTCCGAGATCTTGCCCTCGGGGAACTCGCTCGGGTTGGTGACGGTGACCTCCTTGCCGTCCTCCAGGACGACGCGGTAGACCACGTTCGGCGCGGTGGCGATCAGGTCGAGACCGAACTCGCGCTCCAGGCGCTCGCGCACCACGTCCAGGTGGAGCAGGCCGAGGAAGCCGACGCGGAAGCCGAAGCCGAGCGCCGCCGAGGTCTCCGGCTCGTAGACGAGCGCGGCGTCGTTGAGCTGCAGCTTGTCCAGGGCCTCGCGCAGGTCCGGGTAGTCCGAGCCGTCGAGCGGGTAGAGGCCCGAGAAGACCATCGGCCGCGGGTCCTTGTAACCGCCGAGGGCCTCGGTCGCGCCGTTGTGCAGGCTGGTGATGGTGTCACCGACCTTGGACTGACGGACGTCCTTCACGCCGGTGATGATGTAGCCCACCTCGCCGACGCCGATGCCGTCGGCCGGGGTCATCTCCGGGGAGGAGACGCCGATCTCCAGCAGCTCGTGCGTGGCGCCGGTGGACATCATCCGGATGCGCTCGCGCTTGTTGAGCTGGCCGTCGACCACACGGACGTACGTGACGACACCGCGGTACGAGTCGTAGACCGAGTCGAAGATCATCGCGCGGGCGGGGGCGTTCTTGACGCCGACCGGCGCCGGGACGGTGGCGACGACCTTGTCGAGCAGCGCGTCCACGCCGAGACCGGTCTTCGCGGAGACCCGCAGGACGTCCTCGGGCTGGCAGCCGACCAGGTTCGCGAGCTCCTCGGCGAACTTCTCCGGCTGGGCCGCCGGCAGGTCGATCTTGTTCAGCACGGGGACGATCGCGAGGTCGTTCTCCATCGCCAGGTACAGGTTGGCGAGGGTCTGCGCCTCGATGCCCTGGGCGGCGTCCACCAGGAGGATCGTGCCCTCGCACGCGGCGAGGGAACGGGAGACCTCGTAGGTGAAGTCGACGTGCCCGGGGGTGTCGATCATGTTGAGGATGTGCGTCTTGCCCTCGTCCTCGCCCGTGGTGGGCGCCCACGGCAGTCGGACCGCCTGGGACTTGATCGTGATGCCTCGCTCACGCTCGATGTCCATGCGGTCGAGGTACTGGGCGCGCATCTGCCGCGAGTCGACGACACCGGTGAGCTGGAGCATCCGGTCGGCAAGGGTCGACTTGCCGTGGTCGATGTGCGCGATGATGCAGAAATTGCGGATCAGCGCCGGGTCGGTACGGCTCGGCTCGGGCACGTGGCTGGGGATCGCGGGCACGCAGTGTCCTGATTCTCGGGTCGCGGTCGGAACGAAGTCTGAGCGAAAGTCGAATGTCGTCGCCCTCGTCGGCGCGCGATGTCGGATCTGTACGCAGACTCCCATGGTCCCATGGACGGGGCAGTGCGCTCGGTTTGGGCCGGTCGGAGCCTGCCTGGTAGCCTGGGCAGCTGTGTCTCGTATGCCCTCTCAGCTGTCGGGACACAATCCGAAGATCAAATCTCTGAACCTGAAAAGGCTCTTTCGTGGCGAACATCAAGTCCCAGATCAAGCGGAACAAGACGAACGAGAAGGCGCGCCTGCGCAACAAGGCCGTCAAGTCCTCGCTCAAGACCGCGATCCGCAAGGCCCGCGAGGCCGTCCTCGCCGGTGACGTCGAGAAGGCCACCGTGGCTTCCCGTGCCGCCGCGCGTGCGCTCGACAAGGCTGTCTCGAAGGGTGTCATCCACAAGAACGCCGCCGCCAACAAGAAGTCGGCGCTGGCCTCCAAGGTTGCCACCCTGCAGGGCTGAGCTCCCTGATGCGAAAGCCGGGTAGGGACCCAGTGGGCCCTCTCTC
This sequence comes from Streptomyces sp. NBC_01551, assembly GCF_026339935.1. NCBI lineage: Bacteria > Bacillati > Actinomycetota > Actinomycetes > Kitasatosporales > Streptomycetaceae > Streptomyces > Streptomyces sp. NBC_01551. The sequence continues at coordinate 1,979,555 of NZ_JAPEPX010000001.1, forward strand.
CCACTCCTGACCGGCACCCCGCGCCGCACACGAAGCGTTCGCCACGCGGGTACGGCGCAACCAAGCACCACCCGAAGGCCCCGACCACTCCCCTTCCCCAGGGGAGCGGCCGGGGCCTTCGCCTTCCCCAGACCCCACCGGCCCCGGCCCGAGGCGCCGCCCGGCCCCGCCGGCGTTTGAGCCGAAGCGGCCCCGCCCGGCGGGGCAGAGGCCCGCCCGGCCGGAAGAACTAGCGCCGGTGCGGCCGCGCCGCACGGGCCACGGCCACGACCGCCTTCTCGAGCGCGTACTCGGGATCGTCACCCCCGCCCTTCACCCCGGCATCGGCCGCGGCCACGGCCCGCAACGCATCCGCGACCCCGTCCGCCGACCACCCCCGCATCTGCTGGCGAACCCGGTCGATCTTCCACGGCGGCATCCCCAGATCCCGCGCCAGGTCACCCGGGCGGGCCCCGCGCGGCGCGGACGCCAGCTTGCCGATCGCCCGAACCGCCTGCGCCAGCGCGCTGGTGATCAGCACCGGCGCCACCCCCGTGGACAGGGACCAGCGCAAGGCCTCCAGGGCCTCCGCCGCCCGCCCCTCGACCGCGCGGTCGGCGACCGTGAAGCTGGAGGCCTCCGCCCGGCCCGTGTAGTAGCGGCCCACCACGGCCTCGTCGATGGTGCCCTCGACGTCCGCGCACAGCTGCGCCGCCGCGCTCGCGAGCTCCCGCAGGTCGCTGCCGATCGCGTCGACCAGCGTCTGGCACGCCTCGGGGGTCGCCGACCGGCCCAGCGTCCGGAACTCGCCCCGTACGAACGACAGCCGGTCCGCCGCCTTCGTCATCTTCGGGCAGGCGACCTCCCGGGCCCCCGCCTTCCGCGCCGCGTCCAGCAGGCCCTTGCCCTTGACGCCGCCCGCGTGGAGGAGGACGAGGATGATCTCCTCGTACGGCGCCGCGAGGTACGCCTTCACTTCCTTCACCGTGTCCGCGGACAGGTCCTGCGCATTGCGCACGATCAGGACCTTGCGCTCGGAGAAGAGCGAGGGGCTGGTCAGCTCGGCCAGCGTGCCGGGCTGGAGCTGCTCGGACGCGAGGTCCCGCACGTCCGTGTCGGCGTCGGCGGCACGGGCGGCCGCCACCACCTCCCGGACGGCACGGTCGAGCAGCAGGTCCTCCTGCCCCACCGCGAGGGTGAGCGGGGCGAGCGGATCGTCGGTGGGGTTCTTCCTGGTGGCCATCGGCTCCAGCATCCCATGCCGCACTGACAGTCCCCCGCGTCCCGGCCCCTCCCACCGCATGCCCGAGAATGGCCGGGTGAACGTGCGACATGTGCTGGTGCTGCCCGACCGCGACGCCGCCGAGGAGGTGGCGCAGGAGGTCGTCGACCGCTTCGGGCTCTCCGAGGACCCGCGGCTGGTCCGCGACGCCCTGGCCGGCGAGGACGACGCGGACGACGCCCAGTGGCTGGTGGTCGTCGAGGACCCGAGGCAGCAGCTCGACCCCACCGCCCTGGACGCCCTCGCGGCCGACCACGAAGGCTGGCTGGAAGCCCCCGACGGGGCCTAGCCCGCCCCTCCCGGGCCCTACGCCTTGTGGACGATCTGGACGTCCAGCTCCACCTCGACGTTCGAGCCGACGGCGGCGATCCCCTGCGCCAGGATCGACTGCCAGTTCAGGGTGAAGTCCTCGCGGTGCAGTTCGGCGGTGGCCCGGCAGGCGGCTCGGGGCTCGCCCTCCAGGCCCGTGCCGAGGCCGAGGTACTGGGTGTCCAGGGTGACGGAGCGGTTGACGCCGTGCAGCGTCAGGGCCCCCGCGACCGTCCAGCGGCTGCCGCTGCGGTGGATGAACCGCTCGCTGTAGAACTCCACGGTCGGATACCGGGCGGAGTCCAGGAAGTCGGCGGAGCGCAGGTGGTCGTCCCGCATCCGCAGCCCCGTGTCGATGCTCGCCGCGTCGATGATGACGTGCATGGAGGAGTCCTCCATGCGGTCGGCTATCCGCACCGCTCCGGCGAACGTGTTGAACCGGCCGTGGATCCGGGCGAAGCCGATGTGCCGCGCCGTGAAGGCGATCGACGAATGCGCCGGGTCGAGCTCCCAGTGCCCCGGCGCCGGGAGCAGCGGGGGCTCCACCGCGTCGAGGATGATCTCCCCCGTGCCCGGCTGCGCCGGGTCCCCGACGAGCGTCGCCCCGTGGAAGGGCGCGTAGCCCTCGGCCGTGACGGAGAGCCGGTACTCCCCCTCCGGCACTGCGGCGGTGAACCCGCCGAACGGATCCGTCTCGCCACTGACGATCCGTCGGCCGATCGGGTCGGTCACCTCGAACCTGGCCTGGCGGACGGGCTGATGGACCGTGTCCAGGACCCGGCAGCTCAAGAGGCCCGCGGTGGCCGGCAATGACAAGGTCGCGGATGTGTGTGAGCTGGCACTCCCGGCCGTCTCCATCCCCCGTCGACGTCCGAACATGGTTGATGCACCCCCGTGCGGTGTGAACTTGTGCCGTTCTGGCGAAAACGCATTCGATCATGCTGTCGGGTTGTGGGCAAACAGAGTGGTGCCGCCCGGTATGCCCGCGCCGGTTCCGGCGCCGTCCGGCCGGAAATGCCCTCATCCGCGAGCCGCTTCCGGAGATGGCCACGGAGCCGTCCGTATCGGTGCGCAGGACGGTCGCCCCCAGTGCCCGCAGCCGCGCGAGCGTACCCGGCGCGGGGTGCCCGTAGCGATTTCCCGCGCCGACGGGGACGATCGCGATCCGGGGCCTGAGCCGGGCCTGAAGGGCCGGGTCCTGGTGCGCCGAACCGTGGTGGGCGACCTTGAGCACGTCCACGGGACCCAGCTCCGGACGGACCCTCAGCAGGGCCTGCTGGGCGGGTGGTTCGAGATCGCCGAGCAGCAGCAGCGTGAGCCCCGGGCCCCGGATCAGCAGGGCGACGCTCGCGTCGTTCGGCCCGTCCGGCGGCGGGCCGTCGGCGGGCGGCCAGAGCACCTCCCACTCCACCGGACCGGCCCGGCGGCGCTCCCCCGCCGCCGCGGTGACGACGGGCACCCCGGCGGCCGCCGCGGCCCGCCGCACGGCCGCTGCCTGCCCGGGCGGCTCCGCCAGGGCGGTGGTCTGAATCACACCCACCGCCCGGCCCCGCAGCACCCCGGACAGGCCGCCCACGTGGTCGGCGTGAAAATGCGTCAGCAGGAGCAGCGGCACCCGGCGCACGCCCAGGGTGCGCAGGCAGTCGTCCACCGGCCCCGGCTCGGGGCCCGCGTCGACCACCACGGCGCTGTCCGGGCCGACGGCGAGCACCCCGGCGTCGCCCTGGCCCACGGCGCACTGGACGTAGCTCCAGTCGGGCGGCGGCCAGCCGGTCAGGCCCCGGGTGAGCTGCGGGGGCCGCAGCACGGCGAGGAGCAGCAGCACGGCCACGGCGGCGCAGGCCCACTTCCGGCGCCCGAACCACCCTCCGAGGCCCACGACGGCCAGCGTGGCGGCGGCCAGCAGCAGGCCGCCGGTGACCCCGCCCGGCCAGGCCAGCTCCGCTCCCGGGAGCCCCGCCCCGGCCCGCGCGACTGCGGCGATCCACCCGGCCGGCACGCCCGCGCACCAGGCGAGCAGCTCCGCCGCCGGCATGCACAGCGGCGCGACGGCGAGGGCCGCGAAGCCGAGCACGGTCGCCGGACCCGCCGCGAGCTCCGCCAGCAGGTTGCACGGCACCGCCACCAGGCTCACCCGGGCGGAGAGCACGGCGACGACCGGCGCGCACACCGCCTGGGCGGCCGCCGCGGCCCCGAGCGCGTCCGCGAGCCGGGGCCGCACTCCGCGCCGCCGCAGGGCCTCGCTCCACCGGGGCCCGAGGGTCAGCAGGGCCCCGGTGGCCAGGACGGAGAGCAGGAAGCCGTAGCTCCGGGCCAGCCACGGCTCGTACAGCACGAGGAGCAGCACGGCGGCGGCCAGCGCGGGGATCAGGGACCTGCGCCGCCCGGTCGCGAGCGCCAGCAGGGTGACCGACCCGCAGGCGGCCGCCCGCAGCACGCTGGGCTCGGGCCGGCACACCACGACGAACGCCAGCGTCAGGGCCGCGCCGCTCAGGGCCGTCGCCCGCAGGGAGAGCCCGAGCCGGGGTGCCAGCCCGCGCCGCTCCACGTGCTGGGCGCCGGCCGGGGGCCCGAGGAGCACGAACAGGACCACGGTCAGGTTGGCACCCGACACGGCCAGCAGATGCAGCAGGTCGGTCGCCCGGAAGGCCTCCCGCAGGTCGGGCGGCACCCGTGAGGTGTCCCCGACGACCAGCCCGGGCAGCAGGGCCCTGGCATCCGGGGGGAGCCCCTCGGTGGCGGTCCGCAGCCCGGCCCGCAGGCTCCCCGCGACGCGCTGCGCGGCGTCCGGGCCGCCCGTCACCCCGGGCGGGGTGCCGCCCGACGGGCGGACCAGCGCGACGGCGCGCTCCCCGCTCCGCGCCGGAGCCAGCCGGGCGACCACCTGCACCCGGGTCGAGGGCAGCAGCCGGGCCCAGTCCGGATGCCCGGCGAGCACCCGTACCGGAGTCCCGACCCGGGTCCGCGACCCGTCGGGCCCGGTCACCCGGGTCACCACCGCGTCCAGCATCACCAGGGGCGGGCCGTTCCCACCGCCGACGGTCCGCGGGTCGGAGCCGACGGTGAGCTCCACGGACACCCGGGCGTGCTCCCGGGCCAGCGCCTCCACCGGCCCGGCCCGCGCCTCGGCCCGCTGGAGCCCCGCCACCCCGGCCGCCGCGGCCGCGCACAGCAGGGCCGCGGCGGCGGCCGTACCGGCCCTCCACCAGGACTCCGGGCGGCAACGGCCGCCTGCCAGCATCAGCAGCCCCGCGCCGGCGACGCCGAGCCCCACCCCGGCAGCCGTCCAGCCGGCCGGCGCGTCCAGCGCCAAGGCGGCCGCCGCCCAGGCGGCCGCGGCCGGCGCCACGAGCCGCAGATCCACCGGCCCGGGCCCCTCCACGCCCCGCTCCCCGGGCCCGTTCACGGCCGCACCAGCTTGCGCAGGTCGGCGAAGCGGCGCTCACCGATGCCGTTGACCTGGCGGAGCTCCTCCACGGAGCGGAATCCCCCGCGCGCGGTCCGGAAGTCCACGATGTGCTGCGCGAGCACCGGGCCCACCCCGGGCAGGCCGTCCAACTGCTCGACGGTGGCACTGCCGAGGCTCAGCGGCCCGGCCCCCGCACCCGGCCCCGCACCGGCACCGGCACCCGGACCGGAAGCCCCGGGAACGGGCTGCGCGGAGGCGCCGACGAGCACCTGCTCCCCGTCCACCAGCACCCGGGCCCGGTTCAGCCCGGTGGTGTCCGTGCCCGGGCGCACTCCCCCGGCGGCGGTCAGCGCGTCCTCCACCCGCGATCCGGCGGGCAGCCGGCGGACCCCGGGATCCCGGACCTTCCCGCTGACGTCGACCACGATCCGGCCGCCCCCGCCGGCGGACGACGGCACGGGCCCAGGCCCGGGCGCGGGCGCCGGGGCCGGGACCGGAGCGGGAGCCACCACGGCCGGCGCGGTCACGGGCTGCGGGCGCCCCGACCAGTACTGCTGCGCGGCGAACCCGACGGCGGCGACGAGCACCACCCCCACGGCGGCCACCGTCCGCGGCTCCACCCCGCACCGGACTTGCAGCCACACCGGCAGCCGCTCCCGTAACGCCAGACTCCGGCCCACCCCGGCGGGCAGCCGCCCAGGCTGCTCCACCTCCGGAGGCGGCGGCTCGGGCGGCGGCAGAGGATCCGGCGGCAGCTCGGGCACGGGTGGTGCCACCGCCGCACCACCACCCAGCAGGGCCTCGGCCCGCCGCCGCACCACACCGGGATCCGGATGCGGATCGGCGCCCCGCCGGCCGCCGCGGCGATACCGCAGACGGCCGTCGGAGAGCCGGGGACGGCCGGGGCCACTGGTGGCGCGGGCGGGACGGGAGGTACGCGTTCGAGTCGTTCGAGTCGTCATGCCACGACCGTAGGGGCCGATCCCGATCCCCGTTCGGACGCTCCAATTCCGGTGGATGGAACCGGCGTTGTGGATATCCGAGCCACTCGTTCCGGTGATCAGCCGGGTGTAGCCGCCGAGATCGTCACCAGGAGGGGGCGGTCAGCGAGGCGACACGACCGCCGCCAGCAGCCCCGGCCCCGTGTGCGCGCCGATCACCGCGCCGACCTCGCTGACGTGCAGCTCGACCAGCCCGGGGATGCGCTCGCGGAGCCGCTGCGCGAGCTTCTCAGCCCGCTCCGGCGCCGCGAGGTGGTGCACGGCGACGTCCACGCTGGCGGTGCCCGCCCGCTCGACGGCCAGCTCCTCCAGCCGGGCGATCGCCTTGGAGGCCGTACGCACCTTCTCCAGCATCTCGATCCGCCCGCCGTCCAGCGTCAGCAGCGGCTTGACCGCGAGGGCGGACCCGAGCAGAGCCTGCGCGGCGCCGATCCGGCCGCCGCGGCGGAGGTAGTCGAGGGTGTCGACGTAGAAGTACGCGGACATGTCGGCGGCGCGCTTCTCGGCGGCGGCCACGGCCTCGTCGACGGATCCGCCGGCCTCGGCCGCCTCGGCGGCGGCGAGGGCGCAGAAGCCGAGGGCCATCGCGACCATGCCGGTGTCGACGACGCGCACCGGTACCGGGGCGGTCTTCGCGGCGACCACGGCCGCGTCGTAGGTGCCGGAGAACTCGGCGGACAGGTGCAGGCTCACGATCCCGCTCGCGCCCGCGTCGGCGGCGGCCCGGTAGGCCCGTACGAACTCCTCCGGGCTGGGGCGGGAGGTGGTGACCGAGCGGCGCTTCTGCAGGGCCACGGCGAGGCTGCGGGCCGAGATCTCGGTGCCCTCCTCAAGGGCCTCGTCGCCGAGCACCACTGTGAGGGGGATGGAGGTGATCCCGTGCCGCGCCATCGCCGGTTGGGGCAGGTAGGCCGTGGAATCGGTGACGATCGCGACATGGCGGGACATGAGCCGGAGGTTACCGCCAGTGGGGGTCCGACGGCAGCCCGGGCACCCGCGAACCCGTCCCCGGGCCCCGGGGAGCGCCCCGGAAGCGCCCAGGTCTCAGGACGTCAGAACGCCAGGGCGCCAGGACGCCAGGTCGTCAGGTCGTGGTCTCCGGCCGCGGCGCCTTCTGCCAGGGGTAGGGGTGCGCCGGAGCGGACGGGTTCAGCGCCGCCGGCCGGGCCTGCGCCTCGGGCCGCGCGTGCGGCGCCTGGGCCTGACCCGGATGAGCCTGACCCGGAGCCTGCCCCTGTGCGGCCCGCCCGGGAGCCTCCCCGGGCTGCTGCCCGGCCTGCGCCGCGTCCCAGGCCGCCGCGGCGGCGGCCAGGTCGTCCACCGGCTCCCGCGACCAGTCCCGCAGCGCTCCGGACTCGACCTCGATCTGCTCCGACAGCGACGACAGGTCGTCCTCCGCGAACCGGCGGGCCCGCTCCCGCGCGGCCCATCGCAGCGAGTCGGCCGACTGCTTGATCGTGGCGGTGCGCTCCCGCAGACCGGGAAGCATCTCGGCGATCCGCTTGCGGTCCGGCTCCTGCTCCAGGCGCCGCAGCTCCTCGTCCAGCTCGCGGCCGTGCACGCTCAGCCGCTCGAACAGCCCGATCGACTCCTGCAGCGAGGGATCGGAGCGCACGCCCTCCTGCAGCGCCTGCTGCGTGGCCCGCATCGACGTCCGCAGGTCCAGCCGCAGCTGCGCCAGCGAGGCCGTGACCCCGACCTGGCCGAAGCTCTTGGCCTTCAGGGTGGTGTCCTCCACGGTCCGGCGGGCCTGCGAGATCGTCCGGTCCACGCCGCGCTTCGCCGCGCCGACCGCCTTCACCGTGGCCCACGCCCCCAGTCCCAGGACGGTGAAGAGCACCAACAGGGCAAAGATGATGATCAAAGCGCCGGCCTCCATGAGGCTCCCTTCCCCTGCCTTTGTCCGTCCCCTCCACCGTAAACGCCACGGGCAGGCCAGGGGTTCCAATCGAACCCCCAACCTGCCCGTACGGGATCACCCTCAGAGGGACCCGAAACCGTCAGAGAGACCGGGAACGCGTCAGACGACGCCGTTCACGTCAGACGACGATGTTGACCAGCTTCGGCGCGCGCACGATCACCTTGCGGATCTCCGCACCGCCCAGCGCCGCCACGACCGCCTCGTCGCCCAGCGCCAGCTTCTCCAGGTCGCCCTCGGAGATCGTCGGCGCCACCTCCAGCCGCGCCTTGACCTTGCCCTTGATCTGCACCACGCAGGTCACGGTCTCGTCCACGACGTACGCCGGGTCCGCGACCGGGAAGTCCTGGTGGACGACCGACTCGCGGTGCCCCAGCCGGTGCCACAGCTCCTCCGCGACGTGCGGGGCCAGCGGCGCGACCAGCAGCACCAGCCGCTCCGCGACGGACCGCTCCAGCGGCCGGCCCGCCTTCGTCAGGGCGTTGTTCAGCTCGGTGATCTTCGCGATGGCGGTGTTGAACCGCAGCCCCGCCAGGTCGCCGCCGGCTCCGTCGATCGCCTTGTGCAGCGCGCGCAGCGTGTCCTCGGCGGGCTCGGCGTCGACGACCGTCACCGCGCCCGTCTCCTCGTCCACGATGTTGCGCCACAGGCGCTGCAGCAGCCGGTACTGGCCCACCACGGCCCGGGTGTCCCACGGACGCGAGACGTCCAGCGGGCCCATCGCCATCTCGTACAGGCGCAGCGTGTCGGCGCCGTACTCCTCGCAGATCTCGTCGGGCGTGACGGCGTTCTTGAGGGACTTGCCCATCTTGCCCAGCTCGCGCTTGACCGGCTCGCCCTCGAAGAAGAACTTGCCGTCGCGCTCCTCGACCTCGGTGGCCGTGACCGGGAAGCCGCGCTCGTCGCGGTAGACGTAGGCCTGGATCATGCCCTGGTTGAACAGCTTGTGGAACGGCTCGACCGAGGAGACGTGGCCCAGGTCGAACAGCACCTTCGACCAGAAGCGCGCGTACAGCAGGTGCAGTACGGCGTGCTCGGCGCCGCCCACGTACAGGTCGACGCCGCCGTGCGGCTGGCCCTCGCGCGGGCCCATCCAGTACTGCTCGATCTCCGGGTCCACCAGCGCCGACGCGTTGTTCGGGTCCAGGTAGCGCAGCTCGTACCAGCAGGAGCCGGCCCAGTTCGGCATGGTGTTGGTCTCGCGGCGGTACGCGCGCACGCCGCGCCCGTCGCCCAGGTCCAGCTCCACGTTGACCCAGTCGGCCTTGCGCGACAGCGGGGTCTCCGGCTGCGACAGCGCGTCGTCCGGCTCGAAGGTGCGCGGCGAGTAGTCCTCGACCTCCGGCAGCTCCAGCGGCAGCATCGACTCGGGCAGCGAGTGCGCGACGCCGTCCTCGTCGTAGACGATCGGGAAGGGCTCGCCCCAGTACCGCTGGCGGCTGAACAGCCAGTCGCGCAGGCGGAAGTTGACGGTGCCCTCGCCGATGCCGCGCTCGGCCAGCCAGTCGGTGATGGCGGCCTTGGCCTCGGCGACGCCCAGGCCGTCCAGGGAGATGCCCTCGCCCACCGAGTTGACCAGCGTGGCGTCGTGGGAGACGAACGCCTCGTCCCACTCGGCCGGGTCGGTCCCGCGGCCGTCGCTCGGCTGCACGACGCAGCGCATCGGCAGCTCGAAGGCGCGCGCGAACTCGAAGTCTCGGCTGTCGTGCGCCGGGACGGCCATGATCGCGCCGGTGCCGTAGCCCATCAGCACGTAGTCGGCGATGAAGACCGGGACCTTGTCGCCGCTGACCGGGTTGATCGCGTACTCGCCGGTGAAGACACCGGTCTTGTCCTTGGCCTCGGCCTGCCGCTCGACGTCGGACTTCGAGGCGGCCTGCTTGCGGTAGGCCGCGACGGCCTCCGCGGGGGTGGCGTGCCCGCCGGTCCACACGTCGTGGGTGCCCTCGGGCCAGGCGGCCGGGATGAACTTCTCGACCAGCGGGTGCTCGGGCGCCAGCACCATGTAGGTGGCGCCGAACAGGGTGTCGGGGCGGGTGGTGAAGACGGTGATCGCCTCGTCGCCCAGCGCGAAGTCGACGCGCGCGCCCTCGCTGCGGCCGATCCAGTTGCGCTGCTGCAGCTTGATGGCCTCGGGCCAGTCCAGCGCGTCCAGGTCGTCCAGCAGGCGGTCCGCGTAGGCGGTGATCCGCATGTTCCACTGGCTCAGCTTGGCCTTGAAGACGGGGAAGTTGCCGCGCTCGGAACGGCCGTCCGCGGTGACCTCCTCGTTGGCCAGGACGGTGCCCAGGCCCGGGCACCAGTTCACGGGCGCGTCGGAGGAGTACGCCAGCCGGTACTCGTTCAGTACGTCGGCCCGCTCGCCGGCGGTCAGCTCCGCCCAGGCGCGGCCGCCCGCGACGCCGGCCGGGACCTCACGGGAGCCGTCCTCGAAGGCGGCGATCAGCTCGGCGATCGGCCGGGCCTTCCTGGCCTGCGCGTCGTACCAGGAGTTGTAGATCTGCAGGAAGATCCACTGGGTCCACTTGTAGTAGTCCGGGTCGATCGTGGCGAACGAGCGGCGCTTGTCGTGGCCCAGGCCCAGGCGGCGCAGCTGGACCTTCATGTTCTCGATGTTCGCCTCGGTCGACACGCGCGGGTGCGTGCCGGTCTGCACGGCGTACTGCTCGGCCGGCAGGCCGAAGGCGTCGAAGCCCAGGGTGTGCAGGACGTTGTGGCCGGTCATCCGCTGGTGGCGGGCGTAGACGTCGGTGGCGATGTACCCGAGCGGGTGCCCGACGTGCAGGCCCGCACCGGACGGGTACGGGAACATGTCCATGATGAACTTCTTGGGCCGCGCGACGACCGCGGGGTCCCCAGCCAGGTCACCGGTCGGGTTGGGGGCCTCGTACGTGCCCTGTGCGTCCCATACGTCCTGCCAGCGTGCCTCGATGTCGGCGGCCATGGCAGCCGTGTAGCGGTGCGCCTCGGCCGCCTCGGGGGCCGGGGTGTTCGTCTCGCTCATGATTTCTGAAGCTCCATCGATCGTCTCTGCCGTCTCTGCCTGCCCAAACGAAAAAACCCCTCGCACAGGAGGGGGCGCCGCGCCGATGCCGACCGTTTCGAAAGGTCGGCGCTGATCAGCGCGGCTCGGTAAGCAGAAGGCGTACGGCACGCATGGCGTCAGGGTACCGCAGCGGCCCCCGCCACCGCTCGGCCGTCCACCGTGCGGGCACAACGAGAAGCGGGCCACCCGATCCGGGTGACCCGCTTCTCTTCACTGTGGAGCTAAGGAGAATTGAACTCCTGACCTCCTGCATGCCATGCAGGCGCTCTACCAACTGAGCTATAGCCCCTTGTCTTGCCCGCCGCTTCGGTTTCCCTTGCCGGTTCCCCTTGGCGACGTCCCAAACATTACACGGTCATGGCCCTGGTCCAAAAATCGGTTTCCACCGGGCCGGGGCCATGTCCGAAATGCTCCACTCCGTCAGGCTCTCAGGCCTTCAAGCCGCCAGACCCTCAAGCCGCCAAGCCGCCAAGCCTCAGGCTCTCGCGAACTGGTAGAACCGCTTGAGCGTGCAGTGCTCGTCGAGCAGCCGGCCGTAGATCGGCTCCCCCTCCAGCTCGCGGTACGTCTCGATCGGGTCGCCTTTTATGATCAGCGCCCGCGCGCATTCCTCGCACCAGTACTGGTAGTCGGGGTTGACCGGGTCCATGTCCCGCACGATCGGCGTGCCGTTGTTGCACCAGTCGCACCGCCGCCGGTGTGCACCCATCCGTCAGCGACTCCCTCCCGCGTCGGGCCGTCGTGTCCCCCTCCGGCCGTCCGATTCTGCCATGACCGTACGGGCAGGGTCAGCCTGCGCAAAAGGAGCAAACGCAAGGATCCCGCCCCCTGTTGGGGACGGGATCCTGATTGTGGAGCTAAGGAGAATTGAACTCCTGACCTCCTGCATGCCATGCAGGCGCTCTACCAACTGAGCTATAGCCCCGCTCTCCGCTGCGCTCCCCCCGTTTCCGGTGTTCTGCGCTGCGAACAAGAAGAACTCTAGCCTGTGACCAGCCGGAAAGTGAAATCCGGGTGGGAGCCCCGGTCCGGAGCCGCCCGAAGCCCTGCGGGAGGCCTCAGTCGTCGTCGCCGAGGACGGGTTCCGGCAGCGTGCCGGCGTTGTGCTCCATCAGCCGCCAGCCGCGCGCGCCCTCGCCGAGGACGGACCAGCAGCAGTTGGAAAGCCCGCCCAGGCCCTCCCAGTAGTACGACTCCAGGCCGAGCAGGCGGCCGATGGTCGTACGGATGGTGCCGCCGTGGCTGACCACGACGAGCGTGCCGCCCTCCGGCAGCCGGTCGGCGTGCGCCAGCACCACCGGCGCGGCCCGGTCGGCGACCTCGGTCTCCAGCTCGCCGCCGCCGCGGCGCACGGGCTCACCGCGCTTCCACGCCGCGTACTGCTCGCCGTACTTGCCGAGGATCTCGTCGTGCGTGAGGCCCTGCCACTCGCCGGCGTACGTCTCGCGCAGCGCCGCGTCGTGCGTCACGGGCAGGCCCGTGACGGCGGCGAGCTCGGCGGCCGTGTTGGCGGCCCGCCGCAGGTCGGAGGCCACGATGGCGTCCGGCTTCAGCGAGGCGAGCAGCCGGGCGGCGCGGCGCGCCTGCGCCACACCCGTCTCGGTCAGCTCGATGTCCGTGGAGCCCTGGAAGCGGCGCTCCAGGTTCCACGAGGTCTGGCCGTGCCGCCAGAGGACGATCTTGCGGCCGGTCTTGCCGGTCCTGGCGGTCGTGCCGGTGCTCGTCGCGCTCAGAACAGATCACCGTCCAGGTCCTCGTCGCCCTGCGCCTCACGCAGCTTGGCGTGCTCCTCCGCCTTGCCCTTGGTGAGCTTGGCGTCCTCGGGGAGGTCGATCTCGGGGCAGTCCTTCCACAGGCGCTCCAGCGCGTAGAAGACCCGCTCCTCGCTGTGCTGGACGTGCACGACGATGTCGATGTAGTCGAGCAGGATCCAGCGGGCGTCGCGGTCGCCCTCGCGGCGCACCGGCTTGGCGCCGAGCTCCTTGAGCAGGCGCTCCTCGATCTCGTCCACGATCGACTTGACCTGGCGGTCGTTGGGGGCCGAGGCGAGCAGGAAGGCGTCGGTGATCGACAGCACGTCGCTGACGTCGTACGCGATGATGTCGTGCGCGAGCCGGTCGGCCGCGGCCTGGGCGGCGGCGGTGATGAGCTCGATGGAGCGGTCCGTGGCGGTCACTGGCCATGCTTTCGGGTTGGCGGGCAGATCCTTACAAGGGTCTCATGTACCGCCGACCCCGCCCGCGCGGAACGTCCCGCGCGGGCGGAGCCACATGCCCGGGGCCTGGTCAGGACGGTTTGTAGTCCTTGCCCAGGGTCACCACGACGTCCGCGTTCACGGCGTTCTCGGCCTTCTTCACGGCCGTCTCCGCCAGCCCCAGCGTCTTGGCGACCTCGATCGCCCGTTCCCGCTGCGCGTCGTCCTGGTACGTGATCTGCGAGGCGGTCTGGGTCTTGTCGGCCTTGCCGCCGTCCACGAAGGTGTAGCCGCCGTTCAGCAGTGCCGCCTTGGCCGCGACCTGCGTCTTCGCGTCGCCGGTGGCGTCCTTGAGGCCGACCCGGGGCGCCGCTCCGGCCGGCGCGGCCGTGAAGTTGCCGCCCAGGACCTCCTTGACGACGGTCTTGTTGGCCTCGTCGGTGAGGGAGCCGTCCGCCTTCACGGCGAGGAGCTCGGTGCGGTAGTCCCCCACCTTCGCGTGCTCGCCGATCCTGGCGAGCATGGCGCCGAGGGTCTGGGCGTTCAGCGCGGGGTCCAGGATCTGGCCCATGCTCTCGACCGTGACCGCGGCCGCCTTCGGATCGCTGGGGATCTTGCGCAGGACGGCGTGGAGCACGCCGCCGGTCCGCTGGAGCTGCTTGGCCTCCGGCTCGCCCTGGGCTCGGTACGTGGCGTACGCGACGGCCATCGCGCCGCTCAGGTGCTGCTTCTGGCCCTGGCCCACGGCCGGGGTCTTGGCCTTGTCGTCGGCCGGGACCGCGGTGTCGGTGTCGACGTCGATGCCGCCGACCAGCTCGACCAGCCGCTCCAGGAACGGCGTGTCCAGCCGCCAGGTGCCGCCGATGCTGGTGCCGAGGACGGTGTCGAGGGCCTCGCCGGTGCCGAGGCCGCCCTCCTCGACCGCCTTGCCGAGGGCCAGGCCGGCCCCGTCCTGCTGGGGGACGGTGAGGGTGTTCGGGAGCAGGACGGTGGCGCCCTGCTTGGTGGTGACGTTGTCGACGAGCAGCGCCGTGGAGGTGCCGCCCTTCTTGGTGTTGTGCAGGTGGACGACGATCATGTCGCGCTTCTGCGCCCCGCCCGCGGCAGCGGCGCCCTTCTTCTGCCCGGGGCCGTCGAGGAACGGCAGCTTGCCCGCGTACCAGAGGTAGCCGAGGCCGCCGACGACGAACAGCGCGAGGACGACGATCAGCGCCACCACCCGGTTGCGGCCGCGGCGGCGGGCCTCCTCGCGGCGTTCGGTCCGGCTCTCGGTGAAGGCGAGCCAGTCGATGACGTCGTCGGATTCCTCGTCGGCCTGGTCGATGAAGGCGAACTGCTCGGTGCGGTAGTCGCCGCCCGGCGCGGACTCGGCCCGGCGCGGTTCGGGGATCCGCTCCGCCGTGCGGGACACGGGTTCCGGTTCCGGCGCGGACTCCGGCTCGGGGGCCGTCTGCTGCGGGATCCACTGCTGGGCCTGCGGGGCCTGCTGCGTCTCGTAGCCGTAGCCCTGGTCGGCGCCCTGCCGGGGGTACTCCTGGGCGGCGGGCTGCTGCGGGTAGTACTGCTGCTGGTCGTAGCCCTGGTAGTCGTAGCCGTACTGCTGCTCGTACGACGGCTCGTACTGCTGCGGGGCCCCGGCCGGGGCGGCGGGCTGCGCGGGCACCTGGCCGTACACCGGCCGACCGTACGCGTCGTAGCCGATGAGCTGCTGCTCCTGGGCGGCGTACGGGTCGTACGGCTGCTGCTGTCGGTCGTTCACCGCGGGGCCCCTCTCTCCGGAAGCTCAGACTCCCCGGTACAGCTCACGCTTGTCGATGTAACGCACGACACCGTCCGGTACCAGGTACCAGACGGGGTCCCCGTTGGCGACCCGCACGCGGCAGTCCGTGGACGAGATCGCCAGCGCGGGCACCTCGACCAGCGAGACGCCGCCCTCGGGCAGTCCGTCGTCGGTGAGCACGTGCCCGGGGCGTGTCACGCCGATGAAGTGGGCGAGCGAGAACAGCTCGTCGGCGTTGCGCCAGGTCAGGATCTGCGCGAGCGCGTCGGCGCCGGTGATGAAGAACAGGTCGGCGTCGACGTTGAGGGCGCTCAGGTCCCGCAGGGTGTCGATGGTGTACGTCGGCCCGCCGCGGTCGATGTCGATGCGGCTCACCGAGAACTGGGGGTTCGAGGCGGTCGCGATGACCGTCATGAGGTAGCGGTCCTCGGCGGGCGACACGGCCCGCTGGGACTTCTGCCACGGCTCA
This sequence comes from Streptomyces sp. NBC_01551, assembly GCF_026339935.1. Lineage (NCBI taxonomy): Bacteria > Bacillati > Actinomycetota > Actinomycetes > Kitasatosporales > Streptomycetaceae > Streptomyces > Streptomyces sp. NBC_01551. The sequence continues at coordinate 1,994,942 of NZ_JAPEPX010000001.1, forward strand.
CCGGTCGGTACGAACACCACCTCGTCGAGGTGGAACAGCGCGGCCACCTCGCTGGCGGCGACCAGGTGTCCGTGGTGGATCGGGTCGAATGTCCCGCCCATCACGCCGAGCCGGCGCTTGACCGGGCCGGTAGGCACTTCCTGCTCTCCCATGAGCGCAGAGCCTACTGGCCCGGCGGAGCGGCCCGGACCTCGGTCGGGCGCCCGCCGGACGACGCCGAGAGCGCGCTCTAGCGGTCGCGGTTCAGGCGCGTGGTCACCCAGAGCATGAGGATCAGGATGAAGAACGCGGCGCCGCCGGTCAGGTACGGGCTCAGGCTGTCGTGGTTGCCGCCGTGCTGCTCGGCCCCCTCCGAGGCGAGGACGACCAGGTTGTGGGCGGTGGAGGAGAGGCTCATCAGGCTGATACCTATCGAGTCGGGGAGCGGGCGGAGACTTCGCTCACATCGTATGCGGGGGCCTGGGGCACGCTCACGCCGACTCAGGCGTTGGAGAGGATAGACGCACGCAGAGTCAGATCGATCTAGGGGGAGGGCGCACATGACGGACACGGGATTCGAGAAGGTACCGGCGCGGGACCGCAGGAGGTTCCCCGGTATCTCCTCGCGGGCGTACGAGCACCCGGCGGACCGCTCGGCGCTGGTCGCGCTGCGCAAGCTGAGCGGCTTCGACACGGTGTTCAAGGCGCTGAGCGGGCTGCTGCCGGAGCGGAGCCTGCGGCTGCTGTTCCTGTCGGACTCGGTGCGGGTGGGCGAAACCCAGTTCCCGCATCTGTACGCGATGCTGAGGGACGCCTGTTACATCCTGGACCTGGAGAAGGTCCCGCAGATGTACGTGCAGCAGGACCCGAAGCCGAACGCCATGTGCATCGGGTTGGACGAGCCGATCATCGTGGTGACGACGGGCCTGGTCGAGCTGCTCGACGAGGAGGAGATGCGGGCGGTCGTGGGCCACGAGGTGGGCCACGCGCTGTCGGGGCACGCCGTGTACCGCACGGTGCTGCTGTTCCTGACGAATCTGGCGCTGCGGGTGGCATGGATCCCGCTGGGCAACGTGGCGATCACGGCGATCGTGACCGCGCTGCGGGAGTGGTTCCGCAAGTCGGAGCTGTCGGCGGACCGCGCCGGGCTGCTGGTGGGGCAGGACGTGACGGCCTCGATGCGCGGCCTGATGAAGCTGGCGGGCGGCAACCACCTGCACGAGATGAACGTGGACGCCTTCCTGGCCCAGGCCGACGAGTACGAGAAGGGCGGTGACCTGCGCGATTCCGTCCTGAAGATCCTCAACATGCTGCCGCGCACGCATCCCTTCACCACGGTCCGGGCGGCCGAGCTGAACAAGTGGTCGCAGAGCCGGGACTACCAGCGGATCATGGACGGCCACTACCCGCGCCGCGAGGACGACAAGGACGCCTCGGTCACGGACTCCTTCCGGGAGTCGGCCGCGCACTACGCGGACGCGGTACGGGGCAGCAAGGACCCGCTGTTCAAGCTGGTCGGCGACATCGCGGGCGGCGCGGCCGACATGGGCGGAAAGCTGCGCGACAAGTTCACGGGGGCCGCCGGGCCCGGGGGCGCCGGCGGCGCCGAGGGCAAGGGCGGCTCTACGGAGCAGGGCTGACGGGCTCGGTCGTGGTCGGCGGCGCCGCCAGGACGCCGCACAGCCCGGCAGCGCGCCGCGGGTGGCCGCTGGCGTACGGGTCGCTCGCGGCCGGGCCGACGGTGGTCGGGGCGGCGCCCGCGGTCAGCGGACGGAAGCCCTGCGCCGGGTCGGCGGAGCAGTCCTGCGGCCCGGCCATCACGTAGGCGGCGGCGAGTTCCGTCCGGCGGGCCATGAGGTCCTCCCGGTCGAAGCGCAGCCGCAGCTCGCGGCGGACGGTGAAGAGCGAGGCGCCGTCGGTGGCGGCTCCGGTCGCGGTGGCGGGGCGTACCGCGTACACGAAGGTGTGGTCGCTGGTCACCTGGAGCACGTCGGGGGCGACCTCCTCGTATCCGAGGGTGCCGCTGACCCGGACGCGGGAGTCCGCCATGACCGCGGTGGCGGGGTCGAAGCGGACGAGCCAGCCGGTGGCGGCGTAGCGGCTGTCGCCGGAGGGCGAGGTCACGCTGCGGTCGAACTGGGCGAGCTGGTCGGGGTCGAGCAGGACCCGCACGGGCCGGGTGGCGGCGCCGGACAGCACGTCCGGGTCCAGGGAGGACTGCACCAGGTAGTCCTTGGCGATGGACAGGGCGGTGACGACCTGGCTGTCGGTGAAGTGCTGGGTGCGGCGCACTGCGGGCATGGTGATCCCGGCCGCCCCGACGCGGTACTGGGCCGCGGGGCTCTTCGCGTACAGCTCGGCGGGCTTCCCGCCGGGCACGACGGCGGTCGGCGCGAGCGGGACGACCGTGCTGCTGAGCGGCTCGGCGTGGCTCCCGGGCGGCGGCTCGTACGGGTTGCGCAGGCCCATGTAGACGGCGGCCGCGAAGGCCGTGGCGATGAGCAGCACGAGCAGCATGCCCTGGCGGGCGCCCCGGCCGGGGCTGCCGGTGCCGGACCGGCCGGAGCCCGCGCCGGACCAGATGGAGCGGCTGCGCACGGCCCGGGCGTGCTCGCCCATGCGTTCCTGGGCGGAGTACTCCTGGAGCCGGGCAGCCCGGACGAAGTCCTCGTCGAACACGACCGACCGGTACTCGTCCGAGCGGAACTCTTCGTCGCCCCCGCCGGTGTTCTCGGGGGTGCCGTTGGGTGGATCTCCTGGAACGGCCATCGCTTCTCCCCGCTGTCCCCGCTTCAGAGAAGCCCCCAGCTCGGCCTAGGTGAGTGGGGTCGTTACCTTCAGGGTTGGCGGCCTGCGGGGTAGGTAAACGCTCCGGCGCCGGTGACTTCCCCGAGCGGCGTACTGGCGGGCGCCGGAGCGGGTTCCGCCGACCCCGAGGCGCTGCGGTAGACGGCGCTGAAGGCGAGCGCGACCATGCCGAGGCCCATCACACAGGCGAGCACCCACGCGACGGGGCGCAGCCACGGGGAGCGGCCGCGGTACGGGCGCAGGCTGCCGCCGTAGGCCCCGTACGGGCCGTCGGGGCCGAGGTGGCCCGGCTCGTGCTCCCAGCCGCGGTCGTCGAGGCCGTAGGCGTACCCGTAGGGGTCGTGGTCGTCGTCTCCCGGCCAGCCGCCGGCGACGGCGCGGGCGGCTTCCGCCTCCGCGCGCGCCCGGTCGGCGGCCCGCTGCCGCTCAGCGGCGCTCGGTTCATGGATCTCGGCGTTCCGGACGAAGTCCTCGTCGAACACCACGGAGGCGAAGTCCTCTTCCGCGCCTCCGCGGTCGTCGTTGGGCTCCCCGTCGTCCGGGAACGGCTTGCCCCCCACGTCGTCCGGCACAGGACCAGCGTAGACCTGGGGGGCTGCTTTGGGCAGGGTGTACGCCGAAATCCGGCCACACGGTGTTCAGGTTCCGGCTACCGGACGTGACCGTCGCCGGTGACGATGTACTTGGTGGAGGTGAGCTCCGGAAGGCCCATCGGGCCCCGGGCGTGCAGCTTCTGCGTGGAGATCCCGATCTCGGCACCGAAGCCGAACTGGCCACCGTCCGTGAACCGGGTGGAGGCATTCACGGCGACCGTGGTCGAGTCGACCAGCTGGGTGAAGCGGCGCGCCGCGGCCTGCGAGGTGGTGACGATCGCCTCGGTGTGGCCGGAGGTCCAGCGGCGGATGTGGGTGACGGCGTCGTCGAGGGAGTCCACGACGCCGGCGGCGATGTCGTACGAGAGGTACTCGGCGGCCCAGTCCTCGTCGGTGGCGGGCAGTGCGGTGACCTTGGAGTTCTCGGCGGCCGCGAGGACCCGGCCGTCGCCGTGGACGGTGACGCCGGCTTCGGCGAGGGCGTCGAGGGCGCGCGGCAGGAAGGCGTCGGCGATGTCGCGGTGGACGAGGAGCGTCTCGGCGGAGTTGCAGACGGAGGGCCGCTGGGCCTTGGAGTTGATGAGGATGTCCACGGCCATGTCGAGGTCGGCCTGGGCGTCCACGTAGACGTGGCAGTTGCCGGTACCGGTCTCGATGACCGGAACGATGGACTCCTCGACGACGGTCTTGATGAGGGAGGCGCCACCGCGCGGGATGAGGACGTCGACGAGGCCGCGGGCGCGCATCAGCTCGCGGACGGAGTCGCGGGACTCGCCGGGGACGAGCTGGATCGCGTCGGCGGGCAGGCCGGCGGCCTCGACCGCGTCGCGGAGGATCCCGACGAGGGCGGTGTTGGAGGCGTAGGCGGAGGAGCTGCCGCGCAGCAGGACCGCGTTGCCGGACTTCAGGCAGAGGGCGGCGGCGTCGACGGTGACGTTGGGGCGGGCCTCGTAGATGATGCCGACGACGCCGAGCGGGACGCGGATCTGGCGCAGGTCGATGCCGTTGGGGAGGGTCGAGCCGCGAACGACCTCGCCAACGGGGTCGGGGAGCGCGGCGACGTCGCGGACGTCGGAGGCGATGGCGGCGACGCGGGCCGGGGTGAGGGTGAGGCGGTCGATGACGGTCTCGCTGGTGCCGGCCGCGCGGGCCTTGTCGGTGTCGACGGCGTTGGCGGCGACGATCTCGGCGGTGCGGGCCTCCAGCGCGTCCGCGATGGCCAGGAGGGCCTTGTCCTTGGCGGACCGCGGGAGGGGGGCGATGGTGGCGGCGGCCGTGCGGGCCGCTTGCGCGGTGGCGAGGACGGGGGAGGTCGTGGCATCGAGCGAGGTCATGCGGCCAGGGTAGTCCCCGGCCCGGCCCCCGCCGATGGGGTTTCACCCCGCGAGACGGCCGCCGGTGGGGTGGGGCGGGCCGCTGCGCGGGCTTCTCTCCCCTCCCCGCCCTTTCGCCGTATCCCGGGCTCCGCCCGGACCCGGTCCTCAAACGCCGGACGGGCTGGAAGGATCCCGGCCCGCCAGGGCCGATCCGTGCGAGGGGCGCGTCAATAGGGGTGGACGCCCACGGGGTGGGCCGGGGGTGGGCCGTAGCCCTCGGCCACGCGTTGGTGGTAGGTGGCGCGGTCGATGACCTCCAGGCCGACGATCTCCCACGGCGGGAGCTGCGCCGACGAGCGGTGTTCGCCCCACAGCCGCAGGGCGACGGCAGCCGCGTCGTGGAGGTCGCGGGCCTCCTCCCAGTAGCGGATCTCCGCGTGGTCGTCCGCGTACCGGCTGGTCAGCAGGAAGGGGTGGTCGTAGGCGAGCTGCTCCAGCCCCCGCCGCACCTCGGACAGCGGCGCCGGCTTGCCGGAGACGCTCAGGGTGACGTGCCACAGGCGGGTGGCGTCGCGCTCGTCCCCGCCTCCGCCGCCGTCACCGTCCCCGGTGCCGACGCTGGTCAGCGCTCGTCTCACCAGCCGCCTCCTGTCTGCGCTACGCGTGTCCGCCCCTCACAGTTGACCAGTCCCACGGCCACCGCGCGGCGGTTTTGCCGAACCTCAGCCCTGCAGCAGGACCAGATCGTCACGGTGGACGACCTCCCGCTCGTACGCGGGTCCGAGTTCCCGCGCGAGGTCGCGGGTGGAGCGGCCCAGCAGCTGCGGGAGCTCCTTGGCGTCGAAGTTGACCAGGCCCCGGGCGACGGCCCGACCGGTGGTGGAGCGCAGTTCGACCGGGTCGCCCGCGACGAAGTCGCCCTCGACCGCCGCGATCCCGGCGGCCAGCAGCGAGCTGCCGCGCTCGGTCACCGCGCGGACGGCGCCCTCGTCGAGCACGAGGTGTCCCTGCGGGGTGGACGCGTGCTGGAGCCACAGCAGCCGGTCGGCCGAGCGGCGCCCGGTGGCGTGGAACAGCGTGCCGGTCCCCCGCCCGGCCAGCGCGTCGGCGGCCTGGCTGGCGGAGGTGAGGACCACCGGGATGCCGGCGGCGGCCGCGATCCGCGCCGCCTCGACCTTGGTGACCATGCCGCCGGTGCCGACGCCCGCCTTTCCGGCGCTGCCGATGGAGACGTGGGCGATGTCCTCGGGGCCGCGCACCTCGTCGATGCGGGTGGTGCCGGGCTGGGACGGGTCCCCGTCGTAGAGGCCGTCCACGTCCGAGAGCAGGACGAGCAGGTCGGCGCGGACCAGGTGGGCCACCAGCGCCGCCAGCCGGTCGTTGTCGCCGAAGCGGATCTCGTCCGTGGCGACGGTGTCGTTCTCGTTGACGACGGGCAGCGCGCCCATGGCCAGCAGCTGGTCCAGCGTCCTGTAGGCGTTGCGGTAGTGGGCGCGGCGGCTGGTGTCGTCGGTGGTCAGGAGCACCTGGCCGACGCGGACGGAGTAGCGGGCGAACGAGGCGGTGTAGCGGGCGACGAGCAGGCCCTGCCCGACGCTCGCGGCGGCCTGCTGACGGGCCAGGTCCTTGGGGCGGCGGCGCAGGCCGAGCGGGGACAGGCCGGCGGCGATGGCTCCGCTGGAGACCAGGACGATCTCCTTCTCGCCGCCGCTGCGGGCCTTGGCCAGTACGTCGACCAGCGCGTCCACCCGGTCGGCGTCGAGCCCGCCGGCCGCCGTGGTCAGGGAGGAGGAGCCGACCTTGACCACGATCCTGCGGGCGTCCACGACACCTTGCCTAGCCGCTGACACGTCTTTCCCCTTGCCCCTTGCCTCCGCCGATTCCTGCCCGCTCAATCTACGGGGTGGCGCGGGGGCCCCGCCCTCGGGTTTCAGACCGTGGACGAGCGGGGCGACCGCTCCGGTTCCCCGGCCCGGGCGCGGCCGCCGGGGACGAGGATCTTGCGGGACAGCAGGAAGGTGAACGGGATGGCCACGACGGCCGCGACGAGCGGCGCGATCCGGGTGTCCATCCCGGCCCAGGTCACCAGGGCGTAGAGGCCGACCGACTGGATCACGTAGTTCGTGACGTTCGTCAGCGGGAAGAGCAGGAACTTCTTCCAGGTCGGCCGGGTGCGGTAGGTGAAGTAGGTGTTCATGAAGAACGAGCCGACCATCGACAGCAGGAAGGCGAGGGTGTACGCGGCGAAGTACGGCATCCACGGGTGCAGGAGCAGGTAGATGCCGAAGAAGGTGGCGGTGTTCACCCCGCCCACGAGTGCGAAGCGGACGATCTGGCCGAGCTGGTCCTTCCGGTCCTTCGTCATCGGCGGAAGCGCTCCGCGATGACGGGGTCGGTGACCTCGGCGGCCAGGGCCGCCGCGGGAGCGCCGGGGGCCGGGTCCACGCCGTGCGCCTCCTTGACCAGGAAGTGCGGGCGGCGCTTGGTCTCGTAGTAGATGCGTCCGATGTACTCGCCGATCAGACCCAGCATGATCATTTGGACGCCCCCGAGGCCGGTGATGATGGCCACGAGCGTGACATAACCCGGCGAGTCGACCCCGTTGGTCATCGCCATGACGGTGATCCACAGCGCGTACAGGCCGGTCAGGCCCACCAGCGACACGCCGAGCCAGATCGCGATCCGAAGGGGTCTGTTGTTGAAGGAGATCAGGCCGTCCATGCCGTAGTTGAGCAGGGACCCGAACTTCCACTTCGTCTCGCCCGCCTCGCGCTGGGCGTTGCGGTAGTCGAAGTGGACGGTGTCGAAGCCGATCCAGGAGAAGAGGCCCTTGGAGAAGCGGTTGTACTCCGGCAGCGACAGCAGGGCGTCCACGGCGGGCCGGGACAGCAGCCGGAAATCCCCCACGCCGTCGGTCAGCTCCACGTCGACCCAGCGGTTGATGCCCCGGTAGTACAGGCGGCTGAGCGCGCTGCGGAGCTTCTTGTCGCCCTCGCGGGTGCGCCGGGCGATGATCTGGTCGTGGCCCTGCCGGTAGTACTCCAGCATGGTGGCGATGAGCTCCGGCGGGTGCTGGAGGTCGGCGTCCATGATCACGACGGCGTCGCCGGTGGCCTCGCGCAGGCCCGCCAGCATGCCCGCCTCCTTGCCGAAGTTGCGGCTGAAGGAGACGTACCGGGTCTGGTCCCGGTACTCGGCGGCGATCCTGCGGAGCTTCTCCAGGGTCCCGTCGCGGCTGCCGTCGTCGACGTAGCAGACCTCGTAGTCGACCGGGAGCGTGTCGAGAACCTTTCGAATCTCGACATCGAAACTTTCAATGACGGCTTCTTCGTTGTAGCAAGGGACGACTACAGACAGCTTCGTCATGACACATCCTGCTGGGTCCGAACGGGTGATTGTCGGCGACCAGACCTGTAACTCACCTCTTCCTTAGAAGTATGCACGGCGAGGTTCGGGCTTCCCGGGTCGTCTGCGGCGCACGGTAGCTTTGACGGGTTAAGAGCAATGAAACAAAGGGATTCGAGGTGCACGTGCCTGACGTCTCCGTGGTCGTCATCGTCTACAACGACGCAGAGCGCCTGCCGGCAGCTGTCCAGTCGGTTTTGGACCAGACCCTGCGCGGCGTCGAGGTCGTGATCGTCGACGACTGCAGCAAGGACGCGTCCTTCGCGGTCGCCCGGGAGCTGGAGGCGGCGCACCCGGGAAGGGTGCGCGCGTTCCGGCTGCCGGAGAACAGCGGCGGCTGCGGCGCCCCGCGCAATCACGGCATCCAGCGGGCGACCGGCACCTACGTGATGTTCCTGGACAGTGACGACGTACTGGAGCGCAACGCCTGCCGGAACATGCTGGCGGCGGCGCAGCGGACCGGCGCCGACCTCGTCTCGGGCATGTGCGTCCGCGTGCACCTCGACGACCGCTGGCACCGGACCACCGAGTGGTACCCCTGGATCTATTCGCGCACGCGTACGCTCGAATCCATCACGGAGTACCCCGACCTGCTGGTTTACGACACCCTTTCGACGAACAAGTGCTATCGGCGCGCATTCCTGTTGGAACAGGGGCTCGAATTCCCCGTCGGTATCCACTACGAGGACCTGCTGTTTTCCGCGCAGGCGTATGTGGCCGCCCGCCGGATCACCCTCATCCCGAACCACGTCTACTTCTGGAACGTCATCGAGAAGGCCTCGGCGAAGTCGATCAGCAATCGGCGCCACGAGATCGAGAACTTCGTCCACCGGATGGAGATCCACCGCCGCGTCGACGAACTGCTCGCCGCCAAGGGCCACACCGCCCTCAAGTCGGCCAAGGACACCAAGTTCCTCAAGCACGACCTGGTCCTGCACCTGCGTGACCTGCCGCTCCTCGACGACGCGTACCGCCGCGAGTTCGCCCGCCTGGCCAACGGCTACCTGGCCGGCATCGACCCGGCCGCCTACGAGAGCGTCAACCACCTCCAGGCGATCTGCGCCTACCTGTTGGGCAAGGAGGACTGGGACAACCTGCTCCCGGCCGCCGACGCCATGGCCAACAAGGGCCGGCTCTCCTCACCGCTCGCCGAGCGCGACGGCCGCGTCTACTGGTGCGCCGAGCACCTCGACGACACCGAGGGCCGCCGGATACTGGACGTCACCGACCAGGGATTCCACACCACTGCGCTCTCGGCCCTGCGGCTCGGCAACCGCCTCACCTCGTACGCGGACGACGGGCGCGGAACGGTCACCCTCAGCGGCTCCGTCGTGAACCCGCTGGGGCGCATCAAACCCGACGCCGACCTCAAGGCGACGCTCGAATTCCGGGCCCGGCGGCAGATCGGCGTACGGTCTTTCAGCTTCCCGGTGGCAACCGTGCGCCACGCGGGTGACTCGATCGAGTGGACTGTGACGGCCGACGTCGCCGGCACCGTGCGCCCCCTCGGCATCATCGACGCCGTCTGGGACGTCCGCCTGAAACTGACGGCGGGCCGCGACCGGATCACCAGCCGCGTCGCGATCGGCGGGGTCGACCTGGAGAACGCGGCCCGACTGCGCGTGCGCCCCCGGCTGACCCGGCTGGTCTCCGACCGATTCGAGCCGGAGATGACCCGCAAGGGCAACCTCTCGTACGTCCTGACCGCCCAGGGCCCCGCCGCCGTCCGCACCCGGACGCTGATCGACAGCGCCATGCACGGCAAGGCCGCGGGCGTGGTCAAGCGCGGCCTGCGGCGGGCGCTGAAGGCCCGCAGGAACATCGGCTCGGGTGAACAGAAGGTGAAGCTGTACCACGAGGTCTTCTCGAAATTGCCCGTCCGCAAGGGCACGGTGGTCTTCGAGAGCCACATGGGCAAGCAGTACAGCGACAGTCCGCGGGCGATCTACGAGGAGCTCGTCCGCCAGGACGCCCCCTTCGAGGCGATCTGGTCCTACGCGGGCGCCAAGCCCACCGGCTTCCCCCCGGAGGCCACCCTCGTCAAGCGCTGGAGCTGGCCGTACCTGCGGGCGCTGGCGCAGGCCGAGTACTGGGTCGACAACCAGGGCTTCCCGCTGGCCCTCGCCAAGCGCCCGGGAACCACGTACATCCAGACCTGGCACGGCTCCGCGCTCAAGCGGATGGGCTTCCACGAACCCCGTACCAAGGCCCAGGGCAAGGACGGGCAGGACCGCTTCCAGGCGGCCATCGACCGCTTCGACCACTTCCTGATCCGCTCCGAGCACGACGCCCGCACGCTCGCCAAGGCCTTCCGGCTGCGCGAGGAGGTGCTGCTGCGCACCGGCTACCCGCGCAACGACGCCCTGGTCGCGGCGCAGCGGGAGGAGGCGCAGAGCGGGGAGCGGGTGCGCGGGCCGCTCGCCGCCGAGCTGGGCATCGACCCTGAGAAGAAGGTGCTGCTGTACGCGCCGACGTTCCGCGCGGGTGCGGACGGCGCGGTGGAGGGCTTCGAGTTCCCGTTCGACGTGGACGAGTTCGCCGACCGGCTCGGCGACCGCTTCACGCTGCTGGTGCGCACCCACTACCTCAACAGCGTGTCGCTGCCGCCGTCGGTCGCGGGCCGGGTCGTCGACGTGTCCCGGTACCACGACATCACCCCGCTGCTGGCGCTCGCCGACGCCCTGATCACCGACTACTCGTCCGTGATGTTCGACTACGCGGTGCTGGACCGGCCGATGTTCTTCTTCGCGTACGACTACGACAAGTACGCGACCGACATCCGCGGCACGTACTTCGACCTGAAGGAGAAGGCGCCGGGCCCGGTGGTGGCCACGGCCGACGAACTCCTCCAGGCGCTCGCCGCCTTCGAGGAGGCGGACGCGAAGTACGCGGAGGCGCGCCAGCGCTTCCTGACCGAGTTCGGCGAGTACGACCACGGGGACGCGGCCCGCCGGATCGTCGCGAAGTTCTTCACCAGGAGCGGCAAGTGAGCCAGCAGAGCGCCGCCGGGGCCGGCGGCCGTGACATCTTCCTCGTCTCCAACAGCGTGGACGAGCTCGGCGGCGTGACCACCTGGTCGCACCAGATCGCGCGGCTGTTCAGCGAGCGCGGGCACCGGGTGCACGTCATCGGGATCGCACCGGTCGCCGAGGAACTGCGCCAGCGGCTCCCGCGCGACCTGCCGTACGAGACGACCACCCTGTACGACGCCCACCCGCCGCAGGCTCGCGCGCTGCACGGGATCAAGGGCCGGCTCAACGCGCCCGAGCGCCGCCGCCAGGCGTCCCGGCGCGCCGGGATGCGCGCGCGGGCGGAGAAGCTGAGCACGCTGTTCCGGGCGGCCGGGCCGGGGGCGGTCGTGATCGTCACCCAGGTGTGGGCGATGGAGTGGGTGGCGCTCGCCGACACCAAGGGCCTCACGGTCATCGGGATGAGCCACGAGTCGTACGAGGCCAGCCACAAGTCCTCGCGCGCCGCGCGGGTCCGGCGCCACTACCGGGAGGTCGACCGGCTGCTGGTGCTGACCCAGGAGGACGCGGACCTGTGGATCCGGGCCGGCATGGAGAACGTCGCGAGCATGCCGAACCCGCTGCCGTTCATGCCGGACTCCCCCGCTCCGCGCACCGGGAAGGTGGTGGCGAGCATCGGCAGGCTGTCCTTCGAGAAGGGCCTGGACCTGCTGCTCGACGCGTGGGCGGACGCGGCACCGCGCCACCCCGACTGGGTCCTGCGGATCTACGGGGCCGGCACGGAGGAGCCGGCGCTGCGGGCGCACTGCGCCTCGCTCGGGCTGGACGACTCGGTGGAGTGGATGGGCAGCACGGACGACGTGCTGGGCGCGCTGCGCCAGGCGTCGGTGTTCGCGCAGGCCTCGCGGGCCGAGGGGTTCCCGATCACGCTGCTGGAGGCGATGGCGGCGGGCCTGCCGGTGGCCGCGTTCGACTGCGCGCCCGGCGTACGGGAGATCGTGACGCAGGGGGAGGACGGGCTGCTGGCCCGGCTAGGCAACACGATGGAGCTGGCCGGGCACTTGGACGTGCTGATGTCGGACCGCGGGCTGCGCGATCGGCTCGGGGACACCGCGTTCCGCCAGGTGCGGCGGTACTCCAGTGCCGAGATCACCGACCGCTGGGAAGAGCTGCTGGCGTTCCTGGAGCGCTGAGCGCGGCGTGAACGTGTGAGACCGCCCGCCCCGGAAGGTGATCCGGGGCGGGCGGTCTCACGCGATCGGCCGTGTTCAGCGCTCGGCGTGCTGGAGGGCGCCCTTGCGGTTGGCCTCCCAGCCGGCCCAGGCCGAGGTGATCATCTCGCGGACGTCGTGGCGGGCCTTCCAGCCCAGCTCGGCGGCGATCTTGTCGGCCGAGGCCACGACCTTCGCCGGGTCACCGGGGCGGCGCGGGGTGATCACCGGCGCGTAGGTGTGCCCGGTGTTGGCGTTGAGGAGCTCGACCATCTCCTTGACGGAAACGCCCTCGCCTCGGCCGATGTTCACGGTGAGGTCCTTGTACTCGCCCGCCGCGCCCCACTCGGCGAGCTTGCGGGCCGCGACGACGTGGGCGTCCGCGAGGTCCTCGACGTGGATGTAGTCACGGATGCAGGTGCCGTCCGGGGTCGGGTAGTCGTCGCCGAAGATGCGGGCGCCCTGGCCCGCGTCGTAGCGCTCGAAGACCATCGGGACCAGGTTGAAGACGCCGGTGTCGGCGAGCTCCGGGGTCGCGGCGCCCGCCACGTTGAAGTAGCGCAGGCAGGCGGTGGAGATGCCGTGCGCCTTGCCGGCGGCACGGACCAGCCATTCGCCGGCCAGCTTGGTCTCGCCGTAGGGGCTGAGCGGCGCGCACGGGGTCGTCTCGGTGACCGAGTCCACGTCGGGCATGCCGTACACGGAGGCGGAGGAGGAGAAGAGGAAGTTGCGGATTCCGGCGGCCGCGACCTCGCCGAGCAGGACCTGGAGGCCCTCCACGTTCTCGTGGTAGTAGTACATCGGCTTCTCGACGGACTCGCCGACCTGCTTCTTGCCCGCGAGGTGCACCACGCCGGTGATCTTGTGCTCCCGGATGGTCTTCTCCAGGACCAGGCGGTCCAGGACCGAACCGATCACGAGCGGGACACCCTCCGGCACACGGTCCTCGTTGCCCGTGGACAGGTCGTCCAGGACGACCACCTTCTCACCCGCGAGCAGCATCGCGCGGACGACGTGCGCGCCGATGTAGCCGGCGCCACCGGTGATCAGAAACGTCATGCGTATCTCCCTGAGGGTCCCCCCGGACGGCGTCCGGGGGACTGTTCGATATATCCGTGCTGTAAACCTGTTGAGCCATGTCCGGGAAAGCGGCCATCGTACGGCGGTCGCCGTAGGAAGCCCGTCAACCCGACCGTCAACCCGACCGGCAGCCCGCCCGGGTCCGGTCCAAGCGGTTGCGAACGAGGGCCAGCGCGCCCTGCGCACCGGGCGCGAGCCGCAGCGCCAGCGAGCCGGCCGCCGTACGGTAAGGCTGCGCCAGCAGAACACCGTACCGGCTGCTCGGCAGGACCCGGCGGCCGAGCAGGTCGCCGAAGGGCCGCACCGCGGTGTGCACGGCGCTCCCGTCGGCGCAGCGCACCTCCACCCGGACGTCCCAGGCCTGCATGCCGCGCAGCCCCCGGCGCCGTCCCGTGACGGCCAGGCCGCCCACGCGCAGCGGCAGCTCGGCGACCCAGCCCCCGCCGCCCGGCGCGGCGGCCAGCGCGACCGGGTGCCCGAGGGCGGGTTCGCCTCCGTGCCGGGGCAGGAAGCTCAGCCGGGCGGTGTCCGGGCCGGCCGCGGCGAGCCGCCCGTACAGGTCGTGCACGCGGATCCGGACCGCGGCGCGCCCGGCCCGCTCCACCTCGACGGCGACGGGCAGTTCGGCGAGCGGCATCGCGGCCAGCCCGTCCAGCTCGACCGGCAGCTCCTCGCTCCACACCGCCGCCCCGTCGGCGCCGGTCGCGTAGGGCGGCAGCAGGCACGGCGGGGCCGAGGCGAAGCGGGTCAGCCGGTCCATGTCGGCGGGCGGGGCGTCACTGGCCCGCAGCAGCCGCACGATCCACCGGCCGTGGGCAGCGGCGGCGGCGATGTCGCCCTCGGAGAGGCAGTCCAGGCCGTGGCGGGTCAGGGTCCACCAGGCGGCCCGGTAGCGCGGGTCCGGGTCGAGCTCGCGCAGGTATATCGGCAGGTCGTATTCGAGGAACTTGACCTTGCAGGCGCGGCCGAGCGCGGGCGCGGCCTCGCCGAGGATGCGGGCGGCCTCGTGGTGGGCCTCGACGCGGGCGTGCCAGTTGCCGACGTCCGCCCGGTCCAGGGAGATCGAAACCCGGGCGGCGGTGCGGCGCACGTGCCAGACGTAGACGAGGTCACCGACGACCGCGATGCGCGGGGCGGCGGCCAGCACCCGGGCCGTGAAAACGAAATCCTCGTAAACGAACCGGCCGTCGGGAAAGCGGATCGCATGCTTGTCCAGGAAGTACCGGTCGTACAGCTTGTTGACGCACAGGGTGTCGCGGACCAGTTCGGGCCGGTCGGTGGGCTGCTCGATGACCTCGCCCGGCGTGTAGAGACCGGGCACCCACGGCAGGTCGCGGCCCCGCGGCAGCTCGCGCCGCACGCACGCGCCGACGGCGACGGGCGCGGCGTGCCGCTCGGCGGCCGCCACCAGGGCGTCCGCCGCGCCCGGCGGCAGGACGTCGTCGCTGTCCAGGAACATGACGTACGGGGCGGTCGCGGCCGCCATCCCGTCGTTGCGCGGTGTCCCGCAGCCCCCGCTGTTCTCCGCCCGGTGCACCACCTTCAGCCGGGGGTGGACGGCCGCCAGAGCGTCCAGGACCCGGCCCGTGCCGTCCGTGGAGGCGTCGTTCACCGCGACGACCTCGGAGACGACCGGGCCCTGGGCGAGAGCCGAGGAAACGGCCTCGCCCACGAGCCCGGCGTCGTTGAACGCGATCACCACAACGGTGACCGTGGAGGATGGGCAGCTGTTCACCCGGCGGACCATAGCCGACCTGGCAGGGGCCTAAATCAAGGTGAAGAGGGCGCTGACATGGACAGGATTAGAACGGACGGAACTCGTCGTACTCCTGCTGGGCCGAGTCACCACGCTTGGCTTCCTTCTCCTTGCGGCGCTGGGTGGCCGGGCGCGGGGCCTCCATGCGGTGGTCCTCACCGCGGCGGCCCAGCATCTCGGCGCCGGCCATCATGGTCGGCTCCCAGTCGAAGACGACCGCGTTCTCGTCGGAGCCGATGGCGACACCGTCACCCGCACGGGCGCCCGCCTTCTTGAGCGCCTCCTCGACGCCGAGGCGGTTGAGACGGTCCGCGAGGTAACCGACGGCCTCGTCGTTGTTGAAGTCGGTCTGGCGCACCCAGCGCTCCGGCTTCTCGCCGCGCACGTTGTAGACGTCCTCGACCTCGTCGTACGTGACGGTGAAGCCGGCGTCGTCCACGGCCTTCGGGCGGATGACGATACGGGTCGCCTCCTCCTTCGGCTTGCGGGCGCGCGCCTTGGCGACGACCTCGGCGAGGAAGTACGAGAGCTCCTTGAGGCCCGTACGGGCGACGGCGGAGACCTCGAAGACCTTGTAGCCGCGGGCCTCCAGGTCCGGGCGGACCATGTCGGCGAGGTCCTGGCCGTCGGGGATGTCGACCTTGTTCAGGACGACGAGGCGCGGGCGCTTCTCCAGGCCGCCGCCGTAGATCTTGAGCTCCTCCTCGATCACGTCGAGGTCGGCCACCGGGTCGCGGTCGGACTCCAGGGTGGCGGTGTCCAGGACGTGCACGAGCACCGAGCAGCGCTCGACGTGGCGCAGGAACTCCAGGCCGAGGCCCTTGCCCTGGCTGGCGCCCGGGATCAGGCCCGGGACGTCGGCGATCGTGTAGACGGTCGAGCCGGCGGTGACGACGCCCAGGTTCGGGACCAAGGTGGTGAAGGGGTAGTCGGCGATCTTCGGCTTGGCGGCGGAGAGCACCGAGATCAGCGAGGACTTGCCGGCGCTCGGGAAGCCGACCAGCGCCACGTCGGCGACGGTCTTGAGCTCCAGGACGATGTCACCGGTCGTACCGGGGACACCGAGCAGCGCGAAGCCGGGGGCCTTGCGGCGGGCGGAGGACAGGGCCGCGTTGCCCAGACCGCCGCGGCCGCCCTCGGCGGCGACGTACGTGGTGCCCTGGCCGACGAGGTCGGCGAGGACGTTGCCCTCCTTGTCGAGGACGACGGTGCCGTCCGGCACGGGCAGGACCAGGTCCTGGCCGTCCTTGCCGGAGCGGTTGCCGCCCTCGCCGGGCTTGCCGTTGGTGGCCTTGCGGTGCGGGCTGTGGTGGTAGTCCAGCAGGGTGGTGATCGCCTGCTCCACCACCAGGATCACGTCGCCGCCACGGCCGCCGTTGCCGCCATCGGGGCCGCCGAGCGGCTTGAACTTCTCCCGGTGAACGGAGGCGCAGCCGTGGCCCCCGTTACCCGCGGCGACGTGCAGCTCGACGCGGTCCACGAAGGTGGTCATGGTTGTTCCTCCAGTTACATGCGGGAATGTCCCGGACAGGCCTTGCTGTCCATTAAAACGTCTGTACGTACCAACGCGCCGAGGGCGGACCTCTCTTCCCGGCTTGCGCCGGAAAGAGCTGAGATCCGCCCTCGGGAAGTTACGAACGCTTGATCAGCCGAAGCTGGATCAGGCGGCCGGAACGATGTTGACGACCTTGCGGCCACGGTGCGTGCCGAACTGCACGGCACCGGCCTGCAGCGCGAACAGCGTGTCGTCGCCGCCACGGCCGACGCCCGCGCCCGGGTGGAAGTGCGTGCCGCGCTGGCGGACGAGGATCTCACCAGCGGAAACGACCTGACCGCCGAAGCGCTTCACGCCGAGCCGCTGGGCATTGGAGTCGCGCCCGTTCCGGGTGGACGATGCGCCCTTCTTGTGTGCCATGTCTCAGTCCCTCTTACTTCGCAGCCGCGGGGATACCGGTGACCTTGATCGCCGTGTACTGCTGGCGGTGACCCTGGCGACGGCGGTAGCCGGTCTTGTTCTTGTAGCGCAGGATGTCGATCTTGGCGCCCTTGTGGTGGTCCACGACCTCGGCCTGGACCTTGATGCCGGCCAGGACCCACGGGTCGCTGGTCACGGCGTCGCCGTCGACAACGAGCAGGGTCGAGAGCTCGACCGTGTCGCCAACCTTGGCAGTGGAAATCTTGTCAACCTCAACGATGTCGCCGACAGCAACCTTGTGCTGGCGACCACCGCTGCGCACGATGGCGTACACGCGGATCTCTCTCTCACTCGGGACGGATGCTCCTGAAGCCAGCCGCTCAGGCGGGCCGGAGCCCGAACTGATCCGGATTGGACGAGCGGCCTCTCCGGGCAGAGCCTGGAGGAAGGTGCTCAGGAGCGCGGCGCGTACATACGACACGCCGACGGTCTAGGTTACGGGGCCGGTTCCGGAGGGTCAAACCGGGCCCCGCAAGGCCGTGGGCCCCGCCTCTCGGCGGGGCCCACGGCCACGGGTGGATCAGGCTTCGGTCGGAGCCGAGACGGACGGGGCCGTCTGCTCCGCCGCGGCGGTCTTCTTCGTCGTCCGCTTCGCAGCGGTCTTCTTGGCCGTCGTCTTCTTGGCGACGGTCTTCTTCGCGGTCGTCTTGGCCGCGGCCGCCTTCTTGGCCGGTGCCTTCTTCGCCGTGGTGGTCGCCTTCTTGGCCGGGGCCTTGCGGGCGGCCTTCTTGACCGGCGCCTCGGCCTCGGCCTCGGCCTCCGCGGCGGGCTCGGCCGCGACGGGCTCCGGCTCCGCCACCGGGGCCGCCTCGACGACCACGATGGCCGCCTCGGCCGCGCCCGCCGGGGAACCGGCGGGGGCGGTGGCCTTGCGGGTGGCACGGCGGCGCGGACGGGCCGGGGCCGCCTCCGCGACGGGCTCGGCCGGGGTCTCGGCGACGACCGGCGCGGGCTCGGGCGCGGCCTCCACGACCGGCTCGGGCTCCACGACCGGCTCCGGCTCCGCGACGACGACCGGCTCGGCCTCGGCGACCGGGGCCGGGGCGGTGGCCTTGCGGGTGGCACGGCGGCGGGTACGGCCCTTCGGCGCGGCCTCCTCGGCCACGGCCTCGGCGACGACCTCCGCGACGACCTCCGACGCCTCGACGGCCTCGGTGACGACCTCGGCGGCCGGCTCCAGGACCGTGTCGGCCGGCTCGGTCACCGGCTCGGCCAGGGCGACCGTCTCCACCACGGGCTCGGCCACGGGGGCCGGAGCCGCCGCGGAGGTGGCCCTACGGGTGGCACGGCGACGGTTGCGACGACCGCTGACCGCGGCCTCCGCCTCGGCCGGGCTGCTGTACAGCTCCTCGTCCGGGACGAACTCCGGCTCGGGCAGCGCCCGGGGAGCGGCGGCCTCGGCGGCCACCTCGGCCTCGGTCTCGGTCTCGAAGGACTCCACGTGCTCGTGCTGGTCGGAGTCGGCCTTGCCGCCGCGGCGCTTGGCGCGCTTGCCGTTGCCACCGCCGCCGACCGCGGTCGGCGTCTCCATGTGCACGATGACGCCGCGCCCGTTGCAGTGGACGCAGGTCTCGGAGAAGGACTCCAGCAGACCCTGGCCCACCCGCTTGCGGGTCATCTGGACCAGGCCCAGCGAGGTGACCTCGGCCACCTGGTGCTTGGTGCGGTCGCGGCCCAGGCACTCCAGCATGCGCCGCAGCACCAGGTCGCGGTTGGACTCCAGGACCATGTCGATGAAGTCGATGACGACGATGCCGCCCAGGTCGCGCAGCCGCAGCTGGCGCACGATCTCCTCGGCCGCCTCCAGGTTGTTCCTGGTGACGGTCTCCTCGAGGTTGCCGCCCTGACCGGTGAACTTGCCGGTGTTGACGTCGATGACGATCATCGCCTCGGTCTTGTCGATCACGAGGGAGCCGCCCGAGGGCAGCCACACCTTGCGGTCGAGCGCCTTGGCGAGCTGCTCGTCGATCCGGTACGTCGCGAAGACGTCGACCTCGGAGGTCCAGCGCGACAGCCGGTCGGCCAGGTCCGGGGCCACGTGGTTCACGTAGCCGTGGATGGTCTCCCAGGCGGTGTCGCCGCTGACGATGACCTTCGAGAAGTCCTCGTTGAAGATGTCGCGCACGACGCGGACGGTCATGTCCGGCTCGCCGTACAGGAGGCTCGGCGAAGAGGTCGAGATCTGCTTCGACTTCTTCTGGATGTCCTCCCACTGGGCCTGCAGACGCTCGACGTCACGGCGCAGCTCGTCCTCGCTCGCGCCCTCGGCGGCGGTGCGCACGATGACGCCCGCGTCCTCGGGGACGATCTTCTTGAGGATGGTCTTCAGGCGCGCGCGCTCGGTGTCGGGCAGCTTGCGGCTGATACCGGTCATCGAGCCCTCGGGCACGTAGACCAGGTAGCGGCCGGGCAGCGAGACCTGGCTGGTCAGGCGGGCGCCCTTGTGGCCGATCGGGTCCTTGGTGACCTGCACCAGGACGGACTGGCCGGACTTGAGGGCGGACTCGATGCGGCGCGGCCCGTTGGCCATGCCGAGCGCCTCGAAGTTGACCTCACCGGCGTACAGGACCGCGTTGCGGCCCTTGCCGATGTCGATGAAGGCGGCCTCCATGGACGGCAGCACGTTCTGGACCTTGCCCAGGTAGACGTTGCCGACGTACGAGGTGGCCTCTTCCTTGTTGACGTAGTGCTCGACGAGCACGTTGTCCTCGAGGACGCCGATCTGGGTGCGCTCGCCGCTCTGGCGGACGACCATCACGCGCTCGACGGCCTCGCGGCGGGCCAGGAACTCGGCCTCGGTGATGATCGGGACGCGGCGGCGGCCCTGCTCGCGACCCTCGCGGCGGCGCTGCTTCTTCGCCTCCAGACGGGTCGAGCCCTTGATGGACTGCACCTCGTCGGACGGCTCGGCCTTCTCGCGGGCCGGGCGCGGCTCGCGGACCTTGACGACGGTGCGTACGCCGTCCTCGTCGCCCGCTTCGGCGTCCGCGGCGGTGTCACCGCTGCGGCGGCGACGGCGACGGCGACGACGGCTGGAGCTGGAGCCGAGGGCCCCGGCGTCCTCGTCCTCGTCGGCCTCTTCCTCTTCCGCCTCCTGCTCGGCGGCCTCGGCCTCGGCCTCTTCCTCGGCGGACTCGTCGAGGTCGGCGGCCTCACCGCGGCGACGGCGACGGCCACCGCGGCGGCGGCGGCGCGACGGGCGCTCGCCGTCGCTCTCGTCCTCGTCGAGGTCGGCGGCCTCGGCCTCCGGCTCCTCGATCTCGGCGAACTCGACGTCGGCCACGGACAGCGGGCCGGACTCGGCGGCCACCGGCGCGGCGGGCTCGGCGGCGGCGCCGCGGCCACGGCGGCGGCGACGGCCGGCGGGCTGCGCGGCGGGGGCCTGCACGACCTCGGCCTCGACCTCGGTCTCCTCCTCTTCCTCCTCGGCCTCTTCGGCGCGGGAGGCGGCGGCAGCGGCCGCGGCGGCCATGGCGGCCGTCTCCGGGGTCTGGAACATCGGCTCGGCGAAGACCGGGGCCTGGAACACGGCCACGGCGGGACGCGCGGCGCGGCGGCCACGAGCCGGCGCGGCGGGCGCCTCGGGCTCGGCGGCGGGCGCGGGCGCCTGCTGCGCGGGGGCGGCCGGGGCGGCGGAGGAGCGGGTGGCGCGACGGCGGCCACCGCGCTTCGGGGAGTCCACGGCGTCGGCGACCGTGACGGTGGCCTTCGCGGGCTCCTCGACGACGGGAGCGGCCGGGGCCTCCGCGACGGCCTCGGCGGCCGGGGCGGCGACGGCGCGGGTGGCACGGCGACGGGCGCGCGGCGCCGGTTCGGCGGCGGGCTCCTCGGCGGCCGGTGCGGTCGGAGCCTCGACGACGGCCTCGGCAGCGGTCTCGGGCGCGGCGACGGCACGGGTCGCACGGCGACGGGCACGCGGCGCCGGAGCGGCGGCGGCTTCCTCGGCCACCGCGGCGGCCTCTACGACGACCTCGGCGGCCGGAGCCTCAGGGGCGGCGACGGCGCGGGTGGCACGGCGACGGGCACGCGGCGCCGGAGCGGCCGGAGCCTCCTCGCCAGCCGGAGCGGCCTCGACGACGGCGGCCGGAGCAGCCTCGACGACGGCCTCGGCAGCGGCAGGAGCCTCCGGAGCGGCGACGGCACGGGTCGCACGGCGACGGGCACGCGGCGCCGCGGCGGCCGGAGCCTCCTCGGCGGCCGGCGCGGCCGGAGCCTCGACGACGACCTCGGCAGCGGCAGCGGCCTCCGGAGCGGCGACGGCACGGGTGGCACGACGGCGGGCACGCGGCGCCGGAGCGGCGGCCTCCTCGGCGACCGGCGCGGCGGGGGCGGCGTCAGGAGCGGAATCAGAAACAGCAGCAGCGGCGGCCGTCGCGCCGGGCGGGCCGGCGGGCCGGGATGCCGCGCGGCGACGCCTGCGCGGGGGCAGGTTGTCGCTGGGGCTGTCGCCGTCGGCGTTACCGGCGGCGGGGGTGTTTTCGTTGTTGAGCATGCGGGCGGTTCTCCCGTCACGCTCCCGGGCGCCGCGGCTGACATCCGGTCCGGCGCGGCCTCGCGCCATGAGCGCGGAGCCGGCCTCCGGGGCGCGTTCGCCACACGGGAGCTGTAGTCCATGGCCGCCGGTTCCGTACGTCTTGTCCGTACGGCCTGGCGGAAGTCTTCAGGTCAGTTGCGCTGCCCGACCCAGGTGGCTCCCGAGTGCCAGGGCGGCGCGGCAACGACGATCCTTACGCGGCGGGACCTTCCGGCGCCGTCGCGTCGGCGGCTACGGCGGCCGTGGGTGGGGCGGCCGTGACAGCCTCGCGGTCGGGCGCGAGCGGGTCGGTCACCGTGCCGGACTCTTCGTCGAAGAGCCCCTGCGCCAGCCTGGTCACCGCTGCGGGGACCGGCGGCGCCAGGTCGGCCACGACATGGAGACCGGACAGGACGTCGTCGGGTCGCACGGCAGGTGTCAGATGCCGAACAACCAGGCGCAGTATCGCACAGGCATTGTCCAGGGGCCTATCAGCCGGCGCGGGAAGCGCCTGGAGGCTGACCACGGCCCCGCGGGTGTCGAAGGTCCGGATGCCGTTCTTGGTGCGGCGCTGGACCTCCACGGTCTCGGCCGCGAGGAACGCGGCCACGGCCCGCTCGGCGTCTGCCGGCGCCACGCCTTCCAGGCGCAGCTCCCAGACGGAGGCGGTCAGGCGCTCGGCGAGCCCGGAGGTGCGGGCCTCGACGGCGTCGATGATGTCGAGCCCGACCGGCATCGACTCGTCGAGGAGCTCACGGAGCTTCTGCGGGTCGCGGGGCGCGGCGAGCGCGATCTCCAGGTACTCGGCCTCGCTGCCGGTGCCGGTGGGCGCGGCGTTCGCGTACGAGACCCGGGGGTGCGGGGTGAAGCCTGCCGAGTAGGCCATGGGCACCTCGGAGCGGCGCAGGGCCCGCTCGAAGGCGCGCTGGAAGTCTCGGTGGCTGGTGAACCGGAGGCGGCCGCGCTTGGTGTAGCGCAAGCGGATGCGCTGCACCACCGGTGCGGGAGGCGGGCCTTCGGGCTGTCGCTTGCCCAGTGGTTCTTCTCCTTGTGCGGGGCTCCGCGGCTCGCGCGTCGCCCTGAGTGTCCGTGGGACCCGGCAGGCCGTGCCCTGCCCCCGGCTCACCCCCGCGCTGTGCGCGGGGGGCTCTCGGGGGCGGGCGTGTCGCCTACGGGTGTCGTACTACCCAGAGTACGCGCCCGTGACCTCGCCGGTTCCCCGGCAGGAGTACCGAAGAGCGCGCGCTTGACGTCGGCCCTGACCTCGCGGACGGTGTGCCGGACGGTCCGCCACACCGCGCGCACCGCGTGCCCGGCCGGGGTCAGGACGTGCCGGTAGACGCGGGAGAGGGGCAGGCCGACGAGGACCCAGCCGGTCCGTTTGAGCCCGCGCCACAGGGCTCGCAGGATCAGCCCGGCCACGTGCCAGGCCCAGGCGAGGACCCGCCCGAGCGGGGCGAGCACCCACCGGTACAGCTCGCGCGCCAGCCAGGCGACGCCCAGGGCGACGGGGCGCAGGAGGTACCGGTACAGGGCCGATCCCAGCAGGGCGAGGCCGTGTCCGAGCGGGGTGAGCAGGTACCGGTAGGCGGCCCGGGCCAGCCAGCCCAGCGCCTGCCCGGCGGGGGTGAGGACGTAGCGCCACAGTCCGATCCAGGGCCAGACGAACAGGGTCATGGCCAGGACCCACGCCGCCCAGCCCAGGCCCTTGGCCAGCGGGGCGAGCACCCAGCGCAGCCCGCCGCGGCCGGCCCAGGCCAGTGCCGCGCCGACCGGATGGAACACGTACGTGTACAAGATCCGCCCGACCGGCGCGAGCAGGTGGGCGTGGACGCCGGCGGCCAGCCACGCGACCGCGCGGCCGACGGGTGCCAGGACGTACCGCCACAGCGCGACCCACGGCCAGACGAGGACCAGCTTGAGCACCGTGGCCAGGAGCCGGCCGAGCGCGCGCAGCACCGGCTCGACGACGTGGACGTACAGCGGCCCCAGGACGTGCCGGTGAGCGGCCCGGCCGGACGCGACGAGGAGGTCCCAGACCAGGCGTACGGGCAGGACGACGAGCACGGCGACGATCTTCACGGGGATCCGCACGACGCCCACCAGGCATCCCTCGCCACCGTCCCCGCCGCCGCCGGAAGATCGCTTGTCGGGTTCCATGCCCGGTAGGACACACGAGAGGCCCCCACCCGTTGCGGGTGGGGGCCTCTCGTGACGCAAGGGTTACCTGCCGGTTCGCGCCGTGTCCTACTTCACGACCGACAGCGGCAGCAGCTTCTTGCCCGTCGGGCCGATCTGGATCTGCGTGTCCATCTGCGGGCAGACGCCGCAGTCGAAGCAGGGGGTCCAGCGGCAGTCGTCGACCTCGGTCTCGTCGAGGGCGTCCTGCCAGTCCTCCCAGAGCCAGTCCTTGTCGAGACCGGAGTCCAGGTGGTCCCAGGGCAGGACCTCCTCGTAGGTGCGCTCGCGGGTGGTGTACCAGGCCACGTCCACGCCGTACGCGGGCAGCGTCTTCTCGGCGGCCTCCATCCAGCGGTCGTACGAGAAGTGCTCGCGCCAGCCGTCGAAGCGGCCGCCCGACTCGTACACGGCGCGGATGACGTCGCCGATGCGGCGGTCGCCGCGCGAGAGCAGGCCCTCGACGATGCCGGGCTTGCCGTCGTGGTAGCGGAAGCCGATGGAGCGGCCGTACTTCTTGTCGCCGCGGATCTTGTCGCGCAGCTTGGTCAGGCGCGCGTCCGTCTCCTCGGCCGACAGCTGCGGCGCCCACTGGAACGGGGTGTGCGGCTTCGGGACGAACCCGCCGATCGACACGGTGCAGCGGATGTCGTTCTGGCCGGAGACCTCGCGGCCCTTGGCGATGACGTTGACCGCCATGTCGCCGATCTGGAGGACGTCCTCGTCGGTCTCGGTGGGCAGGCCGCACATGAAGTACAGCTTCACCTGGCGCCAGCCGTTGCCGTACGCGGTGGCGACGGTCCGGATGAGGTCCTCTTCCGAGACCATCTTGTTGATGACCTTGCGCATGCGCTCGGAGCCGCCCTCGGGGGCGAAGGTGAGGCCCGAGCGGCGCCCGTTGCGGGTCAGCTCGTTGGCGAGGTCCACGTTGAACGCGTCCACGCGGGTCGACGGCAGGGACAGGCCCACCTTGTCGTCCGAGTAGCGGTCCGCGAGGCCCTTGGCGATGTCGGCGATCTCGGTGTGGTCGGCGGAGGACAGCGAGAGCAGGCCGACCTCCTCGAAGCCGGTCGCCTTCAGACCCTTCTCGACCATCTCGCCGATGCCGGTGATGCTTCGCTCCCGCACGGGGCGCGTGATCATGCCGGCCTGGCAGAAACGGCAGCCGCGGGTGCAGCCGCGGAAGATCTCCACGGACATGCGCTCGTGGACGGTCTCGGCGAGCGGGACCAGGGGCTGCTTGGGGTACGGCCACTCGTCGAGGTCCATGACGGTGTGCTTGGACACGCGCCACGGCACGCCGGAGCGGTTCGGGACGACGCGGCCGATGCGGCCGTCCGGCAGGTACTCGACGTCGTAGAAGCCCGGGACGTAGACGCCGCCGGTCTTCGCGAGGCGCAGCAGGACCTCCTCGCGCCCGCCGGGGCGGCCCTCGGCCTTCCAGGCGCGGATGATCTCGGTCATGTCGAGGACGGCCTGCTCGCCGTCGCCGATGACCGCGCAGTCGATGAACTCGGCGATCGGCTCGGGGTTGAAGGCCGCGTGGCCGCCCGCGAGGACGATCGGGTGGTCCACCGTACGGTTCTTGGCCTCCAGCGGGATGCCCGCGAGGTCCAGCGCCGTGAGCATGTTGGTGTAGCCGAGCTCGGTGGAGAAGGACAGCCCGAACACGTCGAAGTCACCGACGGGGCGGTGGCTGTCGACGGTGAACTGCGGGACCTTGTGCTCGCGCATGAGCTCTTCCAGGTCCGGCCACACGCTGTACGTGCGCTCGGCGAGGACGCCCTCGCGCTCGTTGAGCACCTCGTACAGGATCATGACGCCCTGGTTGGGGAGCCCGACCTCGTACGCGTCCGGGTACATGAGCGCCCAGCGGACGTCCGCGCTCTCCCACGGCTTCACGGTGGAGTTGAGCTCACCACCGACGTACTGGATGGGCTTCTGCACATGCGGGAGCAGAGCTTCGAGCTGTGGGAAGACCGACTCGGACATCACGCGACTTTCGTGAAGCGGGCAGGGGGCAGCTCTCAAGCGTACCCCGCTGCCCGGGCGGCCCCCGCCGCGTCGATCACCGGCTAGCCGGCGAGGGGCGCGCGCCGCGCGGGGTCCGAGGCCTTCTCCCATACGTCCGGAAGTTCCCGTTCGCGCCGGTCGGCCAGGGCTTCCTCGCGGGCGTGCAGGACGCCCCAGGTGAAGGCGGACTCCCCCGCGGCGGCGGCCTGGACGCCGAGGCCGAGCAGGGCCTCGCGGGCGACGACGCTGTCCTGGTGGTCGCCGAGCAGGGTCTGCACCTTCTTCACGGCCTTCGCGAGGCGTTTCGCGGGCTTGCCGAGGGCCGGTACGGCGGCTTCCGCCGCGTAGCGGGAGCGCTTGGCGGCCTTGCGGGCCTCGTGCAGGGCCAGGTCGCGTTCGTGGCCCGGCTCCAGGTCCAGCGCGGCGCCGATCCGCTTCGCGAGGCGCCCGTGGTCGTGGATGACGGCCTGGGGCAGGACGTCCTCGGCGGGTCGGGCGGCGCCCTCCAGCAGCGGCGGGTCGGCGAGCAGGGCGTCGAGGGAGTCCAGGAGGGTCAGGTACCGCTTGCTGTCCAGGGCGGCGAGGGCGCGGCGCCGGGAGCCGGAGCGGCGGGCGTTGTTCCACACCCGGAGCCGGCCGCGGACCGGGCCGAGCAGCAGGGTGCGCGGGAGTTCGCCGAGCCGGGTCTGGAGCCGCTCCAGCAGGACTTCCTGGTCGCGGTCGACGCCGAGTTCGGCGGCGAGCCAGCGCAGCTCGTCGCCGAGGGGGTCGGTGACGTCCCGGTCGAGCACCTCGCGGTAGGTCTTGAAGGCGCTGCGCGTCCGCCGGGTGGCGACGCGCAGTTGGTGGACGGAGTCGGGCAGGTTTCGGCGTACGGCGGGGTCCTGCGCGATCACCGCGTCGAGCTGTTCCCGCAGGTACGACAGGACGTACGCGCCCGCGCTGTCGTCGTCGGGGGCGGGCTCGGGCCGGGCCGGCGGCGGGGCGCCGGTCTCGTCCAGGGCGCGGGCGACTTTCGAGGGGGCGTCGGACACCCGGAGGCCGGCCTTGCCGAACCTCTTCTCCACGGCGTCGAGCAGCGCCGGGTCCACGCCGTCGGCGAGTTCGACCTCGACCTCGGTCCAGGCGGCGGCGGCCTCTTCGCGCTCGGCCCGGACGGTGTCGGTGGACAGCTCGGCGAGCACGGCTCCGTCGGCGTCGAGGAGGTGGCTGACCTTGCGCGAGGAGCGCAGCCGGACCTGGGGCTCCAGCGCGGCGCCCCGCACCCGGGAGCGGACCAGGGCGGCGAGGGCGGGCGGCACGCTGTCGCCGAGCGGGGCCGAGACCTCGTCGCGGACACCGGGCGAGACGGGGAGTTTGAGGTGCCAGCCGGCGTCGCCGCCGCCGGTCCTGCGCCGCAGGGTCAGGCCGTCGGCGGCGAGCCGCTGGTCGCGGGTGTCGTAGTAGACGGCGTCGAGGTCGACGGTGCCCTCGTCGCGGACGGCCGCGATGCCGGCCGTCCCCGCCAGGTCCGGCAGCGCGTGCCGGGCCGCCTTCGACGCCTTCTTGCCGGATTTCCCGGCCTTGCCGGTCCCACCGGCCCCGTCGGGCTCAGGGAACTCGAATTTCCGCTCGATCTCGCGCTTCGTGTCCGCCATAGACCGAACTTAGTCCTGAACGGATCACGACGGCAGGGTGAACGGCGAATCGACGGCCGATCGGCGGCGGATCGGCGGCGGATCGGCCAGGACTAGGCCGACATCGGACGTTGCACCCGGATCGACTGCAACAGCCCGACCGCCACCCAGACCGCGAACATCGACGAGCCTCCGTAGGACACGAACGGCAGCGGGAGCCCCGCGACCGGCATGATCCCGAGGGTCATCCCGATGTTCTCGAAGGCCTGGAAGGCGAACCAGGCGATGATCCCGGCCGCCACGATCGTCCCGTAGAGCTCGGTCGTCTCGCGGGCGATCAGGCAGGCCCGCCACAGCACCACGCCGAGCAGCAGCAGGATCAGCCCGGCCCCGAGGAAGCCCAGCTCCTCCCCCGCCACCGTGAAGACGAAGTCGGTCTGCTGCTCCGGCACGAACTGGCCGGTGGTCTGCGAGCCCTTGAACAGCCCGGAGCCGGTGAGCCCGCCGGAGCCGATCGCGATGCGCGCCTGGTTGGTGTTGTAGCCGACGCCGGCCGGGTCGAGCTCGGGGTTGGCGAAGGCCGCGAAGCGGTTGATCTGGTACTCGTCGAGGACGCCGAGCTGCCAGATCAGGATGGCGCCGGCCGCGCCCGAGCCCAGCAGCCCGAGCACCCAGCGGTTGGAGGCGCCGGAGGCCAGCAGGACACCGAGCACGATGATGACCATGACCATGACCGAGCCGAGGTCGGGCATCAGCATGACGATGCCCATCGGGGCGGCGGCCAGGCAGAGCGCCTTGACCACGGTCCGGTGGTCGGGATGGGCGAGGTCACCGGCGTCGACCCGGGACGCCAGCAGCATCGCCATGCCCAGGATGATCGTGATCTTCACGAACTCGGAGGGCTGGAGCGAGAATCCGCCGCCGATCACGATCCACGCGTGGGCGCCGTTGATGGTCGCGCCGAGCGGGGTGAGCACGGCGAGGATCAGCAGCAGCGAGAGCCCGTACAGGATCGGCACGGCGCCGCGCAGGGTGCGGTGCCCGAGCCAGACCGTGCCGATCATCAGCACCAGGCCGATGCCGGTGTTCAGGGCGTGCCGCAGCAGGAAGTAGTACGGGTCGCCCTGGTTGAGGGTGGTCCGGTTGCGGGTCGCCGACCACACCAGCAGCGAGCCGATGAAGGACAGCGCGAGGGCGGACAGCAGTATCGGCCAGTCGAGCCGGCGCAGCACCGAGTCGCGGGAGGTGAGCTTGGCCATCGGCCCGCGCTCGGGCGCGTACCGGGAGACGGAGAACTTGTTGGCGGTCTGCATCGGGGCCTCAGTCCTGCCGCGTCGCGGGCGGCGCGGGCGGTCCGGCGAGCGCGGGCACCGAGTCCTCCGGGGACGGGGGCACGTACGGCTTGACCTCGGGGGCGTCGATGGAGCCGTCGGGCTGGATGGTGGGCAGCTTCGCCTCGGGCTTGAGCAGCAGGGCCTTCTTCGGGTCCTGCTTGCCGGCCATGTCGAGTCCGTAGATGGCGTTGTAGACGTTGCGCACGGCGGGACCGGAGGCACCGGAACCGGTACCACCCTGGGAGATCGTCATCACGATCGTGTAGTCCTCGGTGTACGTGGCGAACCAGGAGGTCGTCTGCTTGCCGTAGACCTCGGCGGTACCGGTCTTGGCGTGCATCGGGATCTGCTTCTGCGGCCAGCCGCCGAAGCGCCAGGCGGCGGTACCGCGGGTGGCGACGCCTTCGAGTGCCTCGTCGATCTGGTCCCGGGTCTGCTGGGTCATGGGCAGCTTGCCGTGGGCCTTCGGCTTGATCTCCTCGACCTTCTTGCCGTCGGCGCTGATGACGGCCTTGCCGATGGTCGGGTTCCACAGGGTGCCGCCGTTGGAGATGGCCGCGTAGATGGTGGCCATCTGGATCGGGGTGACGAGCGTGTCGCCCTGACCGATGGAGTAGTTGACGGCGTCACCGGCGCGCATGAGGTTGCCTTCGAGGCAGTTCTCGTAGGACAGCAGCTCGACGTAGGTGCCGCCCTTCTTGCCGGTCTTGCACCACTGGTCCTTGTTGGCCTCCCAGAACCGCTGCTTCCACTGGCGGTCGGGGACGCGGCCCTTCTCCTCGCCCGGCAGGTCGATGCCGGTCTCCGCGCCGAGGCCGAACTGGTGGGCGGTCTTGTAGAAGATCTCCGCCGGGTTCTTCACCGGCTTGAGCCCACCGTCCTTGAGCCACTGCTGGTGGCCCAGCGCGTAGAAGACGGTGTCGCAGGAGACCTCCAGGGCCCGGCCGAGGGTGATCGATCCGTGCCCCTGGGACTCGAAGTTCTTGAAGACCTGGCCACCGATGGAGTACGAGCTGGGGCAGGGGTAGCTGCCGTCGAACTTGTAGCCGGCGTTGACCGCGGCCGCCGTGGGGATGACCTTGAAGATGGAGCCCGGGGCCGCCTGGCCCTGGATGGCCCGGTTCATCAGCGGGACGTTGGACTCCTTGGCGGTGAGCTTGGCGTAGTCCTTGCCGGAGATCCCGCCGACCCACACGTTCGGGTCGTACGTCGGGTTGGAGGCCATGGCGACGACGCGGCCGGTCTTGGACTCCAGGGCGACGATGGCACCCGCGTCGGCCTTGTAGGGGACGCCGGTGTTGCGGTCGATCTGCTTGCGCGCTTCCTTCATGGCCGCGTCCAGCTCGTACTCGGCGACTGCCTGGACACGGGCGTCGATGCTGGTCACGAGGTTGGCGCCGGGAATCGCCGGGTCGTTGTTGGCCTCGCCGATGACCCGGCCGAGGTTGTCCACCTCGTAGCGGGTGACGCCGGACTTGCCGCGCAGCGCCTTGTCGTAGGTGCGCTCCAGGCCGAAGCGGCCGACCTGGTCGGAGCGCAGGAACGGCGAGTTGGTGTTCTTCGCCTTGACGATCTCGTCGTCGGTGACCGGCGAGAGGTAGCCGAGCGCCTGGCCGGTGTTGGCGCCGCCGGGGGCCGGGTAGCGGCGGACGGCGGTGGGCTCGGCGGTGATGCCGGGGAAGTCCTCGGGGCGTTCGCGGATCTGGAGGGCCTGCTGGGTGGTGGCCTCGTCGGTGACCGGGATGGGCTGGTACGGGGAGCCGTTCCAGCAGGGCTGCGGGGTCTGGGAGTCGCAGAGGCGGACCTTGTCCATGACCTCCTGCGGCTTCATGTCGAGCACGCCGGCGAGCCGGGTCAGGACGTCCTTGCCCCTGTCCTTTATCTTCATCAGCTCGGTGCGGCTGGCCGAGACGACCAGGCGGGTCTCGTTGTCGGCGAGCGGGACGCCGCGGGCGTCCAGGATCGAGCCGCGCACGGCGGGCTGTACGACCTGCTGGACGTGGTTGTTCTTGGCCTCGTCGGAGTACTCCGAGCCGTTGCGGATCTGGAGGTACCAGAGCCGCCCCCCGAGGGTGAACAGCAGCGAGAAGACGAGCACCTGGATGATGACGAGCCGGATCTGCACCCGGGGGGTGCGGCCGGTCTCCGGAATGTTGGTCACGCCTGCTCCCCCGTCACAGCTTCTTGACGCTCTTCACGCCCTTGACGCCCTTGACACCCTTTATGCGGCCGGCCCGGTTGGCGCGGCCGCGCGCGGTCCGCAGCCGCAGGCCGCCGCGCTGGCTGCCGATCCGCAGGCCCGTGCCGCCGGCCAGCCAGCCGGAGGCGACGTCCTTGCCCTGCGGGGCCCCGCCGTTGGCCTCGACGGCCATCGGATCGTTCTCGGCGCGACGCGCCAGGGCCATGATGAAGGGCACCGTGAACGGCGCGAGCAGCAGGTCGTACAGGGTCGCCGTGAACAGCAGCCCGGTCAGGCCCACGTGGCGGGCGGCGGTGTCGCCGACGAGGGCGCCGACACCGGCGTACAGCAGGGTGGAGCCGATCGCGGCCGCGACGACGGTCAGCATCGGGCCCCAAGCGGAGCGGAAGCGCCCGCTGTCGGGGCGGGCCAGGCCGACGAGGTAGCCGATGAGGCACAGCACGAGCGCGTACCGCCCGGCGGCGTGGTCGGCGGGCGGGGCCAAGTCCGCGAGGAGACCGGCGCCGAAGCCGATGAGGGCGCCGCTCACGTGCCCGTAGACGAGCGCGAGGGCGACGACGGTGAGCAGCACCAGGTCGGGTACGGCGCCGGGCAGCTGGAGCCGGCCCAGGACGGAGACCTGGACGACGAGGGCGACCACGACCAGCGTGGCCGAGAGCAGAATCCGGTTGAAGCGCATGGCGGTCAGCTCCTACTCGTCGTCCGGCTTGGCGGGGACGCTCGCGGACGCGGACGGGGTGACCGTGACGGTGACCGTCGGGGTCGGCTTGGCCGGCTCGGGCTTGGGCGGCAGGACGGCGTCGCGCGGGTCCTCGCGCGGGGGCATGACCACGACGCCGACGATGTCGAGGCGGGAGAACCCGACGAACGGGCGGACCCACACGGTGCGGGTCAGGTCGCCGCGCGAGGGGTCGACCTTGACCACCTCGCCGATGGGGACGCCGGGGACGAACGGCTTGTTGCCGCGCGATCCGAAGGTCAGCAGCCGGTCGCCGGGGTTGATCTTGGCCTTGCCGTTGAGCATCTGGACGGAGAGGGCGCGGTCGCCCTGGCCGGTGGCGAAGCCCAGCTCGCCCGTCTTCTCCAGGCGGGTGCCGACGGTGAAGTCGGGGTCGTTGGCGAGCACCACGGTGGCGGTGTCGGGGCCGACGGTGGCGACGCGGCCGACGAGCCCGTCGCCGTTGAGGACGGTCATGTCGCGCTCGATGCCGTCCTTGGTGCCGGCGTCGATGGTCACGGTCCAGGAGAAGCCCTGGGCCGCTCCTATGGCGATGACCTCGGCGCCCTTGATGCCGTACTGGCCGGCGCCGGCGCGCTTGAGCATCTCGTCGAGCTCGTGGATCCGGCTGCGGGTCTGGTCCGCGCTGCCCAGCTTGGCCTTCAGGGCCGCGTTCTCGCGCGTCAGCGTGGCGATCCGGTTGTGGCGCTCGCCGGAGTCCCGTACCGCCCCTATGGCGTTGGCGACCGGGTCGACCGCGGTCGCGACGCCCTTCTCGACCGGGCCGAAGACCGCCGCGGCGGCCTGCCGGGCACCGTCGACCGGAGAATCCTCGCCCGTTCTGATGTCCACCGTGATCAGCGCGAACGCGATGGCGATCAGAAGAACCAGGAGCAGCCGGCTTTCTCGTGTGTCCCTCACGTGCGGCGGCCGTGCCTTCCTCGTAGATACCCGTGCGGCGGAGCCGCTCCGGTGGAGCCGGGAGCCGTGATCCCACCGGACTGTGCCTGTATATCAACGATCCGCCGTACGGGCTCGGTAGCACCCGTACGGCGGATCCTTGTGTTCCGCATGACCCCCTGGCCGGGGGGGCTGTATCAGCGCCGGGGCTGGGCGTCCAGGACCTGCTGGAGTGCCTCGAACTCCTCCACGCACTTGCCGGAGCCGAGGGCGACGGAGTCGAGGGGATCCTCGGCGATGTGGATCGGCATGCCGGTCTCGCGGCGCAGCCTCTCGTCCAGGCCGCGCAGCAGGGCGCCGCCGCCGGTGAGGACGATGCCGCGGTCCATGATGTCGCCGGAGAGCTCCGGCGGGCACTTGTCGAGGGTGGTCTTGACCGCGTCGACGATGGCGTTGACCGGTTCCTCGATGGCCTTGCGCACCTCGGCGGCCGAGATGACGACCGTCTTGGGCAGGCCCGAGACCAGGTCGCGGCCGCGGATCTCGGTGTGCTCGTCCTTGTCGAGGTCGTACGCCGACCCGATCGTGATCTTGATCTGCTCGGCGGTGCGCTCGCCGAGGAGGAGCGAGTACTCCTTCTTGATGTGCTGGATGATCGCGTTGTCCAGCTCGTCGCCGGCGACCCGGATGGACTGCGCCGTGACGATTCCGCCGAGGGAGATGACGGCGACCTCGGTGGTGCCGCCGCCGATGTCCACGACCATGTTGCCGGTGGCCTCGTGGACGGGCAGGCCCGAGCCGATGGCGGCGGCCATGGGCTCTTCGATGATGTGCACCTGGCGGGCGCCGGCCTGCGTGGACGCCTCGATGACGGCGCGTCGCTCCACTCCCGTGATGCCGGAGGGGACACAGACCACGACGCGCGGCCGGGCCAGGTAGCGACGCTTGTGGATCTTGAGGATGAAGTACCGGAGCATGCGCTCGGTGATCTCGAAGTCGGCGATCACGCCGTCCTTGAGGGGCCGTACGGCGACGATGTTGCCGGGCGTCCGGCCGATCATCTTCTTCGCCTCGGAGCCGACCGCCAGGATGCCACCGGTGTTCGTGTTGATGGCGACCACGGACGGCTCGTTCAGGACGATCCCCCGGCCCCTCACGTACACCAGCGTGTTGGCGGTCCCGAGGTCGATCGCCATGTCACGGCCGATGAACGACATGTTGTTCCCCTTGTTCCCCATGAGGAGCGTCTGGCCTTCCAGTTGATAGCGGCTGCTGTCAGGTCGGCGAGGTGGGTGTGTGGGTGGAGGCCCCATCGTAATGCCGCAAGTATGAACACCGCGCGACGGGACTCCGGCAATCCCGCCGGAACGGATACCCGCCCCCATAGTGGTGACGTCGTGTCCTGTGCATGCGTTCCCGGTCGAGCCCGGTAATACCAAAGGGCGACCGAAATTACTTCGGTCGCCCCAGGTCATGAGCGCTATTCGGCTGATGTCTCGTCAGGAAGGACTCATCCGAGGGTGGGGAAGAACAGCTTCAGCTCACGCTCGGCGGACTCCTCGGAATCCGAGGCGTGGATCAGGTTCTCGCGGGTGATGGAGCCGAAGTCACCCCGGATGGAGCCGGGCGCCGCGGCGATCGGGTCGGTGGGTCCGGCCAGCTGGCGGACACCCTCGATCACGCGTTCCCCTTCGACGACCAGGACGACGACCGGGCCGCTCGCCATGAAGCCCATGAGGGGCTCGTAGAAGGGCTTGCCCTTGTGCTCGCCGTAGTGGGTCTCCAGGGTCTCCTGGTCCAGCGTACGCAGCTCCATCGCGGGGACGGTCCAGCCGGCCTTCCGCTCGATGCGGCCGATGATCTCGCCGATCAGGCCGCGACGGACGGCGTCGGGCTTGAGGATGACGAGGGTGCGCTGGGTCATGTTGCGGCTCCTTGCGGCAAACGGGTGCGGTCCCACGAATCTACAGGGGCTCGGCGGGGGCCCGGCCCGCAGCCCGGGCCCCGCGGCGCACCCGTACGAGGCGCCTCAGGCCTGCTGGGCCTCGGCCGGGGCCTGCGCCTCGGCCTGTGCCGCCCAGCGGGCCTTGATCGTGTCGATGCGGCGGCCGTAGTGCACCGAGCACCACCACAGGCCCGCGAAGACCGCGCCCAGGATGAACATCATCGGAACGACGAGCCCGCTCAGGATCAGCCCGATCTGGAGCGCCCAGCCGATCTGGACGGCCCCCGGCCGCGACAGCATCCCGCACAGCAGCACCGACAGCAGCATGGCGACCCCGCACACCGTCCAGACGGTCGCCTGGGTCAGGTCCGGGTTCTTCATCGCGACCAGCCCCGCGAAGCCGATCACGAAGAACTCGCCGATCAGCGTCGAAGCACACAGCGTGCGCATCCCTCAGCCCCTCTTCAGCAGCAGGCGGGCCTCGCCCACCGTGATCACGGACCCGGTCACCAGGACCCCGGCCCCTCCGTACTCGGCCTCTTCCTCCGCCAGGGTGATCGCCGCCTCCAGTGCGTCGTCCAGCCGCGGCTCCACCTGCACCCGGTCCGGGCCGAAGACCTCGACCGCGATCGCGGCCAGGTCGTCCGCGCTCATCGCCCGGTGGCTGGTGTTCTCCGTGACCACGACCTCCGCGAAGATCGGCTCGAACGCCTCGAAGACGCCCTTGACGTCCTTGCCGTCGCTCGCGCCCACGACGCCGATCAGCCGGCTGAACCCGAACGCCTCGGTCACCGCCTCCGCCGTGACCCGCGCCCCGGCCGGGTTGTGCGCGGCGTCCAGGACCACGGTGGGGCTGCGCCGGACGACCTCCATGCGGCCCGGCGAGGTCACCGAGGCGAAGGCCCGCCGTACCGTCTCCGCGTCCAGGACCCGGGCCTGCTGCCCGCCGATGCCGAAGAACGCCTCGACGGCCGCCAGGGCCACCGCCGCGTTGTGCGCCATGTGGGCGCCGTACAGCGGCAGGAAGATGCCGTCGTACTCGCCGCCCACCCCGCGCAGGGTCAGCATCTGGCCGCCGACCGCCACCTCGCGGGAGACGACGCCGAACTCCATGCCCTCGCGGGCGACGGTCGCGTCGACCTCGACGGCCTTCTTCAACAGCACCTGCGCCGCGTCCACCGGCTGCTGCGCCAGGATCACGGTGGCGTCCTGCTTGATGACGCCGCCCTTCTCCTGGGCGATCTCGCCGGGCGTGGAGCCGAGCCGGTCCGTGTGGTCCAGGCTGATCGGGGTGATCACCGCGACCGTCCCGTCGATCACGTTGGTCGCGTCCCAGGACCCGCCCATGCCGACCTCGACGACGGCCACGTCGACCGGGGCGTCCGCGAAGGCCGCGTAGGCCATCCCGGTGAGGACCTCGAAGAAGGACAGCCGGTACTCCTCGGCGGCGTCGACCATCTCCACGTACGGCTTGACGTCGTGGTACGTCTCGACGAACCGCTCGGCGCTGATCGGCGCGCCGTCCAGGCTGATGCGCTCGGTGATCGACTGCACGTGCGGGCTGGTGTAGCGGCCGGTGCGCAGCTCGAAGGCGTTCAGCAGGGCCTCGATCATGCGGGCGGTGCTGGTCTTGCCGTTGGTGCCGGTCACGTGGATGGAGGGGTACGCGCGCTGCGGCTCCCCCAGTACGTCCATCAGGGCGGCGATCCGCGAGACGGACGGCTCCAGCTTGGTCTCGCCCCAGCGGGAGGAGAGCTCCTCCTCCACCTCGCGCAGGGCCTTGTCCACCTCCGGGTCGGCGGGGCGGGAGGGCGCCTGGTCGGTCTGCGGGGCTCCGCCGTGTGCGCGCAGGGTGCGGCTGCCGGCCTCGATCACCGCCAGGTCGGGGTCTCGGTCGGACTCTTCCGCCACGATCCGGTCGAACGCGTCGGGGCCCTCGCCGAGGTCGTCGGGGCCGTGGCTCTCGGGCTGCTGCTCACTCACAGGGCCAGTCTACGGACGAGGGGCGGGAGGACTTTCGGCCCGGCTGTTTCAGGACCTTCGACGGGAAGGTCGACCAGATCGTTATGCAAGCCTTGCGGGCAGGAGATTGGGGAACAAATGCCGCAGGCGCGCAGCGAGAAGACAGGTTCGGACAAGCCGGCCAGGACGGCTTCCGGCCGCGACATCCGCGACATAGGCATCGACCTGGGGACCGCGAACACGCTCGTCTACGCGCGGGGGCACGGGATCGTCCTCAACGAGCCGTCCGTGGTGGCGGTCAGGGCGGGGACGACCACGGCGCTGGCCGTCGGTGCCGAGGCGAAGGAGACCATCGGCCGCACCCCCGGCTCCATCACCGCCATCCGCCCGCTCAAGGACGGGGTGATCTGCGACTACGAGGCCGCCGAGGAGATGATCCGGCACTTCGTGCGCAAGGCCGTCCCGGGGCGCCGGCCGCGCACCCGGATGGTGATCTGCGTGC
Source organism: Streptomyces sp. NBC_01551 (assembly GCF_026339935.1). Taxonomy (NCBI): domain Bacteria; kingdom Bacillati; phylum Actinomycetota; class Actinomycetes; order Kitasatosporales; family Streptomycetaceae; genus Streptomyces; species Streptomyces sp. NBC_01551. The sequence goes on from NZ_JAPEPX010000001.1 coordinate 2,031,915, forward strand.
CGTCCGGGGTGACCCCGGTGGAGCGGCGGGCCATCGTCCACGCGTCCACCCGGGCGGGGGCCAGGAGCGTGCACCTGATCGAGGAGCCGATGGCGGCGGCGATCGGGGCCGGGCTGCCGGTGGCCGAGCCGCGCGGCTCCATGGTGGTGGACATCGGCGGCGGTACCTGCGAGGTCGCCGTGATCTCGCTGGGCGGCATCGTCACCGCGCGGTCGCTGCGGGTCGGCGGGGACCGGCTGGACGCCGCGATCATGGACTACGTGCGCAAGGAGCACGGGCTGCTCATCGGCGAGCGCACCGCCGAGGACGTCAAGGTCGGCATCGGCTCGGCCTGGCCGGTCCCGGACCGGCCGGAGCTGGAGACGCGGACGTTCACCGTGCGCGGCCGCGAGCGGGTCGGCGGCATGCCGAAGACGCTCTCGCTGGGCGCCGCGGACGTACGGGCCGCGCTGGACGAGCCGGTCGAGGCGATCATCGCCGCGGTGCGCACCACCCTGGAGGAGTGCCCGCCCGAGCTGTCCGGCGACGTGATGGAGCACGGCATCGCCTTGACCGGCGGCGGTGCGCTGTTGCCCGGCCTGGACCTGCGGATGGCCTCGGCGACCGGGATCCCGGTCTTCGTCGCCGACGCCCCGCTCGACTGCGTGGCTCTGGGCTCCGGCAGGTGCGTGGAGGACCTGGACACCCTGAACAGCCTGCTGGTCCCGGCGAAGGCCTGACCGCGACTGACCGCGACTGCCGCGACGGCCCCGGCCGTCTGCGGCTAGGCCGTGTTTTAGAAGTGATCCCATGCCTTGCCGCGTGCCGTGATGATCTCTGGTGTGGGGCGAGGGGACCTTTCTGACGAGCAGTGGGTAGTGCTGGAACCGATGCTGCCGGAGGCAGTTTCGGGCAGGCCGGCGGCATGTCGACGGAAGCTGATCAACGGGATCCGCTGGCGGGTGCGGACTGGCGTCCCATGGCGGGATCTGCCGCCGGAATACGGGCCATGGCAGACGGTCTACGGCCTCTTTCGCCGGTGGCAGCGAGACGGCACCTGGGCCGCCGTGCTCACTGGCTTGCAGGCGCGGGCGGACGCGGCCGGGTTGATCACGTGGGAAGTGAGTATCGACTCCACGATCTGCCGGGCCCACCAACATGCCGCAGGCGCCCGCCGTGCTGGAGCGTCCCAGAAGGAGTCACCGGGCGGGGTCCGGGTTGAGCCCGACGATCACGGCCTGGGCCGGTCCCGGGGAGGATTCACCACCAAGATTCATTTGGCCTGTGAGCAGGGGCAGCGTCCGCTGTCGCTGCTGGTGACCGCCGGGCAGCGTGGTGACAGTCCCCAGTTCACCGCGGTCCTGGAGGCCATCCGGGTGCCGCGCATCGGGCCGGGGCGTCCCCGGGTCCGTCCGGTGCGGGTGAGAGGCGACAAGGCGTATTCGTCCCGTGCCAACCGGGCCTACCTGCGGCGGCGGGGGATCCAGTGCACGATTCCCGAGCCGGCGGACCAGGTTGGGAGCCGAAAGCGACGTGGGCAGGCTGGAGGTCGACCTCCCGTCTTCGACCCTGAGGACTACAAGGCCCGGCATGCAGTGGAGTGCGGAATCAATCGCCTCAAGCGCAACCGCGCGGTGGCCACGCGGTTCGACAAACTGGCCGTCCGTTTCGAGGCCACCGTCGTGGTCGCAGCGATCAACGAATGGATGTGACCGGACATTACTGTCACACGCGCGTGCCATCCTGACCCCTATCAGAGCGTGCAGACGAGGGGAGAGCAGCCAGTGGGCCGCCTGTACTACCGGGCAGACAGCGAGGACGGCGACCGAATCGACGACCCCTCCGAGGACGCGCTGTTCATGATGATCAGTGATCTCAACGGCTCGGACAACACCTTCGTCGTAGTCCAGCCCGACGAGGACGACCCCGTCTGGTTCGCCTCCGTCACCGTCGCGGGCGAACGCGGCTACGAGGTCGTCCGCCGCGATACCTCTCGGAACGAGCACGAGGTCACCATGGCAACCAGCATCAACGACATCGCCCGAGACCTCACCGTCTGGATGGCCGCCCGGCACTTCCCTGGCCGGTAGCCAGAACAATCACCACGTCTAAACACGACCTAGCCGCGCGGGAGGGTGGCCACCACCGTGTACGAGTCCGGCGTGCGCGTCGCCGTCAGGGTGCCGCCCAGGCTGCGCACGCGCTCGGACATGCTCGCGGTGCCCGAGCCCGCCGAGACGGGGGCGCGGGCCGGGACGCGGGCCGGGAGGCCGTTGCTGACGGCGATCCGCAGCTGGGGGCCGTCGGCGGCGATGGAGACCTCGATGGTCTCGCCGTGGGCGTGCTTGGCGGCGTTGGTCAGGCATTCCTGGACGACCCGGTAGACCGCCGCCTGCCGCAGCGGCGACAGCCCGTGCACCTCGGGGTCCATGACCAGCCTGACGGGCGAGCCCGCCCGCCCGCTCTCCTCCGCGAGCGCCGCCAGCCCGTCCGCTCCCGGGGTCGAGGCCCGCTCCCCGCGCTGCACGATGATCTCGTTGAGCACCAGGTGCGCCCGCCGCGCGGTGTCGGCGAGTTCCTCGAAGTCCTTCGCGTACGCCGTCTCGCGCGACCGCATCGAGAGCACCTCGGAGCGCACCGTCAGCAGCGTCAGCTCCCGCCCGACGAAGTCGTGGACGTCCCGCGCGACCGAGGTGCGCTCCTGCTGGACGGCCTGGAGCACGGCCGACTCGGCCCGGCGGACGTCGAGCTCGCGCACCAGGTCGTGCCGGTAGGCGGCGATGCCGACGGCCGTGGCGAGCGCGCCGATGGGCACGACCAGGCTGAGGAAGGAGCTCAGGTCCTGGCCGGCGGGCTCGGGCCAGCCCGGCACGCAGAACATGGCCAGCGCGAAGGCGACGTAGCCGACGGTGGCGAGGATGCCGGCCCGGCGCCCCCGGTAGCGGCCGACGGAGTACAGGGCGAACTGGATCAGCGTCAGCTCGTGCAGCCACCCGATGAAGACCAGGGCCACGGCGTACGCGATCCACGGCATCCGGCGCCGCGCGAGCAGGCTCGTACAGCCGACGGCCAGCACGGCGGCGGCGCTCGGGCCGCTCAGGGAGTTGTCGGCGGCGGCGAGGCCGGGCAGGTCGAGGGCCATCAGGGCGAGGCAGCTCAGGGCCGTGAGGACGTCCAGTGCCCGCGGGGACCCGGCCCAGCTCTCGCTCAGGCGGCGGCCGGCGGCCACGACCCGGTGGAGCGCCGAGGCGGCGGGCTTGACGTGCATGCCCTCCATCATCCGTGGTCGGCTCCGCGAACGCCTCGGCCGACTGGTGGATAGAACGTGATATGCCGCACTCCGGACATCACGGCATCGCCGCATCGCGACGTCACGGCATCGCGACGTCACGGCATACGGCCCCGGGCAGGCCGCCCCGGCCCCGGCCTCAGGAGGCCAGGACCGCCGGGGCGGCGGAGACGCGGACCGCGTGCGCCGGCAGCCGGACCCCGCAGTCGATGCGCAGACCCGCCGTCAGCTCGTTGTCCGGGCCGATCACCGCGCCGTCCCCGACCACCGTCGAGAGCAGGACGCTGCCCTCGCCGATGGCGGCGTGCGCGCCCACCACGGAGCTGCGCACCAGGCCGCGCGCCGCGATCCGGGCGCCGGGCAGCACGACGCTGGCGTGCACGACCGCCCCCGCCTCGATGACGGCGTCCTCGCAGACGACGGTCCCGCCGCTGAGCCGGGCGCCGGGATCCACCCGGGCCCCGGGCAGGACCAGCGCCTCACCGACCGGGCCGGGCAGCGCGGGCGAGGAGACGAGACCGCGTACGAGATCGGCGGAGCCGCGTACGAACGCCTGGGGCGTGCCGAGGTCGAGCCAGTAGCCGTCCTCGACGACTCCGTTGACCAGGGCTCCGTCGGCGAGCAGCGCCGGGAACGTCTCGCGCTCGACGGACACCTCCCGGCCGGCCGGGATGGTGTCGATGACGGAGCGGGTGAAGACGTAGCACCCGGCGTTGATCTGGTCGGTGATGATCTCGGCCTCGGTCTGGGGCTTCTCCAGGAAGGCCCGTACCCGGCCGTCCGCGTCGGTCGGGACGAGCCCGAAGGCGCGGGGGTCCTCGACGCGGGTGAGGTGCAGGGTGACGGCCGCCCCGGATGCCGTGTGGGCTTCCCGCAGTCCGGCGAGGTCCACGCCGGAGAGGATGTCGCCGTTGAAGACGAACACCGGCTCGCCGGGGCCGCAGGTGAGCAGCTCCGCGGCGTTGCGGATGGCCCCGCCGGTGCCGAGCGGGACGTCCTCCTGGGCGTAGACCAGTTCCAGGCCGAGCGAGGAGCCGTCCCCGTACTCCGCCTCGAAGAGCTCGGCGAGGTAGGAGGTGGCCAGCACCAGCCGGGTCACCCCGGCCGCGGCGGCGCGCGCGAGCTGGTGGGTGAGGAAGGGGACCCCGCCCACCCGCAGCAGCGGCTTCGGGGTGTGGGTGGTCAGCGGCCGGAGTCGGGTCCCCTTGCCGCCGACCAGCAGGATTGCCTCGCTCATGCCGGGCGCGTCGCTTTCTCGTGGTGGGTGTCGGTCACGGCGCGGTGGTGCCCGGACCCGCGTAGTCGGAGCCGAAGCAGGTCCGGATGGCCTCTTCGGTCGCCGGACGTCCCGCGAAGTTGAAGCGGGACTCCGATTCCTTGGGCGCCTTGCGGGGGTTGGAGTCGAAGTAGATCGACCACCAGTACACGCCCGCCAGCTTGCGCTGCTGCACGACCTGGCAGACCGCCTCGTACCAGTTGGCCTGCACCTGCGGGTTGACCTTGCGCTTGGTGTAGAAGTCGCCGGGCGAGTGGTAGGCCCCGTCCATGGCGCTGATGCCCGCCTCGGCGAGAAGGATCTTGGGCAGCGGGCCCTTGCCCTTCTTGTCGAGCCACGTGTTCCAGCCGTCCACGAGCCGGCCGACGGGTGCGTCGTCGTCCACCTTCACGGGGAAGTAGGCGTCCACACCGAGCCGCTTGACGGGGACGTCGATCTTGCCGGTCGAGAAGTTGTCCCAGTTGGCGTCGTAGGAGATCTCGCCCGTGAAGTGCTTGCCGGCCGCGGAGATCAGGGGCTTCCAGCCGGCCTGCCCCTCCATGGAGTTCAGCTCGGTGCCGAGCACGAAGGTCGACACCTGCTCGCGCTGCGCCACCTGGAGGTAGGGGGCCAGGAAGGCCTCGTACGAGGCGAACCAGGCGGCCTTGTCGGACGGCTTGATGTTGCCCCGCCAGCCCTCCGGCGGGATGAGCGAGGCCTCGTCCAGGATCGGGCGGACGGTGGTGCGCAGGCCCGCCTCGTGGAAGACGCGCAGGACCGTGTCGAGGTGCTCGGGGGTGGGGGTGTTCTTCCCGGCCGCGAGCTTCGTCGAGGTGCGGCCCTCCGTGTAGAAGGGGAAGGAGAGCGCGACCGAGTTGGCCTTCAGCCCGACGATGTAGTCGGCCTGTTCGCGGGCCTTCTTGGCGAGGTACTCCTCGCTGTGCTCCTTCTTGTCCTCCCAGAAGATCTGCACGCCCCACTCCGGCATGCCGGCCTTCCAGGGACTGGCCACCGTCTTGGCGGGCTTGGCGGGCTTGGCGGACTTCCCGTCGCCGGAGCCTTCGCCGCCGTCGGCGAGCAGAGCGTCACCGTCGCCGCCGCCCTTGGCATCGGAGTCGTTGAGGACCACGATCGGCTTGAAGGAACCCGCCTTCCAGCGCAGCGGGTGGTCGCCGATCACGAACGGCAGGCCGAGGACCAGGGAGGTCACGGTCACCGGCAGGATCGCGAGCAGGGGGACCTTGGAACGCTTCTTCTTCATGACGGGCTTCCGGTTGCTCACGCGGGCTTGGCGATGACGACGAACTTGTTCTCTTCGCGCTTGATGAACTTGATCAGCCCACGCAGGCCGCCCAGTCCCTCCATCACGGAGAACAGCGGAATGAGGCCGAGCACCGCGATCGGCTCCCACCAGCGGCGCTTGCCGTCCGCGGAGACCAGGGAGTTGAGCCGCAGCCCCTCCCAGTACGTCCAGATGACGTACGCGAAGCTCAGCGACCACATGATCACGACGGACTGGGTCACGGGCGAGGTGTTGAAGTCACCGATGAACCAGGCCACGAGCAGGACCGTCGCGACGTGCTGGAGCGGGCCGAGGACCCAGCTGACCATGCAGAGCATCAGGAACCAGCGGTAGCGGAAAGGCACCGTCCGGTTGAAGCAGAGCGCGACCAGGCCCCAGGCCCAGCGCTCGCGCTGCTTGATGAAGTCCCTGGTGTTGGCCGGCGAGGCGCCGTAGCAGCGGCCGTTGAACCAGTCGCTGCGGCCGGGGTACTTGCGGCAGAACGTCAGCGCCAGCTGCGCGTCCTCGACGATGGCCTTGGGCCCGAAGTCCCAGCCGATGGTGGCCTCGATGGAGGCGCGGAGCAGCAGCAGCTCGCCGTGCACGCCGGCGACGGGGGTGCCCAGACCCGTGAAGGCCCGGAAGCGGGCTATGTCGTCGGCGGGCCGCACCGCGTCGGCCAGCCAGGTGAAGCGGTTGACCGCGTTCTCGCGCGGGTAGGCCAGGATGCCCTGCGCCATGTGCTTGGCCTCGTCGCCTGCGCGCCGCTGCCGGTTGATGAACTGGGCCATGGAGGCAGCGGTGTCGGGGCCGACGCCGGTGTCGTCGTCCATGTGGAGCACCCAGACGTCGTCGAGGGCCTCGCCCTCCTCGATCCGCAGCTCGTGGGCGTAGTTGTTGGCCCGGGCCTTGAACCGCGTCCCGTTCGCCGTCTCGTACACCTTGGGTACGGCGACCACCCGGATCAGCGGGTTCATCGCGGCGAGCCCGTCGATCCGCTCGGTCGCCTCGCAGCCCTCCTCCGTGAGCACGTCGACCCGCATCCGCGGGAAGTACGGCGGGAGGTGCTCCACGTAACTGAGGACCGAGCGCTCCAGCGCCGGGTAGGTGTCGTGGCGGCCGATGGTCGGCACGAGCACGACGAGGAAGTCCTCCTCGACCGGGGCCGCCGGGACCATCTCGTGCGACTTGCGGACCCGGCGGCGGATCAGCAGGACGCCCTGGAAGCCGACCAGCACACCGATCGCGGGCAGCGACCAGATCACCGACAGCGTCCAGCCCAGCGGAGTCGGGTTCGGCTCGAACACCCAGAGGCCGAAGCTGACGAGGACCAGGAAGGGCAGCAGGAACGCCAGCACGCTGGGCTTCCAGTCTGCATGCCGCTGAACGATCTTCGCGTCGCGCCGGGACGTGGGGGGCGCGACTTCTTGAACGGGGACGGGGGACATAAGGAGTGGTCCTTCTGGATTCGCCGGGTCAGCTCGCGCTGGGGCGGTGTCTGCTGGGCGTGGCGGCGGCGGCCCCCGGGAACGGGTGGGGCGTTCCCGGGGGCCGCCGCCCGCCGCCTACTGCTGGGGCGGCTGCTGGGGCTGGTCCTGCGGCTGCGCGGGCTGCTGCGGCTGCTGCCAGGGACCGCCGTACGGGCCGGCGGTGCCGTAGCCGGGCTGCGGCTGGCCGTAGCCCGTCTGGGGCTGCTGCGACGGGGGCTGCGGGGGCTGACCCTGCTGCTGCGGCAGGGGCTGCGGCTGGGCGTAGCCGGTCTGCGGCTGCTGCGGGTACTGCTGCGGGGCCCCGTACGGCGGCTGCGGCTGCTGCTGGGCCGCCGCGCGCTGCGCCGCCTCGTGGGCCTGGCGCGCCTCGTGCGCCTGCGCGCTCCAGGGGTTCACCGGGGGCTGCCACGGCTCGTAGGCCGCGAAGTCTCGGAGCAGCAGCACGATGAGAGCGATCGTCACGAGGAACCCGACGGCGAAGGTCGTCAGCTTCAGCCCGCCCTGGAGGGTGTTGGTGAAGTAGTCGGTCTGCTTCGCGTCGAACAGCGCGCCGGTCAGGCTGCGCGTGCGGTTGTAACCCTCGATGGCCGCACCGCCGATGATGACGCCCCGGCCGAGGGTGTTGCCGCGCAGCACCAGCAGGCCGCCCGCGACGTAGACGATGCCCCAGTTGAGGTTGAAGGTCTCGGCGGCACCGGAGCCGTCGCCGATGCCGTAGTAGACGATTCCCTGCAGGAAATCGACGATGCCCACCTGCCAGAAGCAGTTGTACAAAGCCCAGATGAGCAGGACGCCTGCCCAGCCCATGGCCACGAAAGCGGCTACACGGTGGGCGCGCGGCGTTGAGGCGGTCAACTTCACTCCTATTCAACTTCCCCGACAGGGTCTGGCCGGCCAGTGGTGCCTGGTCCGGACCCTCCGAAGCATCCCATCTGAAAATAACGAAACTACGACGTTCCCTCGTGCAATGAGGGCCAACTCACACCCGTGGGGCCGGTTTCCTTGCCACCGATGACCGTCTTCGGGTCGTTGTACGTCCGCTCAACGTCCTTTGCGGAATTCTTCGCTGTCAGTCCGTCACCCCAGACGGTCCATAGGACCCAAGGGGCGTCGTCGAGCGTCGTGCGCTGCTTGGCGTTGAGCGGAACGTGGAAGGACTCCGCCAGGATCCGCGGTTTTCCGTAGTCCTTGAGCTCCCGGTGCCACTTCGACGTCCAGCCGCCCTTGCCGAACGGTTGCTCAGGTGAACCGCTGTAATCGTCGACCCCGACCACGTCCACGTAGTCGGCGCCCGGGTAGAAGTCCCAGGGTTCGACGCCGTGGAGGCCGTCCCAGGCCGTGGGCGCCCACACGAAGATGAGGTTGTGCAGCCCGCGCGAGCCCACCAGGTAGTGGTACAGCAGCTCCCAGAGCTTCACGAACTGCTCGGGCTCCAGGCCCGCCCACCAGAAGCGGCGCTCGTCGTCGATCGCGTTCATCTCGTGGTACGGCCGCAACAGCACCGGCACGTCGTGGGCGGCCAGGTATCCGAGGTGGTCCGCGAGGAACGACAGGTCGAGCAGCAGCGCCGCGTGCTCCGTCGTGCCGGGCGTCAGGACCCGGTCGATCCACCGGGGGTCCTTCGCCGCCGGGGACTTGCCGCGCATCGTGTGCTCGAAGCTCTTGACCGGGCTGCCCGGCCACGGCTGGTGGAACGACATGCCGACCAGGCCGGCCGGCGCTCCCCCGTTGGTGGGCAGCACTGTCTTCGAGCCGGTCCAGATCTTCTCGGTGCCGGTCGGGTTGTACGAGCCGTCGGCCGGGCGCGGCAGTCCGTGCCAGACGCCCATCGCGAGGTCCACGACGTCGTTCGTGTAGGCCCAGAACTCCTGCCGGGCGGGCCAGGCGGCGCGCGAGTAGTCCCGCGGTTCGCCCACGCCCCAGCTGCCTTGCTGGTAGCCGGGGCCCAGGTCCAGTTCGAGGAAGCCGGGCAGCTTCCCGGTGATGTCCTGGGGCTTGCGGTAGTAGTACCCGGGCACCTTGGGGCCGTTGTGGTCGCCGTACTCCGGGTTGTACCGCTCGTTGTGGACCTCGGCGTGCTGGCCGATGATCGTGCCGCGGCGGTGGCCGGCGCGGGCGTCGGCCTCCAGCGCGGCCAGCAGCTTGTAGACGGCCCGCGCCGTGTCGCAGGCCCTGGGGTCCCGTGACACCAGGTCCTTCTGCAGGCCCTTGTCGGCCGGGCGCGACGTGCTGAAGGCCGCGACCCCGGCGAGCGTGCCTCCCATGGCGGCGGTCGCAGCCGCCCCGATGAGGACATTGCGACGCTTCATGTACTCGCGTACCACTGCCAGACACACCCCCTCGTTCCCCAGCCGCACCGCCACACACTTCATGTGACGGGCATACAGACTGCTCAAGCCGGGAAACGGTTGCGAGAAACCCCTGGGGTGTACGTCACAATACGCGTCGGCCCCCGGGCGGTTCGCCCGGGGGCCGACGGCGCTACGAGGTGCTACGCGGGCGGCAGCGCGTCCAACTGGGCCTGGATCCGCGCGATGTCGGCCCCGGCCTTGGCCAGCCGGTCCTTGATCTTGTCGACCACGTTGTCCGGGGCCTTGGCGAGGAACGCCTCGTTCCCGAGCTTCGCCTCGGCCTGCTGCTTCTCCTTCTCGGCGGCGCCGAGGTCCTTGGAGAGCCGCTTGCGCTCGGCGGCCACGTCGATCGTGCCCGACAGGTCCAGCGCGACCGTGGCACCGGCGACCGGGAGCGTCGCGGTGGCGCTGAAGGAGTCACCCTCCGGCTGGAGCCGCAGCAACTGCCGGATGGCGCCCTCGTGCGCGGCCAGCGGCGTGCCGGCCAGGTCCAGGCGGGCCGGAACCTTCTGGCCCGGCTGCAGACCCTGGTCGGCGCGGAACCGGCGGACCTCGGTGACGACGGCCTGGAGGTTCTCGATCTCGGCCTCGGCGGCCTCGTCACGGAACCCGCTGTCCGAGGGCCACTCGGCGATCACGACGGACTCGCGGCCGGTGAGGGTGGTCCACAGGGTCTCGGTGACGAACGGGACCACCGGGTGCAGCAGGCGCAGGGTGACGTCCAGGACCTCACCGAGGACCCGCGCGGAGACCTTGGCCTGCTCGCCGCCGGCGAAGAACGTGGTCTTCGACAGCTCGACGTACCAGTCGAAGACCTCGTCCCACGCGAAGTGGTAGAGGGAGTCCGACAGCTTCGAGAACTGGTAGTCCTCGTAGAAGGCGTCGACCTCGGCCACCGTCTTGTTCAGACGGGACAGGATCCAGCGGTCGGTGGCGGACATCCGCTCGGCCGGCGGCAGCTCGCCCTCGACCGTGGCGCCGTTCATCATCGCGAAGCGCGTGGCGTTCCAGATCTTGTTGGCGAAGTTGCGGGACGCCTGGACCCAGTCCTCGCCGATCGGGACGTCGACGCCCGGGTTGGCGCCGCGCGCCAGGGTGAAGCGGACGGCGTCGGAGCCGTACTTGTCCATCCAGTCGAGCGGGTTGACGGCGTTGCCGAAGGACTTCGACATCTTCTTGCCGCGCTCGTCGCGGACCATGCCGTGCAGGGCGATGGTGTGGAACGGCGGGGTGCCGTCCATCGCGTAGAGGCCGAACATCATCATCCGGGCGACCCAGAAGAAGAGGATGTCGTAGCCCGTGACCAGGACGGAGTTCGGGTAGAACTTCGCGAGGCTCTCGGTCTGGCGCGGCCAGCCCATGGTGGAGAAGGGCCACAGGCCGGAGGAGAACCAGGTGTCCAGGACGTCCGTGTCCTGGGTCCAGCCCTCGCCGGCCGGCGGCTGCTCGTCGGGTCCGACGCAGACGACCTCGCCGTTCGGGCCGTACCAGACGGGGATGCGGTGGCCCCACCACAGCTGGCGCGAGATGCACCAGTCGTGGAGGTTGTCGACCCAGTCGAAGTAGCGCTTCTCCATCTCCTGCGGGTGGATCTTGACCCGGCCGTCGCGGACCGCGTCACCGGCGGCCTTGGCGAGCGGGCCGACCTTGACCCACCACTGCATGGACAGCCGCGGCTCGATGGTGGTCTTGCAGCGCGAGCAGTGGCCGACGGAGTGGGTGTACGGGCGCTTCTCGGCGACGATCCGGCCGTCGGCGCGCAGCGCGGCGACGATGGCGGAGCGGGCCTCCAGCCGGTCCAGGCCCTGGAAGGGGCCGTGGGCGGTGATGATCGCGTGCTCGTCCATGACCGCGAGGTTCGGCAGGTTGTGGCGCTGGCCGATCTCGAAGTCGTTCGGGTCGTGCGCCGGGGTCACCTTGACGGCGCCGGTGCCGAACTCGGGGTCGACGTGCTCGTCCGCGACGACCGGGATGCGGCGGCCGGTGAGCGGCAGCTCGATCTCGGTGCCGACGAGGTGCTTGTAGCGCTCGTCCTCGGGGTGGACGGCGACGGCCGTGTCACCCAGCATCGTCTCGGCGCGGGTCGTCGCGACGACGATGGACGCTTCCCCGTCGCCGTACCGGATGGAGACGAGCTCGCCGTCGTCGTCCTGGTACTCGACCTCGATGTCGGAGATCGCGGTCAGGCAGCGCGGGCACCAGTTGATGATGCGCTCGGCGCGGTAGATCAGCTCGTCGTCGTAGAGCTTCTTGAAGATGGTCTGGACGGCCTCGGACAGGCCCTCGTCCATGGTGAAGCGCTCGCGGGACCAGTCGACACCGTCACCCAGACGGCGCATCTGCCCGGAGATCTGCCCGCCGGACTCGCCCTTCCACTGCCAGACGCGCTCGACGAACGCCTCGCGGCCCAGGTCGTGGCGGGACTTGCCCTCCTTGGCGAGCTCGCGCTCGACGACGTTCTGGGTGGCGATGCCGGCGTGGTCCATGCCCGGCTGCCACAGGGTCTCGAAGCCCTGCATGCGCTTGCGGCGGGTGAGGGCGTCGATCAGGGTGTGCTCGAAGGCGTGCCCCAGGTGGAGGCTTCCCGTGACGTTCGGCGGCGGGATGACGACGGTGTACGGAGCCTTGTCGCTCTTCTCGTCCGCCTCGAAGTAGCCACGCTCTACCCAACGCTCGTAGAGCTTCCCCTCTACCTCGGCCGGCGCGTACTGGGTCGGCAGTTCGGAGTTGGGGCTGCTGGGTGTCTGCGTGTTCTCGGTCACGAGTCACAGTTTAGGGCCGTAACAGTCCAGTCATGAAACCGGTAATCGGGGGGCCCGGAGACCCTTGCCGCTCCGCCTTCCGTCAGGATGTCTGAAACGCATAAGGATTCCTGAAGGGGGACGCGGGCATGAGTTTCAACCAGCCGGGACCGTACGGGGGCCAGCAGCCTCAGCAGCCGGGGCCGTACGGCGGCCAGCCGGGACCGTACGGGCAGCCGCCGCAGGCTCCCCAGCCCGGGTACGGCTACCCGCAGCAGCCCCCGCAGGGTTACCCCCAGCAGCCGGGCTACCCCCAGCAGCCCCCGCAGCCTGGCTACGGCTTCCCCCAGCAACAGCAGCAGCCCCCGTACGGCATGCCGGGCCAGCAGCCCCCGAAGAAGTCGAAGGCGGGCGTCGTCATCGCGGTCGTCGTCGCGGTCGCGGTGGTCGCGGGCGCCGGCTGGTACTTCACCCAGGGCGGCGGCGCGGGCAGCATCGCGGCCGACACCAAGGGCTACAAGCTGGTCGCCCCGGAGACGGTGGACGACTTCAAGAAGAGCACGAAGTACCAGGAGCCGCCGTTCACCGACAAGGACAAGAAGGAAGCCGAGCAGGCGGGCGTGAAGAACCCCGCCCAGGTCAGCATGGACTACCAGTCCGGTGACCCGGGCAACCCGCTGTCGACCAAGGGTCTCAACTTCAAGGGCGTGTACGGAGAGCTCTCCGACCCGGAGAAGGCGGTGGACGCCTACTTCGCCATGGCCAAGCTGAACGCGAGCAAGGGCGGCCAGGGCATGACGGCTGAACTCATCGGAAGCCCCAAGGAGATGAGCCCGGCCGGTTTCAAGGGCGCCGTGATGAAGTGCCAGGAGGTCAAGTTGATCTCGACGAAGAACGACCCCTCCTACAAGGGCCCCAAGGAGATGACGCTCCCCATCTGCATCTGGGGTGACTACAGCACCCTGAGCATGGTCACGGCGTCGGACGTCGCCTCCCTGCTCGCCGGCAAGCAGGGCTACACCCTGGAGCAGACCGCGGACCTCACCGCGAAGGTCTACAACACCGCCCGCGTCAAGAAGTAGTTCGCACCACACGAAGAAGGGGCGCCCCCGGCCGGGGGCGCCCCTTCTGGATGTCCGACTGCCGGCTACGCCGACTTCTCGTGCGGGCCCTGGTCCTTCGGGACGATGCGGGGGACCAGCGTCGGGTTGACGTTGGAGCGGACCACGTCCGGGGTGATGACCACGCGGGCCACGTCCTTGCGGGACGGGACCTCGTACATCACCGACATCAGGACCTCTTCCATGATGGCCCGCAGACCGCGCGCGCCCGTCTGGCGGAGGATCGCCTGGTCCGCGATGGCCTCAAGCGCCTCGCGCTCGAAGTCCAGCTCCACGCCGTCGAGTTCGAAGAGGCGCTGGTACTGCTTCACCAGCGCGTTGCGCGGCTCGATCAGGATCTGGAGCAGGGCCTCGCGGTCCAGGTTGTGCACCGAGGTGATGACGGGGAGACGGCCGATGAACTCGGGGATCATCCCGAACTTCACCAGGTCCTCCGGCATGACCTCCTGGAACTGGTTGCTCGCCTCGATCTCGCGCTTCGAGCGGATCGTCGCGGCGAAGCCGATGCCCTTGGCGCCCGCGCGCGACTCGATGATCTTCTCCAGGCCGGCGAAGGCGCCGCCCACGATGAAGAGCACGTTCGTCGTGTCGATCTGGATGAACTCCTGGTGCGGGTGCTTGCGGCCGCCCTGCGGCGGGACCGAAGCCGTCGTGCCTTCCAGGATCTTCAACAGGGCCTGCTGCACGCCCTCGCCGCTCACGTCGCGCGTGATCGACGGGTTCTCGCTCTTGCGGGCGACCTTGTCGATCTCATCGATGTAGATGATCCCGGTCTCGGCCTTCTTGACGTCGTAGTCGGCCGCCTGGATCAGCTTCAGCAGGATGTTCTCGACGTCCTCGCCGACATACCCGGCCTCCGTCAGCGCCGTCGCGTCGGCGATGGCGAACGGGACGTTGAGCATGCGGGCCAGGGTCTGAGCCAGCAGGGTCTTGCCCGAACCCGTCGGACCCAGCAGCAGGATGTTGGACTTCGCGAGTTCGATCGCGTCGTCCCGGCCCTGCGCGCCGCCGTTCTCGCCGGCCTGGACCCGCTTGTAGTGGTTGTACACCGCAACCGAGAGCGCCTTCTTCGCCGGCTCCTGGCCGACGACGTAGCTCTCCAGGAACTCGTAGATCTCACGGGGCTTGGGGAGTTCCTCCCACCGGACCTCGGAGGTCTCGGCGAGCTCCTCCTCGATGATCTCGTTGCAGAGATCGATGCACTCGTCGCAGATGTACACACCGGGTCCTGCGATGAGCTTCTTCACCTGCTTCTGGCTCTTTCCGCAGAACGAGCACTTGAGCAGGTCGCCGCCGTCACCGATGCGTGCCACGAGGTGCTTCCCCTTCGCCTGGGAGCCGCCTGGTTCAGCGACTCCTGGTGCCTCATATCCGACGGTACCTTGCCGGGGGCCCCGTGCGGGGCCCCCTTGACGTGGTTCACATCGCCGAATGTGACGACGTGCCCACGCCAACTGGCGGCAAGGATCAGGCCGCGTTCATCTTTCGGGTGGAGACGACCTGGTCGACCAGGCCGTACGCGAGCGCGTCCTCGGCAGTGAGGATCTTGTCGCGCTCGATGTCGTCGCGGATCTTCTCGATCGGCGTCGTCGAGTGCTTGGCCAGCATGTTCTCCAGCTGGTCACGCATGCGCAGGATCTCGTTGGCCGCGATCTCCAGGTCGGAGAGCTGCTCGCGGCCGGTGCCGCCCGACGGCTGGTGGATCAGCACGCGGGCGTTCGGCAGCGCCAGACGCTTGCCGGGGGTGCCGGCGGCGAGCAGGACGGCGGCGGCCGAGGCCGCCTGGCCCATGCAGACCGTCGAGATGTCCGGCTTCACGAACTGCATCGTGTCGTAGATCGCCGTCAGCGCGGTGAAGGAGCCGCCGGGGCTGTTGATGTAGATCGAGATGTCGCGGTCCGGGTCCATCGACTCCAGGCACAGCAGCTGCGCCATGACGTCGTTGGCGGAGGCGTCGTCGATCTGCACGCCGAGGAAGATGATGCGCTCCTCGAAGAGCTTCGCGTACGGGTCGTACTCGCGCACGCCCTGCGAAGTGCGCTCGACGAAGCGCGGGATCACGTAGCGGTTGTCCACCTGCGGGCCGGTGTAGAGGCCGCTCGCGGGAGAGAGATTGTTCATGTGCATCTGGGTGTTCACCATCCTGGTGGCGTTCTGCGGGCTGTCGGCTGCGGGGTACTGACGGTGGGTACCGGGATCAGGCCCCGGTGCCGCCGCCGCCCGGAACGTTGGACGCGGCCGAGATGATCTCGTCGATGAGGCCGTAGTCCTTGGCCTCCTCGGAGGTGAACCAACGGTCGCGGTCACCGTCGCGGATGATCGCCTCGACCGTCTGGCCCGAGTGGAACGCGGTGATCTCGGCCATGCGCTGCTTGGTGCGCAGCAGGTACTGGGCCTGGATCTTGATGTCGGAGGCGGTACCGCCGATACCCGCGGAACCCTGGTGCATCAGGATGTCGGTGTTCGGCAGGGCGAAGCGCTTGCCCTTGGCGCCGCCGGTGAGCAGGAACTGGCCCATCGAGGCGGCCATGCCCATGCCGATGGTGACGACGTCGTTCGGGATGTACTGCATGGTGTCGTAGACCGCCATGCCGGCCGTCACGGAACCACCGGGGCTGTTGATGTACAGGTAGATGTCCTTCTCCGGCTCGGCGGCCAGGAGCAGGAGCTGCGCGGTGATCTTGTTCGCGATGTCGTCGTCGACCTGCTGGCCGAGGAAGATGATCCGCTCGCCGAGCAGCCGGTTGTAGACATGGTCGCCGAGGCCGCCACCGATGGACGGCTCACCCGCGGCGTAAGGCTTCAGATTCGTCACGTATCCACCTGCTCGTCTCCGACGGCCACATGCCGTCTCAGCGTCTCGTTCTGGGGCGCGGACCGGCCGGTGCGGACGACGTCCGCCGGCTTCGGGTACTCCCGTGCCCTCGTATTCATGGACCCTAACGCGCAGGTCGGACAACGCCATCCCGCTTCCCGAACTGTTCGCTCGGAGCGCAAGCTCCGCGGCCCTTCCCGCGGGCATGCCGAAGGGCCCGGACGCGGCTGCGTACGGGCCCTTCGGGGCACTGCTCAGTGGGCTTCGCCCGGGGTGTTACTTCGCCTCGTCGGCCTTGGCCTCGTCCTCGGCGGCGTCACCCTCGACAGCGGCCTCGACGGTCTCGGCGGCCGTCTCGACCTCGTCCTCGTCGTCGGAGAGGTCGACGACCTCACCGTTGGTGTCGACGACCTTGGCGGCCTCGACGACGACCGCGAGGGCCTTGCCGCGCGCGACCTCGCCGACCAGCATCGGGACCTGGCCACCCTCGACGACCGCCTGGGCGAACTGGTCGGGGGACATGCCGGAGGACTGGGCACGGCGCATGAGGTGCTCGGTGAGCTCCTCCTGGTTGACGCCCAGCTTCTCCTTGTTGACCAGCGCGTCGAGGACGAACTGGGTCTTGATGCCCTTGATCGCCTGCTCGGAGGTCTCGGCGTCGAACTCCTCGACCGTCTTGCCCTGGAACTCGAGGTACTTCTCGAGGGTCAGGCCCATCTGGCCGAGCTGGTGGTGCTCCAGGTTGTGCTTGCGGGTCTGGACCTCGTCCGCGAGCAGCTTCTCGGGGATCGGGACCTCGACCAGCTCCAGCAGCTTCTCCAGGACGCGCTCCTGGGCCTGCGTGGCCTGGTCGTACTGCTTCATGTTCTCCAGGCGGGTACGGCTGTCCGCCTTGAGCTCGTCGAGGGTGTCGAACTCGCTCGCCATCTGGGCGAACTCGTCGTCCAGCTCCGGCAGCTCGCGGGCGGAGACCTTGGTGACCTTGACGGTGACCTCGGCGTCCTTGCCCTCGGCGGAGCCGCCCTTCAGCTGGGAGGTGAAGGTGGTCTCGCCACCGGCCTCCAGGCCCTTGACGGCCTCGTCGATGCCGTCGAGGAGCTCGCCCGAGCCGATGGTGTACGAGACGTCGGAGGCGACTCCGTCGGGCAGCACCTCGCCGTCGACCTTGGCCTCCAGGTCGATGGTGACGACGTCACCCTCGACGGCGGCGCGCTCGACGTCCTTGGTGGACGCGAAGCGGCCGCGCAGCTGCTCGACCGACTTCTCGATGTCCTCGTCGGAGACCTCGATGGCGTCGACCTCGACCTCGATGCCGGAGTAGTCCGGGATCTCGATCTCGGGGCGGACGTCGACCTCGGCGGTGAAGGCCAGCAGCTCGCCGTCCTTCAGCTCCGTGATGTCCACGTCGGGCTGGCCCAGCGGGTTCAGGTCGGCCTCGTTGACCGCCTCGGTGTAGAACTTCGGGAGGGCGTCGTTGACGGCCTCCTCCAGCACCGCACCGCGGCCGAAGCGCTGGTCGATGACGCGGGCAGGGATCTTGCCCTTGCGGAAGCCCTTCACCGTGACCTGCTGGTTGATCTTCTTGTACGCCGCGTCGAGGCTGTCCTTGAGCTCCTCGAAGGGCACCTCAACAGTGAGCCGAACCCGAGTCGGGTTCAGGGTCTCCACGGCGCTCTTCACGGTTCGGTCTCCTTGTGGCTGACTGCTGGGGGTTCTGCCGTCACGCTGCGATTCAGCGGTTCAGCGGACTTCGGCCCGGTACATCAGACACACGGGCACGCAGCTTGCATAGTAACCGCAAGCGGCAATCAGCCCACAACGCGATCTTCGTGAGGAGAGTGCTGGTGGTCGGGGTGGCCGGATTCGAACCGACGACCTTCCGCTCCCAAAGCGGACGCGCTACCAAGCTGCGCCACACCCCGTCGGTGCGACACGTAGGGTACATGCCCGAACGCCCTCCGACACGCCGCGGCCGCGCGCGGTCTCCCGGGATCGCACGCGAACGCCCGCACGGGCGCCCGCGCGGGCGCGCACGCCGGTCCGCGCTCCGGCTCCCGGATGTGGTGTGCACTCCCCCTGCTCGACCCGCTAGGATGCTGCCTGTGCCGCGGTCCTCGACCTGCGGCGCACGTGTTGCGGGTGTAGCTCAATGGTAGAGCACTAGTCTTCCAAACTAGCTACGCGGGTTCGATTCCCGTCACCCGCTCTGAACGAGAAAGGGCCAGGTCAGAGGATGTTTCCTCCGCCTGGCCCTTCGTCGTGTCCGGGGGCGCTCCCGGGGTCCGCCGCTAGAGCTTGATGCCCGCGATGGTGTCCGCGAGGGAGTTCAGGAAGCGGTTCACGTCCGGGGCGATGGAGCTGGACGCGAGGAAGAAGCCGAAGAGGACCGCGACGATCGCGGGGCCGGCCTTGATGTGGTTGCCGCGGATCAGCACCACCAGGATGACCGCCAACAGAACCACCACTGACAGCGAAATGGCCACTACTGATCACACCTTCGGTCGTCCCCTGGTCGGCCCGGGGCGTACGGCCACGCGCGCCCCCACATGGACCATCCTCCCACCAACGAGCCCTGGGTATCCGCCCCGTGACGAATCGACATCGTCACGTTTGCGCCAACCGCATGCGCCTGGGGCATGTTTCGGGTGCGGCGCCGCCGGTCACGGCGCGGCGAGGCCGAGGAGCGAACGGACATACGCGTACTTCGCGGACAGCCGCTCCCGGGTCGGGCCGTCGAGTACGGAGAGCCGTGCGGGGTCGGCGTTGTGCGCGAGGTCGGCCTCCTTGACGAGAAGGGCGCCCGGGGTGGCGAGGATGCGGGCCGTGTACTCCTCGACCGGCTCGCCCGGGCGCTTGGTCAGCGCCAGGACCATGTCCTTGACCGGCCGCGGGAGGGCCGCGCCTTCCAGCCACGCCGGGGTGAGCGCGTCGTCCTCGATGGCGTCGTGGAGCCAGGCCGCCGCCTGCTGCTCGGCGCTGCCGCCGCGGACGCGGACGCCCTCGGCGACGGCCGCGAGGTGCTCGGCGTAGGGCCGGCCGGCCTTGTCGGTCTGCCCCTCGTGCGCCGAGCGGGCGAGGGCTTCGACCTCCATGAGGGTCAGGGGGCTGCTCGTCATGCGATCTCCCTTGCTGCCGTACGGAGGGCCTCGGCGGCCCGGCGCACATCCGCCTGCGTCGTACGCCAGTTGGAGAACGCCGCACGCAGGGCCGGGGTTCCCGCGAGGACGGTGGGGGTGACGAACACCTCCGCGCCGGCGGCTTCCCGCAGGGCGGTGAGGCGGGCCGGGGTGGGGTCTTCGGCGAGGGTGAAGCAGACGACGTTCAGGCGGACCGGTGCGAGGAGGCGGAAGGCCGGGTCGGCGTCCAGTTCCGCGCCCAGCGCCCGGGCGCAGGCGATGTCGCGCTCGACGATCTCCCGGTGGCCCTGGCGGCCGTAGGCGCGGAGCGTGAACCAGGCGGCGAGGGCGCGCAGCCGGTGGGAGTTCTCCGGGGTGAGGTGGACCAGGTCGGGGTGGCTGCCGAGGGGGCCGAGGTAGGCGGCGGCGTTCTGGAAGACGCGGGCCTGCAGGTCCTGGCGGCGGGTGAACTGGACGGCGCTGTCGTAGGGGACGTTGAGCCACTTGTGCAGGTCGACGCAGAGGGAGTCGGAGGCGTCGAGCCCGGCGGCGAGGTGGGCGTGCTCCGGGGAGAGGGCGGCGAAGGCGCCGAAGGCGGCGTCGGTGTGCAGCCAGAAGTCGTGGCGCCGCTTGAGCGCGGCGACGGCGCGGAGGTCGTCGAAGTCGACGGTGTTGACGGTGCCCGCGTTGGCGACGACGACGGCCGGGCCGGGGGTGTCGGCGAGGGCCCGGTCGAGGGCGGCCGGGTCGACGGCCTCGCGGCCGGGGAGGGTGGGCACGGGGACGAGGCCGGCGCGGCCGAGGCCGAGGACGGCGAGGGCCTTGGCGATGGAGGAGTGGGGCGCGCCGGAGAGGACCCGGACGCGGCCGAGCGCGGCCGCGCCGTCCTCGGCGACGCGGACCCCGAGCCGTTCGCCGAGCCATTCGCGGGCGATGGCGAGGCCGGTGGTGTTGGACATGGTGGCGCCGCTGACGAAGGTGCCGGAGTGGGCGTCGGAGATCCCGAAGAGCTCCCGGAGCCAGCCGACGGTCTCGCGTTCGAGGTCCTGCCCGGCGCCGTCCAGGGCGGAGTTGGAGTTCTGGTCGTGGGCGGCGGTGAGCCAGTCCCCGGCGAGGGCGGCGGGGGTGGCCCCGCCGGTGACGAAGCCGAGGTAGCGGGGTCCGGCGGTGGCCGACAGGCGGGGCTCCCAGCGGTCGCGGAAGGCGGCGAGGGCGGCGTCCGCGCCGACGCCGTGGTCGGGGAGCGGCTCGGGCGGCGGGGTGGCGCCGGGTACGACGACGGGACGTGTGTCCAGCGTCGCGAGGGCGTCGGCGGCGGCGCGGCGGGTGGCGTCGAGGAGTTCGGGGAGCCGGGCGAGATCGGCGGCGAGCGTGCGGTCCATGGGGGCACGGTAGGGCGCGGGCCGGGGCGGCGGGCGGGCCAATCCGGGGTGAGTGGCCCGCGCCGGCGGGGCCGCGTCGTAGGGTCTACGGATGATCGCGAAGCGGTGGGTGCGGGGGCTGGTCGGGGGCGTGATCGCCGTGGGCGCGGTGGCGGGGTGCGACGTGGCGCCCCCGCCGCCGTCCGCCCCGGGTCCGACGGCGGCGTCGTGGCCGCCGCGCGTGCAGCAGCCCTCGGGGCCGCAGCAGCCGTCGGGGCCGCCGCGCCCCTCGCAGGAGCCGTGCCCCGAGGGCGGCGTGCGGCTCCGCGAGGACGGCGGGGACGCCGCGATGGGGCTGCGGCTGTCCTCGGTCGCCCTGGTCAACTGCGGCGCGCAGCCCTACGTACTGGAGGGCTACCCGGAGATCCGGATCCTGGACAAGCAGGGCGCGCCGGTCGAGGTGTCGGTCGGCACCGGGACGAACGGGGTCACCACCTCCGTGACGGGCGTGGAGGCCTCCCCGCAGAAGGTGACGCTCCGCCCGGGCGCCGAGGCGACGTTCTCGATGGTCTGGCGCAACACGGTCACCGACACGACGGTCCCGGCGGCCGAGGGCTGGGAACTGGAGATCACCCCCCGCCCGGGCGCGCCCCGCGCACGGCTGCGCCTGACCCAGCCGATCGACCTCGGCAACACCGGCAAGCTCGGCTACGGTCCCTGGATCGCCCGGGCCACCCGCTGACCGCCTGACTCGGCGCGGCCCGGACCGGCGCCACGCCGACCGGTGTGCGCCCGGACGAGCGGCCGACGACCGACCCGAGCTCCGGACGGCCCTCTTCTCCCAGGTCACGCTCGTACACGAGCCGACCACTGGCCGGAACGCGGAAGTCCGACGCCCAGCGCCCCCCTAGGCCGCGGTCGGCACCGGGCCCGGGCCCGGGCCCGGGCCCGGGACCGGGCCCGTGAGCGCGGCCATCCGGGCGGCGATCGTCGCCGCCGAGGAACGCGGGAGGCGGTCCGCGAGGGCGCCGTCGGCGAGGAAGAGGACCTGGTCGGCGTGGGCCGCGGCCGACGGGTCGTGGGTGACCATGACCACGGTGGCCCCGAGGCTGTCGACGGCCGTCCTGAGCAGCGCGAGCACCTCGGCGGCGGTGGTGGTGTCGAGGGCGCCGGTCGGCTCGTCCGCGAAGACGACGTCGGGCCGGGTGACCAGCGCCCGGGCGATGGCGACGCGCTGCTGCTGCCCGCCGGAGAGCTCGGCGGGGCGGCGCCGGCCCTTGCCCTCCAGGCCGACGCGGGCGAGCAGGTCGGCGGCGCGGGCCCGGTCCTGGCGGCCGCCCGCCAGCCGCATCGGGAGCAGCACGTTCTGCTCCACGGTGAGGGAGGGCAGCAGGTTGAACGCCTGGAAGACGAAGCCGAGGCGGCTGCGGCGCAGTTCGGTGAGCTCGTTCTCGTCCATGCCGGTGATCTCGGTGCCGCCGAGGCGGACGGATCCGGCGGTGGGCAGGTCGAGCCCGGCCGCGCACTGCAGGAACGTGGACTTGCCGGAGCCGGACGGGCCCATCACGGCGGTGAAGCTGCCGCGCGGCAGGCTGAGGTCGATCCCGCGCAGCGCGTGCACGGCGCCGGGCCCGCGCCCGTACTCGCGCCGCACGCCCCGCAGCTCGACGGCGGGGGCCAGGGTGTCCCCGTACCCGTACGCGTCCTCGCGCTGCCGCCTGCTCCGCCGGAGCCCCATGGTGTGCCGCCTTCCGCGTTGGCCGTGCGCCGCCCGTCCGGGCCGACGGAGCCGACGCTACGGAGCCGGGCGGGGCCCCGGCCATGGCGGAGCCCGGGGGATCAACGGTCGGGAAAACCCCACCCCGCCCCTGAAGAGGCTCAGGCGGACCGGCGGATCAGCAGCAGCGCCCGGTCGTCGTTGACGTCCTTGGCCACCTTCTCGATCAGGTGCCAGGCCGCGCCCTCCCAGCCGGCGGCGACGTAGCGGTCGGCCTCGCCCGTGAGCCGGTCGATGCCCTCACTGATGTCGCGGTCGGCGGTCTCGACGAGGCCGTCCGTGAACAGCATCAGGACGTCGCCGGGGCGGAGGTTGCCCCGCTCGGGCTCGAACTCGGCGCCGTCGTAGACGCCGAGCAGCGGGCCCTCACCGGACTTCTCCTGCCAGCGGCCGGTGCCTGCCGAGAGCTGGAGGGCGGGGAGGTGTCCGGCGGAGAGGAGCTCGTAGTCGCCGGTCTCCAGGTCCAGAACGAGGTGGATGGAGGTGGCGAAGCCCTCGTCCCAGTCCTGGCGGAGCAGGTAGCCGTTGGCGGCGGGCAGGAAGCCGTGTGGGGGCAGCGCCCCGAGCAGCCCGCCGAAGGCCCCGGAGAGCAGCAGGGCTCGGGAGCCGGCCTCCATGCCCTTGCCGGAGACGTCGGTGAGGACGACCTCCAGGGTCCGGCCGCCGTTGGTGCGGGCGGCGACCACGAAGTCGCCGGAGAAGGACTGGCCGCCGGCCGGGCGCAGCGCCATCTCGCGGTGCCAGCCGCGCGGCAGTCCGGGCAGCTTGCTCTGGACCCGGATCCGTTCACGGAGGTCGAAGAGCATGGTGCCGCCGCGCCGCCAGGGCACGCCGACGCGGCTGCGGAACTGGGCGATGACCAGGCCGAAGAACCCGCAGGCGGCCACGACCAGGACGGTGCCGGGCGTGACCCGGGCCGGGCCCTGCGTGTACGGCCCGAGGACGAGAGCCTCGACGATCAGGGCGGCCGCGGAGGCCGCGTACAGCCCGAGCAGGCTGGCGGGGCGCAGCAGCAGACCGCCCGCGACGATCGGCAGGACGAGGGCGGAGGGCGAGAACCAGACCGGCAGCATCAGGGTGCCGCAGGCGATGGCGGGGACGGTCAGGAGCAGTCCGCCGAAGGCGAGCCAGTCGGAGGCGTCGCCGCGGAAGTAGTCGACGGCGGATTTGCGCAGGGCGGTGCGGGCCCGGTGCCACAGCATGCGCGTCCGGGCCAAGAGCGTCTCCACGCGTGCTCCGGCCATTGCTTCGGGACCTTATCCATCCTGGCTGTGCGTGTGCAGGGGTACCCCCGGACCGGGGGCCCGCGGCCGCTCGAAATCCCTTCGACTGGGACGGAATGCCCTGATAGGGATGGCCGTATGGCCCTTGAGATGCGCGTATTGCAGGCTGATGAGTGGGATGTCTGGTACGACCACCTGGAACTGGCGTTCGGTGGTGTGCCCGAGTCCCCCGAGGAGCGCGACCTCTACCGGTCGCTGACCGAACGAGAACGTTCGCTGGCGGTCTGGGACGGCGAGAGCTGTGTCGCTTCGGCCGGCGCCTTCTCCTTCCGCCTCTCGGTCCCGGGCGGCGCGCTGGTGCCCGCGGCCGGCGTCACCATGGTCGGCGTCGCGCCGACGCACCGCCGCCGCGGGGTGCTCACCTCGATGATGCGGCGCCAATTGGACGACATCCGGGCGGGTGGTGAGCCGCTCGCCGTGCTGACGGCCTCGGAGCCCGAGATCTACGGGCGGTTCGGCTACGGCACCGGCGCCTACTCCCTGTCGGTGGACATCGACACCACCCGCGTACGGCTCTGCGTGCCGCCGGGGACGGACGAGGTCCGGCTCCGTCTCGTCGACCCGGAGAAGGCCCTGCCCGACTGCGAGCGGGTCTACGCGCAGCTGCTGTCCCGGCGGCCCGGCATGACCGCCCGGCAGCCGGGCTGGGAGCGGCTGGGGCTGCTGGACCCGCCCTCGATGCGCGGCGGCGGGTCGCCGGTGAAGTGCGTGGTCGCCGAGCGGGAGGACGGCGAGGTGGTGGGGTACGCCCGCTACCGGGTCAAGCCTGACTGGGACCTGACCGGTTCGCAGGGCGCGGTCGTGGTCAACGACCTCGACGCCCTGGACCCGGCGGTGACGGCGGCGCTCTGGCGCTACCTGTTCGAGATCGACCTGACCTGGTCGGTACGGGCGACCAAGCGGCCGGTGGACGACCCGGTCCTGCACCTGGTCAGCGACGTCCGGCGGACCCGGCCGACCCAGCGTGACTCGCTGCACGTACGGCTCGTGGACCTCCCGGCCGCGCTGGAGGCGCGGACGTACGGGGCGCCGCTGGACGTGGTCGTGGAGGTCGAGGACGCGTTCTGCCCGTGGAACGAGGGCCGGTGGCGGCTGACGGCCGACGCGAAGGGCGCGGCCGCCTGCGTACGGACCGCGGACCCGGCCGATCTGGAGCTGTCCGTACGGGAGCTCGGCTCCGCCTACCTGGGCGGGACCTCCCTCACCTCGCTCGGTGCCGCCGGGCGGGTGCGCGAGCTGCGCGCGGGCGCCCTGCCGGAGGCCTCCCGGGCGTTCGCCGGGGACGTGGCCCCCTGGCTGCCGCACGGGTTCTAGGGCCAGGCTCCACTTTGACGACAGGCCCTGGACGGTGTCCCTAGCGCTGCTGGCAGCCGGGGCACCAGAAGAGGTTGCGGGCGGCGAGATCGGCGGTGCGGATCTCGTCCCCGCAGATGTGGCAGGCCATGTTCGCCCGCCGGTAGACGTACACCTCGCCCCCGTGGTCGTCGACGCGGGGCGGGCGGCCCATCGCCTCGGGCAGGTGCTCGTCACGGACGGTGTCGATCCGGTTGTTCCGCACGCCCTCGCGCATCAGGGCTGCCAGGTCGAGCCACATCGCGTCCCACTCGCCGCGCGTGAGGTCCTTGCCCAGGCGGTACGGGTCGATGCCGTGCCGGAAGAGGACCTCGGCGCGGTACACGTTGCCGACGCCCGCGACCACCTTCTGGTCCATCAGCAGCGCGGCGACGGTGGTGCGGGAGCGGGAGATCCGCTTCCAGGCCCGGTCGGGGTCGTCGGCGGGGCGCAGCGGGTCCGGGCCGAGCCGGTCGTGTATCGCCTTCTTCTCGCCCTCGCCGATCAGCGCGCAGGCGGTGGGGCCGCGCAGGTCGGCGTAGTGGTCCTCGTTGAGCAGGCGCAGCCGGACCGTGTCGGTGGCCGGGGGCGCCGGGGCGGGGCCGAAGCCGAGCTTGCCGAACAGGCCGAGGTGGATGTGGATCCAGGCGTCGCCGAGTTGCAGGAACAGGTGCTTGCCGTGCGCCTCGGCGCTCTCCAGCTCACGGCCGTCGAGCAGGGCCGCGCTCTGCGCGAACCGGCCCTGCGGGCTGCTGACCCGGACCGGGCGCGCGGCGAACCGCTCGGTGTGGTCCTGGGCGAGGCGGTGGATCGTATGCCCCTCGGGCACGGCTGCGCTCCTCGATCTTCCTCGATGGGTCCCGGAAACGAAACGGCCGTGCCGCCGGGGGCCCCGGCGGCACGGCGAGGCGGAAATCAGCCCTGCGGGTGGTGGGCCGGGATCGGGGGCAGCTCGCCGGTCCGCTCGTAGGCGGAGAGCATCTCGATGCGGCGGGTGTGGCGCTCCTCGTCGGAGTACGGGGTCGCCAGGAAGGCCTCGATGAAGGAGACGGCCTCGTCCTGCGTGTGCATCCGGCCGCCGACCGAGATGACGTTGGCGTTGTTGTGCTCGCGGCCGAGCTTCGCGGTCTCCACGCTCCAGGCGAGGATGGCGCGGACGCCCTTGACCTTGTTCGCGGCGATCTGCTCGCCGTTGCCGGAGCCGCCGATCACGATGCCGAGGCTGTCGGCGTCCGCGGCGGTCTTCTCCGCGGCGCGCAGGCAGAACGGCGGGTAGTCGTCCACCGCGTCGTAGATGTGGGGCCCGCAGTCGACGGGCTCGTGGCCGTTGTTCTTGAGCCAGTCCACCAAGTGGTTCTTGAGCTCAAAGCCGGCATGGTCGGATCCGAGGTACACGCGCATGGGTCGAGTGTGGCACGAGGGGGTTGTCCGGGCCGCAACGGGTGTCGCGTAAGTCACTTCTAAAGCTCAAGTAAACCCAAAGAACGCAGATGGGACACGGCGGGACCTCCGTCTTGGACGTTCGTCCCATCGCAACGATCCGGACTGAGGTCTTCCGTCTTGCGTTCATCTCAGGTTTGAATGCCGGGGCTCGCAACCCGAGAACCTAAGGATCCGTCCATGAGCTCCACGACGACCCTGCAGAAGGCAGGCGACCCCACCGGCAACCCCGGTGACGGCCAGTCCTCCGATGGTCTGAAGGCCGGTCTCAAGAACCGCCACCTGTCCATGATCGCCATCGGCGGCGTCATCGGCGCCGGCCTCTTCGTCGGCTCCGGCGGCGGCATCGCCAAGGCCGGCCCCGCCATCCTCGTCTCGTACGCACTCGTCGGCGCCATGGTCGTCTTCGTGATGCGGATGCTCGGCGAGATGGCCGCCGCCAGCCCGAACTCGGGCTCCTTCTCCGCGTACGCCGACCGTGCGCTCGGCCGCTGGGCCGGTTTCTCCATCGGCTGGCTGTACTGGTTCTTCTGGGTCGTCGTGCTGGCCGTCGAGGCCACCGCCGGCGCCGTCATCCTCGAAGGCTGGGTCCCGGCCGTCCCGCAGTGGGCCTGGGCGCTGATCGTGATGGCGGTCCTGACCGTCACCAACCTCGGCTCGGTCGCCTCATACGGCGAGTTCGAGTTCTGGTTCGCGGGCATCAAGGTCGTCGCCATCGGCGCGTTCGTGGTCATCGGCATGCTGGCCGTCTTCGGCGTGCTGCCGGGCTCGGACAACCCGGGCGCGGGCTTCGCGCACCTGACCGACGCGGGCGGGTTCATGCCCAACGGCTGGGGCTCGATCCTCACCGGTGTGCTGATGGTCGTCTTCTCCTTCATGGGCAGCGAGATCGTCACGCTGGCCGCCGGCGAGTCCGAGAACCCGCGGCGCGCGGTCACCAAGGCCACCAACTCGGTGATCTGGCGCATCGGCGTCTTCTACCTGGGTTCGATCTTCATCGTCCTGACGCTGCTGCCGTGGAACGACGAGTCGATCGTCAAGAAGGGCTCGTACGTCGCCGCCCTGGACTCGATCGGCATCGCGCACGCCGGTCAGATCATGAACGTGATCGTCCTGACGGCCGTGCTGTCCTGCCTGAACTCGGGCCTGTACACCGCTTCCCGCATGGCGTTCTCGCTGGGCGAGCGCGGTGACGCCCCGAAGGCCTTCGCCAAGGTCAACAAGAAGGGCGTCCCGACGGCCGCCATCCTGGGCTCCGTGGTCTTCGGCTTCGTCGCCGTGTACTTCAACTACGCGTTCAAGGACACCGTCTTCAACTTCCTGCTGAACTCCTCGGGTGCGATCGCGCTCTTCGTGTGGCTGGTCATCTGCCTGACCCAGCTGCGGATGCGCAAGATCCTGGTCCGCGAGGCGCCGGAGAAGCTGACGGTCAAGATGTGGCTGTTCCCGTACCTGACGTGGGCCACCGCCGCGATGATCAGCTTCGTCCTGGCCTACATGGTCTACGACAAGGACAACCGCGAGACGGTGATGCTGTCGCTGCTCGTCGCGGCCGTGGTGCTGGTCATCGGCGTGGTGCGCGACAGGCGCCGCAAGGCCGTCGCCGCCTCCGCCGCCTCCGTCGAGGCGTAACCTCCGCGGCACCCCGCCCGCACAGCACGCAGCCCCGGACCGCCGATCGCGGTCCGGGGCTGCTGTGTACACGGGGTGCTACGCGCGCCCGATCAGCTTCCACGTGGCCGGCAGCAGGCCCATGGCCAGCGCCGCCTTGAGGGCGTCGCCGATCAGGAACGGGGTCAGGCCCGCCGCGACGGCCGCGCCGAAGGACATGCCGGTGGACAGCGCCAGGTACGGCACGCCCACCGCGTAGATCAGCGCGGAGCCCAGCACCATCGTGCCCGCCGTACGGAGCGCCGAGCGGTCGGCGCCGCGCCGGGCGAGGGCGCCGACGACGGTGGCGGCGAGCAGCATGCCGAGGACGTAGCCGAAGGAGGCGCCGCCCGCGCCCGAGGTGCCGCCCGCGAACCACGGCACGCCGGCCATGCCGACGAGCGCGTACAGGGCGAGCGAGAGGAAGCCGCGGCGGGCGCCGAAGGCGGTACCGACCAGCAGGGCCGCGAAGGTCTGGCCGGTGACGGGGACCGGGGAGCCGGGGACGGGCACGGCGATCTGCGCGGCCAGGCCGGTGAGCGCGGCTCCGCCCACGACGAGCGCGATGTCGCGGACGCGGCTCGCGGGCAGCAGGTCGGCGAGGACGGCGCCGGGGCGGAAGGAGACGGAAGCAGTGCTCATCAGGGGGCTCCGCGGGGTGAGGGGTGGGGTGACGGGACGATCACCGACGCTAGCCCCGGGCCGGGCGCCGCCCCACAGTCGTCCGGGACAAAGCCCTGCTCACCGCTTTGGTGGGGAGTGCACAAAGAAGCCGGTTCACACCCGAGTCACAGTGATCCGCGTCACGAGTCAGATCAGACCGCAAAACCGTTTTGCGCGGATGGGGCGCATCCGGTGAGACTGTAGGGTCCCGCCAATCCCTCACAGCCGACCACCGGCACGTCCCCCCAGCCGGCCCCAGCCGGGCCCCGCCGCCGCCGAGCACGAGAGTACGAGCACCCCTCATGCGCGACCCCCTGCCCGAAGCACCTCCCCTCACGGCCGAACTGCCCGCGGAACCCCTCAGTCACAGCCTCAAGCAGCGTCACCTGACGATGCTGGGCCTCGGTGGCGTGATCGGCGCCGGGCTCTTCGTCGGCTCCGGCGCCGGCATCGGCATCGCCGGTCCGGCGATCATCTGCTCGTACCTGCTCGCGGGCGCCCTCGCCATGCTGGTGATGCGGGCGCTCGGCGAGATGTCGGCTGCGATGCCCGCCTCCGGCTCGTTCTCCGTGTACGCGCACAAGGCGCTGGGCCGCTGGGCCGGCTTCTCCGCGGGCTGGCTCTACTGGTTCCTGCTCGTCGTGGTGCTGGCCGTGGAGGCCACCGGCGCCGCGAAGATCGCGAACGGCTGGCTGCCCTCGGTCGACCAGTGGGTCTGGGTGCTGATCTTCATGGTGGTCTTCACCGTGAGCAACCTGGCCGCCGTGAAGAACTTCGGCGAGTTCGAGTTCTGGTTCGCGGCCCTCAAGGTCGGCGCGATCGTGCTGTTCCTGATCCTCGGCACCCTGGCGATCTTCGGCCTGCTCCCGGACACCGACCCGGTCGGGATGGCCAACCTCACCGGACAGGGCGGCTTCTTCCCCGAGGGCTTCGGCGGCGTGGTCGCCGGCATGCTCGCCGTCATCTTCGCCTTCGGCGGCCTGGAGGTCGTCACCATCGCGGCTGCCGAGTCCGACAACCCGGCCAAGTCCGTGGCCCGCGCGGTGCGCAGCGCCGTGTGGCGCATCCTCTTCTTCTACGTCGGCTCGATGCTGGTCATCGTGACCCTGCTGCCGTGGGACTCGCTGGAGCCGGGGCAGAGCCCGTACGTCGCCGTCCTGGACTCCATCGGCATCCCGGCGGCCGGCCAGATCATGAACATCGTGGTGTTCGTGGCGCTGCTGTCGGCGCTCAACGCCAACCTGTACGGGTCCTCGCGCATGGTGTTCTCGCTGGCCGAGCGGGGCGAGGCGCCCAAGGCGCTGCTGAAGGTGTCGGGCGGCGGGGTGCCGCGCCGGGCCGTGTTCGCCTCGGTGGCCTTCGGCTTCGTGTCGGTGGTGCTGAACCTGCTGTGGCCGGACACGGTGTTCCTCTACATGCTCAACGCGGTCGGCGCGGTGCTGCTGTTCGTGTGGGCGCTGATCGCCGTCTCGGAGCTGCGGCTGCGGCGCGTCCTGGAGCGGGACATGCCGGAGCGCCTGACGCTGCGGATGTGGTGCTTCCCGTACCTGACGTGGGTGGCGCTGATCGGCATGGCGGCGGTGCTGGTGCTGATGCTGTTCGACGACTCGGCGCGGCCGCAGCTGCTGTGGTCCTCGGGCGCGGCCGGCGCCGTCCTGCTGGTGGCGTGGATCAGGGAGCTCCGGGCCCGGCGGGCCTGAGGTTCCCGGCCCGGGTTCGCGGCCCGGTTCGCGGCCCGGTTCGCGGCCCACCGTCCGCATATTGGACAGCGAGTGTTCGATAAACGGACGGTGGGCAGTATGGCCCTCATGAGTCAGAGCACCATCACACCCCCCGAGCAGCAGCAGGCGGCACCCGGATCCGGGTCTCCCCTCGGCAACGGCCTCAAGCAGCGCCACCTTTCGATGATCGCCCTCGGCGGGGTCATCGGCGCCGGACTCTTCGTCGGCTCCGGCGCCGGCATCGCCGCCGCGGGCCCGTCGATCGTGATCGCGTACGCCGCGTCCGGTCTGCTCGTGATGTTCGTGATGCGGATGCTCGGCGAGATGTCCGCGGCGAACCCCGCCTCCGGCTCCTTCTCGGTCCACGCCGACCGGGCCATCGGCCCGTGGGCCGGGTTCACGGCCGGCTGGATGTTCTGGACGCTGCTGTGCGTCGGCGTGGCGATCGAGGCGATCGGCGCGGCGCACATCATGACGGGCTGGTTCCCGGGCACCCCGTCCTGGGTGTGGGTGCTCGCCTTCATGGCGCTGTTCTGCGGTTCCAACCTGGCCGCCGTCTCCAATTTCGGCGAGTTCGAGTTCTGGTTCGCCGCCCTGAAGATCGGCGCGATCGCGCTGTTCCTGGGCCTGGGCGTGCTGGCCGTCCTGGGCCTGCTGCCCGGCACCTCCTCCCCCGGTACCGCGAACCTGCTGCACGACGGCGGCTTCCTGCCCAACGGGGTGGACGGCCTGCTGGTCGGCCTGCTCGCCTCGGTCGTCGCGTACGGCGGGCTGGAGACGGTGACCATCGCGGCCGCCGAGTCGGAGAACCCGGTCAAGGGCGTGGCCAAGGCCGTGAAGACCACCATGTGGCGGATCGCGATCGTCTACGTCGGCTCGATGCTGATCATCGTCACGCTGCTGCCGTGGAACGACCCGGCGGTGGTCGGGAACGGCCCGTACGCCGCCACCCTGGACCACCTGGGCATCCCGGGCGCCGGCCAGATCATGAACGTGGTCATCCTGGTGGCCCTGCTGTCCGCGATGAACGCCAACATCTACGGCTCCTCGCGCATGGCCTACTCCCTCGTCTCCCGGGGCCAGGGTCCGAAGGCGCTGGGCAAGGTCACCGGCCGGGTGCCGCGGCGCGCGGTGCTGGCCTCGTCGGGCTTCGGCTTCGTCACCGTGCTGCTGTCGTACTGGTACCCGGACACCCTGTTCGCCTGGCTGCTGAACATGGTCGGCGGGGTCATCCTCGTCGTCTGGGGCTTCATCGCGGTCTCCCAGTTCGTGCTGCGCCGGCGGCTGGAGCGGGAGGCGCCCGAGAAGCTGGTCGTGAAGATGTGGGGCTTCCCGTACCTGACGTGGGTGGCACTGGCCGGGGTGGCCGGCGTGCTCGCGCTGATGGCGATGGACGGGGACACCCGGGTCCAGGTGATCTTCACCGGCGGCCTGACGGTCGCCCTCGCGGTCACCGGCTACGTCATGCAGCGCCGGGCGGCCAAGGCCTGACGCTCCCCCAGATCCCCGGTGGGCCCCTGTGCGAAGGCACGGGGGCCCACCTGCATTTTAGGCAGGTAACCCTTACATGTGAGCCGGAATAGATACTGCTAGCGTGCAGTTGCGCATGTGTTGCAATAAGAACTTGGCACGCCGAGGGGACCGGATTACGCATGGCCATCTACACGCTTCCTGAGCTTCCTTACGACTACGCGGCGCTGGAGCCGGTGATCAACCCGCAGATCATCGAGCTCCACCACGACAAGCACCACGCGGCCTACGTCACGGGCGCCAACAACACGCTGGAGCAGCTGGCGGAGGCCCGTGACAAGGAGAACTGGGGCGCACTGAACGGGCTGGAGAAGAACCTCGCGTTCCACCTCTCCGGCCACATCCTGCACAGCATCTACTGGCACAACATGGCCAGCCCGAAGACCGGCGAGGGCGGCGGCGAGCCCACCGCCGCCGACGGCCTGGGCGAGCTCGCGGACGCCATCACCGAGTCCTTCGGCTCCTTCGCCAAGTTCAAGAAGCAGCTGACCTTCGCGTCCTCCGCCACCCAGGGCTCCGGCTGGGGCGTGCTCGCGTACGAGCCCGTCAGCGGCCGCCTGGTCGTCGAGCAGGTCTACGACCACCAGGGCAACGTCGGTGTGGCCAGCACCCCGATCCTGGTCTTCGACGCCTGGGAGCACGCCTTCTACCTTCAGTACAAGAACCAGAAGGTGGACTTCATCGAGGCCATGTGGAACGTCGTCAACTGGCAGGACGTGGCCAAGCGCTACGCCGACGCCAAGGCGAACACCCCGCTGCTGATCCCCGTCAAGGGCTGACCTGCCCCACCGGACCCGCCCGCCTCGTGATCGTCTTCTCAGCCTTCGCGTGCGGGCGTGCAGAGCGGAAGACCCCCGTGAGGACGTGACTCACGGGGGTCTTCTGTGTGCACTGCCGGTCGGCTACTCGAAGCTGGGGCCCTTGGTGCGGGTCCGCTTGATCTCGTAGAAGCCGGGGGTGGAGGCGACCATCAGGGTGCCGTCCCACAGCCGGGCGGCGGCCTCGCCGCGCGGGGCCGGGGTGACGACCGGGCCGAAGAAGGCCACGTCCTCGCCGTCGGCGCCGGGAACGGAGATCACCGGGGTGCCGACCTCCTGGCCGACCCGGTCGATGCCGTCGTTGTGCGAGGCGCGCAGCACCTCGTCGTACTCGTCGGAGTCGGCGTACGCGAGCAGTTCGGCCGGCAGGTCGAGCGCGGCCAGCGCCTCGGCGATCACCTCGCGGGTCGCGCCCTTGTCCTCGTTGTGGATGCGGGTGCCGAGCTCGGTGTACAGCTTGCCCGTTATCTCGTCGCCGAACTTCTGCTGGGCCGCGACGACCACGCGCACCGGCGCCCAGCCCTTGGGGCCGAGCAGCTCGCGGTAGCGCTCGGGCAGCTCGTCGAGCCGGTTCTCGTTCAGGACGGCGAGGCTCATCACGTGCCAGCGCACCTCGACGTCGCGGACCTTCTCGACCTCCAGCATCCAGCGGGACGTCATCCAGGCCCAGGGGCACAGCGGGTCGAACCAGAAATCGACCGGGGTCTTCTCGCGCACCTGGGTGTCGGACATGTCTCTCCTCACGTCGCTCAGGGCTTCCGTCGCCCCGTTTCCCCCAGGCCAACCAGCACGGGGGCGCACGCATTCCCCATGGGAGTATTCGGTCGAAGGAACGCGACCACGCACGAAGGAGTGCACGTGCCCGGAGAGAATCTGTCCCGTGACGAGGCCCGCGAGCGGGCCGAGCTGCTGTCCGTCGACGGGTACGAGGTGGTGCTCGACCTGAGGTCCGCCGTGGAGGAGGCCGAACCGGCCGAGGGTCCCCGGACCTTCCGCTCGGTGACGACCGTCCGATTCCGGGCCGCGGCCCCCGGTACCGCCACCTTCGCGGACCTGATCGCCCCCTCCGTGAACACGGTGACCCTCAACGGGCGCGCGCTGGACCCGGCCGCCGTCTTCGACGGGGCGCGGATCGCCCTCGACGGGCTGGAGTCCGAGAACGTCCTGGTGGTGGACGCGAACTGCGCGTACAGCCGGACCGGCGAGGGCATGCACCGCTTCGTCGACCCGGAGGACGGCGAGGTCTACCTCTACACCCAGTACGAGCCGGCCGACGCCCGGCGGGTGTACGCGAACTTCGAGCAGCCCGACCTGAAGGCGCCGTACCGCTTCGAGGTGAGCGCGCCCGAGGGCTGGCAGGTCTGGAGCAACGGCGCGGAGGAGTCCCGCGAGGGCGGCACCTGGCGGTTCGCGCAGACCGCGCCGATCTCCACGTACATCACCTGTGTGGTGGCGGGCCCGTACCACTACGTGACGGACACCTACACCCGCGGGGACCTGACTGTCCCGCTGGGCGCGATGTGCCGCAAGGGTCTGGCGAAGCACTTCGACGCGGACGAGATCTTCCTGGTCACCAAGCAGGGCTTCGACTTCTTCCACGAGCACTTCGACTACCCGTACCCCTTCGGGAAGTACGACCAGGCGTTCGTGCCGGAGTACAACCTGGGCGCGATGGAGAACCCGGGGATGGTGACCTTCCGCGAGGAGTACATCTTCCGCGGCCAGGTGACGCGGGCCCAGTACGAGCGCCGGTGCAACACGATCCTGCACGAGATGGCGCACATGTGGTTCGGCGACCTGGTCACCATGAAGTGGTGGGACGACCTCTGGCTGAAGGAGTCCTTCGCGGACTTCATGGGCACCTTCTCGCAGGTGGAGGCGACCCGCTTCGACCAGGCGTGGGTCACCTTCGCCAACAACCGCAAGGCATGGGCGTACCGGGCCGACCAGCTGCCGTCCACGCACCCGGTCACGGCCGACATCCGTGACCTGGAGGACGCGAAGCTGAACTTCGACGGGATCACCTACGCCAAGGGCGCGGCGGTGCTCAAGCAGCTCGTCGCGTACGTCGGGCGGGAGGCGTTCCTGGAGGGCGCACGGCGCTACTTCAAGGCCAACGCGTACGGGAACACCACCCTGGACGACCTGCTGTCGGTGCTCGGCGAGGTGTCCGGGCGGGACATGGCCGAGTGGTCGCGGGCGTGGCTCCAGACGGCGGGCGTGAACACGCTGACGCCGGTGGTGACCTACGACGCGGGCGGCCGGGTCACGGAACTTGCCGTGGCTCAGGAGGGTGACGAGCTCCGTCCGCACCGGGTGGCCGTGGGCCTGTACCGGGTGGACGCCGACGGGAGCCTGGTGCGCTACGCCCGGGCGGAGGCCGATGTCGCGGGGGCCCGCAGCGTGGTCGCCGAGCTGGCCGGCCAGGAGCGGCCCGACCTGGTGCTGGTCAACGACGACGACCTGACGTACTGCAAGGTGCGCTTCGACGAGGGCTCGCTGGCGACGCTGCGCTCGCACCTGGGCAGTGTCACGGACCCGCTGGCGCGGGCGCTGTGCTGGTCGGCCCTGTGGAACATGACGCGTGACGCGCTGATGCCCGCACGGGACTTCGTCTCGCTGGTGCTCGCCCACGCGGGTCGCGAGAGCGACGTCGGCGTGCTCCAGATGCTGCACGCGCAGGCGCTCGGCGCGGTCACGCACTACGCGGCGCCCGAGTGGCGCGAGCAGGGCGGGCGGGTGCTGGCGGCGTGCGCGCTGCAGGAGCTGCGCTTCGCCGAGCCGGGTTCGGAGCACCAGCTGACCTGGGCCCGCTTCTTCGCGGCGAGCGCGACGTCGGAGGGCGACTTCCAGCTGCTGCTGGGGCTGCTGGAGGGTTCGGCTCGGATCGACGGGCTGGAGGTGGACCAGGAGCTGCGCTGGGACTTCCTGCTGCCCCTGGCGGCGCACGGCGCGGTGGACGAGGGCGTCCTGCGGGCCGAACTCGGGCGCGACGACACGGCGTCGGGCAAGCGGCACCAGGTGCGCTGCCTGGCGGCGCGGCCGTCGGCGGCCGTGAAGGACCAGGCCTGGGCGGCGGTGGTCGAGTCGGACGCGCTGTCGAACGCGCTGGTGGAGGCCACCATCTCGGGCATGCAGCAGCCCTCGCAGCGGGCGCTGCTGGCCGGGTACGCGCAGCGGTACTTCGAGGCCATCGAGCGGGTCTGGGACGAGCGGTCGATCCAGATCGGCATGGACGTGGTGAAGGGGCTGTATCCCGCGCTGCAGGACGACGCGGCGACGCTGGACGCGACGGACGCGTGGCTCACGGCCCACGCGGACGCGGCCCCCGCGCTGCGGCGGCTGGTCCTGGAGTCCCGCGACGACCTGGCCCGGGCGCTGCGCGGCCAGGCCTGCGACGCGGCCGCGGGCTGACGCCGGCGGACGGTGCGTGACGGGGCGTGACGGGGCGGGGCCGGTTCGGTCCCGCCCCGGTTGCGTGGGGGCCGCGTGGGGCAGCCATGGACCGCTGCGCAGTGTCGGCAGTCGAACGCCCGTACTTTAGTGCGGGCTTGTCCCGATTTGTCGACGGGAACGTAACAGGGGTTAGCAAGCCCTCGGACAGCGGGAATCTCCGCGTCATGAACCACAACGCACCCCTCCCCCTCGCCCACCTCACCGGCACCCGCCCCCGCGTCCTGAGCCTCGCCCAGCTCCGCGAGCACGGCGTCACCGCCTCCGACGCCGCCGGCCGACCCTGGCAGCAGATCCTGCCCGGGGTGTTCCTGCTCCACTCCGGCCCCGCGACCAGCGAGGAGCGGCTGCACGCGGCCCTGCTGTACGCCGGCCGGCGCGGCAACGACGAGGCCATGATCACCGGCCTGGCGGCCCTCGCCCTGTACCGGTTCGCCTCCGCCCCCGCGCTCCTCGCGCTCTCCCACATCGACGTGCTCGTCCCGAACACCCGCCGCCTGCGCTCCACCGGGGACGTCCGGATCGTCCGCGCGCACACCCCGCCCCAGCCCGTCGAGGTGACCGGCCTGCCCGTCGCGCCGGTGGCCCGCGCGGTCGCGGACGCCGTCGCCGGACTCTCCGACGCCGGCACCGTACGGCGGCTGCTCAGCGAGGCCGTGCGCGCCGGGCACTGCGAACCGGCAGCCGTCGTACGGGAGCTGACGGTGGCCCGGCTGCTGAACCGGCCCCACGTCGTGGACGCCGTCGAGTCGCTCCTGGCCGAGGGCCGGGCCATCGCCGAGGACCGGCTCTACCAGGTCGTACGCGGCTACGACCTTCCCGAGCCGGTGTGGAACGTGGACCTTCGCCTGCCGGGCGGCCCGCACCTCGGCGGGGTCGACGCGTACTGGCCCGAGCAGGCCGTCGCCGTCGAGATCGACACCCGGGCCCCGCGCCAGGGCGAGGACGAGCAGTTCTCCGAGTGCGTCCGCAAGCGGGAGACCCTGGAGCGGCTCGGGGTGACCGTCATCCACCTCACCCCGCGCAAGCTCCGCGACTGGCCCGAGCAGCAGGCCTCGGTGATCCGGACCGCCCTGACGGCCTCCGGCGACCGCGAACCGGCGGCCTACCTCGTCGTACTGCCCAGGTGAGGCGGCGACGACGGCACGACCGGCGGGTTGGCCGGCGAGTACTCCGGGGCGCTCCACAGCAGCCGCCCCGGGTGCAGGCCCTCCACCACCGCGTCGACG
Organism: Streptomyces sp. NBC_01551; assembly: GCF_026339935.1. Classification (NCBI taxonomy): domain Bacteria; kingdom Bacillati; phylum Actinomycetota; class Actinomycetes; order Kitasatosporales; family Streptomycetaceae; genus Streptomyces; species Streptomyces sp. NBC_01551. The sequence continues at coordinate 2,069,611 of NZ_JAPEPX010000001.1, forward strand.
AAGAAGCGGACCCGGCGCTCCCCGCCCGCCCCGAACTCCGGCCGGGCCCGCCCGCTGAGCTGGAGCACCGCCCCGCTCTCCCAGTCGGGGAACAGCAGCCCCGCCCGCGGATCGGCGGTCAGGTTCCCCAGGGTCAGGAACATCGCGTTGCCCGCGTAGTCCGGCCAGGACAGCTCGCCCGGCGCGTGCACCTCGACGAACCCCGGCAGGCCGCCCCGGTGACTGGCCTCGACGCCGTCCTCGGCGGCCGTGGCGACGAAGAAGGTGTCGGCGGCGCGGACGGCCCGCTCCTGGTCGGGGACGAGCGCGTCCCCGCGCCGCACGACACCGGCTCCTTGGGCGGCGAGCGCCAGCGGCTGCCGCTTCTGCAGGTACTTCGGGCAGTTTCCGAAGACGCGCCCCGCCGCGACGGCGAACCCGCCCGGCGCCGCCTCGTCGAGGGTCCCGTTCAGCCGCAGCCGGCGGCGGGTGCGCGGGTCGAGGGAGATCGTCCCGACCCGGGTCCCGGCCGTGGCCAGTGCCCCGGCGAGCGGGTCGCCGTCCGGCAGGCCGCCCGCGACCGCGATCCGGTCCGGGGCGGTGGCTCGTACGAAGCCGGGGGCGGCAGTGAGCAGCGAGGCCCACAGGCGCCCCGCGCCGTCGGCGGCGCCGACGACGAGGTGCGGCTGGCGGGCGAGGAACGCCGCCGCGGCGAGCGGGATGTCCGGGCCGATCGAGCGGCCGACGTGGTCGGCGAGCTCTCGTACGCCGAGCCGGTCCTGCACGGCCAGCGAGCCCCAGTGGTACGCCATGGCTCCGCTCCTTCCACCCCCTGAAACCTAACCCTCTAAATCAAAAATAACGGTTAGGGCGGCGAGCGTCAACCGTTCACGTACTCTTGAGGGGTTAGTCGGCGCCACGGGAGGCAGGACCATGACGGCACGCACGGCGGATCCGCGCCCGCTGACCGGGGAGCCGCTCGCCCTGGACCTGCTGAACACCCGCTGGGCCGCCGACGGCGAGCCGCTGGACCTGTTCGCCGGGGCCGCCGGGCTGAGCCGGGTCGAAGGCCTCGCCGTCTGGCTGGAGAGCGTGGGGCTGGCCGGCCGTTTCCGCGCCGACGCCGCAACCCTCGTCCACCTGCTGACCGCCCGCGAGGCGCTGGCGCGCGCAGTCGCCGACCCCGCCGACGAAAGCGCCCGCCGGCTGATCGACGCCGTTCTCGAACACGGCCGGATCCGCGCCACCCTCACCGCCGAAGGCCCGGGCGAGCGCGCCGAGTTCAACGACCCGGCCTGGGGCCCGGCCTGGCTCGCCGCCCGCGACTACCTCGGCCTGCTCGCCTCCGCGCCCGACCGGATCCGCGAATGCGCCTCCCCGGCCTGCGTGCTGCACTTCCACGACACCTCGCGCAACGGCACCCGGCGCTGGTGCTCCATGGCGGCGTGCGGAAACCGGGCCAAGGCCTCCCGCCACTACGCGCGCACGCGCGAGCGCTGAAGGCGCGAAAGTTGTCACACCGGACCCCCGACGAAACCCCGCCGGGGGTCTGCCGTGTGGCCGTTAAGTCGATAAATCGACTACCCAGACCCTGGGTTTGATACCACTCTGCCCCGGTACGGGGCCGCTGGCGCATTCTCCGCACTGGCGAGTCTCCGCCATGACAGGTATCGGTCAATGACAACCCTCCCCAAAGAGCTGTCACTTGCGCAAAGCTGACCGGTCATCCGGCACCGAAATCCGGACCGTATCTTTCACTTAGCCAGGGATGCTGATGACCCTCGAATCCCCCAGCTCCATATCCGGGGCCAGACGTGTGGCCCGTGTCGCGGCAGCCGCGGGCCTCGTGGCCGCGCTGTGCACGGCCGGAGCCATGCCGGCCTTCGCCGCCGGCACCACCGACGGCCCGGGGAGCCCCACGCCGGTCAAGTCGGCGGACCAGAAGCTCGGTTCGGCCGACGCCGAGCTCCTGCAGGAGGCCAAGGCCAAGGGCGACAAGACCGTCACCGTGATGGTGGCGACCGCCCCCGGCGAGACCAAGCAGGTCGCCCAGCAGCTCGACGCCGTCCAGGGCGCCTCGGTGGGCCAGACGTACGACAAGCTCGGCTACGTACGCGCCACCCTGCCCACGGACAAGGCCGAGACCGCGCTGAAGGCGGCCGCCAAGCTGTCCTCCGTGCACGGCATCGACCTGCGGCACGAGATCCAGCTGCCGGACCCGCGCCCGTCCTCGGACCGCGAGACCGGCACGGCCAAGAAGACCTCCGAGTCCTACGCGGCCCCGGACAAGAACACCCCGGCGAAGAACCCGTACAACCCGTCCTTCGAGACCGGCGCGGTGGACTTCGTCAAGCAGAACCCGCAGGCCGACGGCCGCGGCGTGACCATCGGCATCCTGGACTCGGGCGTCGACCTCGGCCACCCGGCGCTCCAGAAGACCACCACCGGCGAGCGCAAGATCGTCGACTGGGTCACCGCGACCGACCCGATCGCGGACAACGACGCGACCTGGCGCCCGCAGATCACCCCGGTCACCGCCACCGGCGGTTCCTTCACCGCCGGCGGCCAGAGCTGGAAGGCCCCCGAGGGCAGCTTCCAGTGGAGCCGCTTCAGCGAGTCGATCACCGCCACCGGTGACATGAAGGGCGACGTCAACCGCGACGGGGACACCACCGACCGGTTCGGCATGCTCTACGACGCCGCCGCCGGCACCGTCCGCGTCGACACCGACCAGGACGGCGACTTCACGAACAACGAGCCGATGAAGCCGTACAAGGACGGCTACCAGGTCGGCTACTTCGGCAAGGACAACCCTGCGACCGACGTCGCCGAGCGCATCCCGTTCGTGATCGAGATCCGCAAGGACGTCCCGATGGACCCCTTCGGGGGCGACTGGGTCGGCAAGAAGGCCGACTTCGTCAACATCGGCATCATCGAGTCGGAGCACGGCACGCACGTCGCCGGCATCACCGCCGCCAACAGCCTCTTCGGCGGCAAGATGAACGGCGAGGCGCCCGGCGCGAAGATCGTCTCCTCGCGCGCCTGCACCTGGTCCGGCGGCTGCACCAACATCGCGCTGACCGAGGGCATGATCGACCTCGTCGTCAACCGCGGCGTGGACATCGTCAACATGTCCATCGGTGGCCTGCCGGCGCTGAACGACGGCAACAACGCCCGCTCCGAGCTCTACAAGAACCTCATCGACACCTACGGTGTCCAGCTCGTCATCTCGGCGGGCAACGAGGGCCCGGGCGTGAACACCATCGGTGACCCCGGCCTCGCCGACAAGGTCATCTCGGTGGGCGCCGCGGTCTCCAAGGAGACCTGGGCCGCCAACTACGGCTCCGGCGTGGCCAAGAAGTACAACATGTTCCCCTTCTCCTCGCGCGGTCCGCGTGAGGACGGTGGCTTCACGCCCACCATCACCGCCCCCGGCGCGGCCATCAACACCATCCAGACCTGGCTGCCCGGCGCACCCGTGAAGGAGGCCGGCTACGACCTGCCGGCCGGTTACGGCATGCTCCAGGGCACCTCGATGTCCTCCCCGCAGGCGGCGGGCGCCAGCGCCCTGCTGATCTCGGCCGCGAAGCAGCACAACATCGCGCTCAAGCCGGCCGGCCTGCGCGTGGCGCTGACCAGCACCGCGAAGAAGATCGCCGACGTCCCGGCGCACGCCCAGGGCTCCGGTCTGATCGACATCGTCGAGGCGTGGGAGTCCATCCAGCGCGACGCGAAGGCCAACGAGTTCACCGTCAAGGCCCCGGTCGACACCGCGATCGACCAGTTCCTGAAGACCCCGGGCTTCGGCACCGGCCTCTACGACCGCGAGGGCGGCCTCAAGGTCGGCCAGAAGAAGGTCTACGACGTCGTCGTCACCCGCACCACCGGCGTCAAGTACGGTACCCGGCACAACCTGAGCTGGCGCAACAACGACGGCACGTTCAAGGTCATCGGCGGCTACGACTACGTCACGCTGCCCCTGAACAAGCCCGTCACCATCAAGGTCGAGGCCAAGGCCACGTCGGCCGGCGTCCACAGCGGCATCCTGCAGCTGGACGACGAGACCACCGAGGGCATCGACAAGCAGATCCTGACCACGGTCGTCGCCGCCACCCCGCTGGCGAAGCCGTCGTTCACGATGTCGGACACCTCCTCGGTGCAGCGCAACAGCCACAAGTCCTACTTCGTGACCGTCCCGCAGGGCGCCAAGACCCTTGAGGTCGCCCTCGGCGGTCTGAAGCCGGGCAGCCAGACGCGCTTCATCTCGATCCACCCGTACGGCGTGGGCGTCGAGGACAGCGCGACGACCCAGTGCTACCCGAACTACGACAACCCGGCCAACACCTGCCGCCCCGACCTGCGCTCGTACGCCGAGCCGACGCCGGGCGTCTGGGAGATCGAGGTCGAGTCGCGCCGTACGTCGCCGCTGCTCGACAACCCGTACCGGCTGGACGTCAGCGTCCTCGGTGCGGCCTTCGACCCGGCGGTCAAGGTGCTGCCCGAGGTCAAGCAGGGCACCGCGGCCCCGGTCCAGTGGACCGTCAAGAACGACGCCGCGGCCATCTCCGGCGGCAAGCTCCAGGGCGGCTCGCTCGGTTCCGCGAAGGTCGCCAAGCCGACCATCGCCAACGGTGAGACCCAGACCAGCACCGTCACCATCGGCGAGGGCGTCTCCCGCCTCGACGTGGCCATCGGTGGCGTCTCCGACACCGGTGCCGACCTCGACCTCACCGTCCTCAAGGACGGCGTGAAGGTCGGCTCGTCCGCCGACGGCGACTCCGAGGAGTCCGTCAGCCTGGTCAACCCGGCCGCAGGCACCTACACCATCGAGGTGGCGGGTTACGCGGTTCCGGCCGGCACCACCACGTACAACTACCGCGACGTGTACTTCTCGTCCGCCCTGGGCTCCGTCCAGGTCGACGAGGCCGCCGCGGTGAACCTCGCCAACGGCGCCACCGCGTCCGTCTCGGCGAAGGTCCTGGCCACTGCCCCGGCCCCCGAGGGCCGTCAGTTCTTCGGCGAGGTCAAGCTGCTCAACGGCCGCGGCACCGCCGCCGGCACCGGCAGCGTCCAGATCGAGAAGGTCCTCCCGTAACGGGTGACCGGCTGATCGCATGACGGAGGGGCGGGCGCCCGGATCGGACGCCCGCCCCTTCGCCGTTCCCCCCTCGGGAGCGCTGCCTGTTACTTGCCCAGCGAGCGCAGGTCCTGGGCGTAGGTGCCGACCGCGTGGGCGATCACGTCCAGGTTGGTGTCGAAGGCCTTGAGGTCGAGGTTCTTCAGGTTGTCGCCCGCCCCGTGGTAGTTCGGGTCGTACGCGGCGCCGGCCGTGCCCCCGTACCGCTTGGCCTGCTCGGCGGTCTTGATGCCCTCGGCGCCGGTGAAGGTGCCGCCGGCCGGGATGCCGTTCGCGATGAACGGGCCGTAGTCGGAGCGGCCGTCGAAGTCGCTGCCCTCGTGCGGCTTGCCCTTCCTGTCGAGGAAGCCGTTGATCAGCGCCTCGATCTGCGCGGAGCCGGCCGGGCCCGCGCCCGAGCCGGTCTTGTCCGAGTCGTCGCCGTCGTAGACGAACTGCACCGGGTTCGGCGAGGCGATCATGTCGAAGTTCAGGTACAGCGCGATGTCCTTCTTCTGCTTCTCGGACAGCTGCGCGACGTAGTGCTCGGAGCCCAGCAGGCCCAGCTCCTCCGCCGACCACCAGGCGAACCGCACCTTGTTGGCGGTCCCCTTGCCCTTCTTGTTGGCGCCCTCGTCGGCGAGCCGCAGGGCCACCTCCAGCAGGCCGGCCGAGCCGGAGCCGTTGTCGTTGATGCCCGGGCCCTCGGGGACCGAGTCCAGGTGCGCGCCGACGGTGACGACGCGGTCGGAGCGGCCGCCCTTCGTCTCGGCGATCACGTTGCGGGTGGTCTTCTTCACGTGCTCCTGGTCGAGGTCCAGGCGTACCTTCACCTCGCCCTGGGCGGCGGCCGCGGCCAGCGCCTCGCCGTCCGCCAGGGTGATCCCGGCGCTGGGGATCAGGCCCTCGGCCGGCGAGGAGAACCCGCCGCGGACCGGGGTGGTGCCGCTGTGGTTGTAGACGATGACGCCGATCGCGCCGGCCGCCGCGGCGGCGTTCTGCTTCTCCACGAAGGTGCAGGTCCCGCGCTTGACCAGGGCGATCTTGCCGGTGAAGGCGCCCGCCGGGTAGTCGTCGGCGGTGCAGCCGGGGGTCTCGTCGACCCGGGCGAGCGCGAGCGGCGCGGTCAGCCCGGCCGCCGGGGTGGACTTGGTGAAGGTGAACGCGGCGGTGGCCAGCTCGCGCGGCTGCGCGCCGAGGACGGTGGTCTTCTCCGTCTTCGTGTGCGCCTCGTAGATGTCGAAGTCCTGGTACGAGACCTGGTACCCGGCCTTCTTCAGCGTGTCGTGGACGTACGCGGCGGAGGCCAGGTGGCCGGGCGTGCCGGCGGCCCGGTTGCCGCCGTTGGCGTCGGCGATCTGCTGGAACTTCGCCAGGTGGCGGTAGGCCCCGCGCGCGGTGACCTCCTCCACCAGCTCCTTGGCCAGCTTGCCCGGGCGCCGGTCGGGCCCGTGGGCGGCGGCCGGGGTGGCGGTCAGCAGGACGGGTGCGGCGACGGCGGCGGCCGCGAGGGCGGCGAGCGCCGGTATGGACCGGCGGCGGTGGCGGATGGCGCGCACGGTGGTTCTCCCCGAGGTAGGCGGTTCGTTCTGCGGTCGGCCGTGTCCGGACAACGGACACGACAGACCGGACGCTAACCGGCCGCGACCAGGCAAAACGGGTGTTCGGGGGCCGTGCAACACGCCCGCCACGGACTCGTCACACGGGTTAACGCCGGGGACACCGTCCGTACCTCGGACAATGGATTGGACAAGCCTCGTGGGGTCGAACGCATGATGGCTGTACGCGCGCCCGCGTCGTACGTACCAAAGGAGTCACCGTGAGGGTCGGAATCGTCGGAGCCACCGGACAGGTCGGCGGAGTCATGCGCGGCATCCTCGCCGAGCGGAAGTTCCCGGTGGACGAGCTGCGGCTGTTCGCCTCGGCCCGTTCCGCGGGCTCCACCCTGGAGTGGGAGGGCCGCGAGATCACCATCGAGGACGCCTCCGCGGCCGACTACTCCGGCCTGGACATCGTGCTGTTCTCGGCGGGCGGCGCCACCTCGCGCGCCCTCGCGGAGAAGGTCGCCTCGCAGGGCGCCGTCGTGATCGACAACTCCTCCGCCTGGCGCGGCGACCCCGAGGTGCCGCTGGTCGTCTCCGAGGTCAACCCGCACGCGATCAAGAACCGCCCCAAGGGCATCATCGCGAACCCGAACTGCACCACCATGGCCGCGATGCCGGTGCTGCGCCCGCTGCACGACGAGGCCGGTCTGACCGCGCTGGTCGCCACCACCTACCAGGCCGTGTCCGGCTCGGGCCTGGCCGGCGTGGCCGAGCTCAAGGGCCAGGCCTGCGCCGTCTCCGAGGCCGCCGACCAGCTCACCTTCGACGGCGGCGCCGTGGACTTCCCCGAGCCGCAGGTCTACAAGCGCCCGATCGCCTACAACGTGGTCCCGCTCGCGGGCAACCTGGTCGACGACGGCTCCTTCGAGACCGACGAGGAGCAGAAGCTCCGCAACGAGTCCCGCAAGATCCTGGAGATCCCGGAGCTCAAGGTCTCGGGCACCTGCGTGCGCGTGCCGGTCTTCTCGGGCCACTCCCTCCAGGTCAACGCCCGCTTCGCGCGCCCGATCGGCGTGGAGCGCGCGGTCGAGCTGCTGACGGGCGCGCCGGGCGTGGAGCTCTCGGAGATCCCGACCCCGCTCCAGGCCGCCGGCCGGGACGCCTCGTACGTGGGCCGCATCCGCGTGGACGAGACGGTCGAGAACGGCCTCGCGCTGTTCCTGTCGAACGACAACCTGCGCAAGGGCGCCGCGCTGAACGCGGTCCAGATCGCCGAGCTCGTCGCCGAGGAGCTGCGCGGCTGATTCCGCGGCCGTGGTGAAGGGGCGGCACCGGTCGGTGCCGCCCCTTCCGCGTGCGCGAACCTGGTCAGGTCCGCCTGCGGGCCTCGAAGAGGAAGCAGCCGAACTCGACCGCGCGGACGTGCACGAGGGCGACGGCCGGGTCGGCGAACGCCTCGGTGAGGGCCGCCTCGATCTGCGCGTCGGGGTCGGCGGCCAGGGTGAGCACGCGGCCGCCGAGGATGTGCCCCGCGGCGTCGTAGCGGCGGGCGGCGCGCAGGGCGCCGGGATGGGCGAAGGGGTACCCGGACTCCGCCGCCGGACCGCCGCAGTCGGCGGCGTGGACGAAGACCGGGCCCTGCTCGTCGTACGCGCCCGGGTCCACCCCGCGCTCCGCGGCCCAGCGGCGCAGCGGCGCGTACGAGACGAGGGCGATCCGCTCGCCGGGCCGGCTGCGGCGCAGGCAGCAGCGCAGCGGGGCGCCGCCCTCGGGGTCCTCGTACGGGAGGGCGGGGCGCCCGGCGTCGTCGCGGACGCGCAGGGCGACGAGCACGGCGGGGGCGATCGGGAGCACGGTGTGCGGCGTCGTGGTGGTGGTCATACGCACCAGGGTGCGCGGCCGGAGCGGGTGAAGCTGGCGGAAATCGGACGTCGCGTTCGGGGCCCGCGTTCGCTCGTGGATTACCCCGGGGCGGTGAGGGGGTCCGCGTGGAAGGATGGCCGGGCAACGTCACCATCAAAGGAGATGACCGCGTGCCTGGCACGAATCTCACCCGTGAAGAGGCTCAGCAGCGGGCGAAGCTGCTCACCGTCGACTCGTACGAGGTCGAACTCGATCTCAGCGCGGCGCAGGGGGGCGGCACCTTCCCCTCCGTGACCACCGTGCGCTTCCAGTCGGCCGAGGCAGGTGCCGAGACCTTCATCGACCTGGTCGCGCCGGCCGTGCACGAGGTCGTCCTGAACGGCAAGTCCCTCGACGTGGCCGCCGTCTTCCGGGACTCCCGGATCGCGCTGGACGACCTCGCGGCCGGGGCGAACGAGCTCCGCGTCGTCGCGGACTGCGCGTACACCAACAGCGGTGAGGGCCTGCACCGCTTCGTCGACCCGGTCGACGAGCAGGCGTACCTGTACACCCAGTTCGAGGTGCCGGACGCGCGGCGGGTCTTCGCCAGCTTCGAGCAGCCCGACCTGAAGGCGACGTTCCAGTTCACCGTGACCGCCCCCGAGGGCTGGAAGGTGATCTCGAACTCCCCGACGCCGAAGCCCGAGGACGTCAAGGACAACGTCTGGCGCTTCGAGCCGACCCCGCGCATCTCCACGTACATCACCGCGCTGATCGTCGGCCCGTACCACGAGGTGCACAGCTCGTACGAGGGTCCCGACGGGCAGTCCGTGCCGCTCGGCATCTACTGCCGGCCCTCGCTCGCCGAGTTCCTCGACGCGGACGCGATCTTCGACGTCACGCGGCAGGGCTTCGACTGGTTCCAGGAGAAGTTCGCCTACGCCTACCCGTTCGCCAAGTACGACCAGCTCTTCGTCCCCGAGTTCAACGCGGGCGCGATGGAGAACGCGGGCGCGGTCACCTTCCGCGACCAGTACGTCTTCCGCTCGAAGGTGACGGACGCGGCGTACGAGACGCGCGCCGAGACGATCCTCCACGAGCTCGCCCACATGTGGTTCGGCGACCTCGTCACCATGGAGTGGTGGAACGACCTGTGGCTGAACGAGTCGTTCGCCACCTACACCTCGATCGCGTGCATGGCGTACGCCGACGGCTCGAAGTGGCCGCACGCGTGGACCACGTTCGCCAACTCCCTCAAGACCTGGGCGTACCGGCAGGACCAGCTGCCGTCCACGCACCCGATCATGGCGGACATCCGTGACCTCGAAGACGTCATGGTCAACTTCGACGGGATCACGTACGCCAAGGGCGCCTCGGTGCTCAAGCAGCTCGTCGCCTACGTCGGCACGGACGCCTTCTTCAAGGGCGTGCAGGCGTACTTCAAGGCGCACGCCTTCGGGAACACGCGCCTGTCCGACCTGCTGGGCGCCCTGGAGGAGACCTCCGGCCGCGACCTGACCACCTGGTCGAAGGCGTGGCTGGAGACCGCCGGCATCAACGTGCTGCGCCCGCAGATCACGACCGACGCGGACGGGGTCATCACCTCCTTCGCGGTCCGCCAGGAGGCCCCGGCCCTGCCGGCCGGCGCCAAGGGCGAGGCCGTCCTGCGCCCGCACCGCATCGCGGTGGGCTTCTACTCGCTGGACGGGGCGACCGGCAAGCTCGTGCGCGTGCAGCGGGTCGAGCTCGACGTCGCGGCCGCCGAGCTGACGGAGGTGCCGGAGCTGGCCGGCCTGCGCCGCCCGGACGTCGTGCTGCTGAACGACGACGACCTCTCGTACGCGAAGGTCCGCCTCGACGAGGAGTCCCTGGCGTTCGTCACCGGGCACCTCGGCGACTTCGAGGCCTCGCTGCCGCGCGCGCTGTGCTGGGCCTCCGCCTGGGACATGACCCGCGACGGCGAGCTCGCGACCCGCGACTACCTCGCCCTGGTGCTCTCCGGCATCGGCAAGGAGTCCGACATCGGCGTCGTCCAGTCGCTGCACCGCCAGGTGAAGCTGGCCGTCGAGCTTTACGGGGACCCGGCCTGGCGCGAGCAGGGTCTGGCGGCCTGGACCGAGGCCACCCTGGAGCACCTGCGCGCGGCGGAGCCGGGCAGCGACCACCAGCTGGCGTGGGCCCGCGCCTTCGCGGCCACGGCCCGCACCGAGGAGCAGCTGACGTACCTGTCGGCGCTGCTGGACGGCACGGCCGAGGTCGAGGGCCTGGTCGTCGACACCGAGCTGCGCTGGGCGTTCCTGGAGCGCCTGGCGGCGACCGGGGTCGCGGACGAGCCGGTCATCGCGGCCGAGCTGGAGCGGGACCCGACGGCGGCGGGCGAGCGCCACGCGGCCACCGCCCGGGCGGCGTTCCCGACGGCCGAGGCCAAGGCCGCGGCGTGGGCCTCGATGGTGGAGGTCGGCGGGCTGCCCAACGCGGTGCAGGAGGCGGTGATCGGCGGCTTCGTGCAGACCGACCAGCGCGAGCTGCTGGCCCCTTACACCGCGAAGTACTTCGCGGTGGTCAAGGAGGTCTGGGACACCCGCAGCCACGAGATCGCCCAGCAGATCGCGGTGGGCCTGTACCCGTCGCTGCAGATCTCGGCGCAGACCCTGGCCGCGACGGACGCCTGGCTGGCCTCGGCCGAGCCGAACCCGGCCCTGCGCCGGCTCGTCTCGGAGTGCCGCGCGGGCATCGAGCGCGCTCTGAAGGCCCAGGCGGCGGACGCGGCCGCCGCGTCCTGACCCGGCCGTACGGCTGACACCACCGGTGCCCCGGTCCGCTTCGGCGGGCCGGGGCACCGGCGTTCCCCGCGCGTACGGGGCGCCCGTGCGGCTCAGTCGGACGGGGCGCCGCCGCCCGCGCGCAGCCGGGCCGCGTCCCGCAGGGCGTCCAGCACCCGCGCCACCGCCGGGGCGGCCTCCGCCCCGCGCCGGGTCGCGGCGATGACGTGGCGGGTGGGGCGGTCCCGGCCGAGGTCCCGGACGGTGACGCCGGTGGCCCGGCCCGCGGCCATCCGGGGGATCAGGGCCACGCCCATGCCGGCCTCGACCAGCGCCAGGATCGCCGACCAGCCGGCGGCGGAGTGCGCCTGCTCCGGGACGAAGCCGGCCGCCTCGCAGGCGCTGCGGGTGATCTGCGACCAGGGGCCGGAGCCGCCGTAGATCCAGGGTTCGCCGGACAGGTCCGCCAGGCGCAGCCGGGGCGCCCGGGCGAGCGGGTGCTCGGGCGGCAGGGCCACGTCCAGGGGGTCCGCCAGCAGCGGGACGCGGGTGAAGCGGGGATCGCGGGCGGTCGGGGCGTGCGCCGCGAGGGAGAGGGCGAGGTCCACGGCCCCGGCGGAGAGCAGTTCGTACGACTCGGCGGCCTCGGTCTCCCGTACCCGGACCTCCACGCGGGGGTGGGTCAGCCGCAGGGCGGCCGCCGCCGGGACCACCAGGGCCGGGACGGCGGTGGAGAAGGCGCCGACCCGGACCTCGCCGGCCTCGCCCGCCAGATATCCGGCGATCTCGGCGTCGGCGCGCTCCAGCTGCGCGAACACCGCTTCCGCGTGCCGCAGGACGAGGTGCGCGGCGTCGGTGAGGCGGACCCGGCGGCCCTGCGCCTCCAGCAGCGGGACGCCCAGCTGCCGGGCCAGGTTGGTCAGTTGCTGCGAAACGGCCGAGGGCGTCATGTGCAGCGCCTCGGCCGTCGCGGTCACGGTGCCCCGGTCGGCCAGGGCCCGCAGGATCCGCAGCTTCTTGATGTCCCACTCGGTCATGGGACCGAACCTACCGGCGGGCACCGAGGGCGACGCCGCCGAGGATGAGCGCCATGCACAGGAGCTCGGCCGGGCCGGTGCGCTCGCCGAGGAGCAGGAGGCCGAGGCCGGCGACGCAGACCGGCTGGAGGTAGTAGACGACGCCGGCGCGGGCGGCGCCGATCACCGAGACGGCCTTGTTCCAGGCGAAGAAGGCGACGGCGGAGGACATGACGCCGACGTAGAGCAGCATGCCGCCGGTGGCGGGGGTGAGGGCGAAGCCGCCCTGGACGGTGACGGAGACGGCGTAGGCGGGGGCCAGCATCAGCGCGCCGAAGACGAAGGTGGTGAGCAGGAAGGCCAGGCCGCCGAGTTCGGCGGGCTTTCGCCTGAGGAGCGCGCTGTAGGTGGCGAAGGACAGGGCGGCGCCGAACATCCACAGGTCGCCGGCGGTGAAGTCGAAGGCGAGCGAGCCGTCCCCGACGAGCAGCAGCACCCCGAGGGCGGCGAGCAGCAACCCGGACACGCGGCGGGCGCCGAGGCGTTCGCCGCCGACGCGGGCGTAGAGCGCCATGACGACCGGGGAGGCGGCCATGATCATGCCCATGTTGGAGGCGGAGGTGGTCAGTCCGGCCTGGTGCACCAGCGTGTTGTAGAGGGCGACGCCGAACAGGGTGGCGAGGGCGACGTAGCCGAAGTGCCGGCGGATCAGGGCCCGCTGCCGCCAGGCCTGGCGGGCGGCGAAGGGGGTGACGGCGACGGCCGCGATGACCCAGCGCCAGAACACGGCCTGGACGGGCGGGACGGACTCGGCCATGCCGCGGGTGGCGACGAAGCTGCCGGACCAGACCACCGTCGCGACCAGGGCGAGCAGGACGCCGAGCCCGGCGGCGCCCTTCTTCGGCTGGACTGGCTGAGCGGTACGGACGCGGTCCATGACGGCCACGGTGTGTTCCCCCTCGGGTGCGGTGTCGTCGGTTCGTGGGTCTACCGTCGCACCGGCTCACCCGTCAGGTCCATCGAAACATTATGAGCATTCCCTTCAGCAGAACTGAACGATCGAACGACTTCCCGGGACGGCTTCCCCTGCTGCGCCCGGCCGGCGAAGAGCTGGCCCGCGACGGTGGCCCCGAAGGCGATCGCCATCCCCACCAGCTGTACGGGCGACAGCGCCTGCCCGAGCGCCGACCAGCCGATGACGGCCGCGGTCAGCGGGGACAGCGGGCCGAGCAGGGTGACGGAGGTGGCGGTGAGCTGCCCGATGCCGCGGAACCAGAGCCAGTACGCGATGCCGGTGTTGATCAGCATCATGTAGCCGTAACCGAGGAAGGCCTTGCCGTCGAGCGCGGGCGGCGCTCCCTCGACGAGCGCGGCGATCGGGATGATGACCAGCCCGCCCGCGGTGAGCTGCCAGCCGGTCATGGCCAGCGGACCGACGCCCTCGGGGCGGCCCCAGCGCTTGGTCATCACGGTGCCCGCGGCCATGGAGGCGGAGGAGACCACACCGGCGGCAATGCCGACCAGGTCGAGCCGGGCGTCGGCGGTGAGCACCACCATGCTGACTCCGAACGCCCCGGTGACGGCGGCGAGGACCGTCTTCAGCTGCGCCCGCTCCCCCAGCAGCAGCGCGGCCAGTCCTACGACGAACAGCGGTCCGGCGCTGCCCAGTACGGCGGCGACACCGCCCGGCAGCCGGTACGCGGAGAGGAACAGCAGCGGGAAGAAGGCGCCGATGTTCAGCGCGCCCAGCACGGCGGACTTCCACCACCAGGCGCCCTTGGGCAGCGTGCGGGAGAGCGCGATCAGCAGCAGCCCGGCGGGCAGCGCCCGCATGACCCCGGTGAACAGCGGCCGGTCGGGCGGGAGCAGCTCGCTGGCGACGGTGTAGGTCGAACCCCAGGAGATCGGGGCGAGGGCGGTCAGGGCGACGGTGGCGGAGCGGTTCACGGTAACTCCTCGGTCAGGTGAGGGAGGTTCAAGCGGTCGCGGAGACGGAACCGGTGGCCGGCGCGGCGGCGGGCGCGGTGGCGGGCGCGGTGGCCGCGGCGGCGGGTCCGGTGGCCGCGGCGGCGGGTGCGGTGGCCGGCTCCGCGTACACGGCCTCGGCCGGCAGGTGCCGCTCCAGCCGGACCAGCGCCGCGGCGGCGCCGAGGGCGGCGACGGCGAGGACGGCCCAGGGCAGCCGCCCGTCCACCGCGAGCAGTCCGGTGAAGAGGGACGGGGCCAGCGCGGTGGCCAGCGAGTAGGACAGCTGGTAGGTGGCGAGGTAGCGCCCCCGCACCGCCTCCGGGGCGGCGGAGACCGACAGGGCCCCGCCGGAGGGGCTGTGCACCAGCTCGCCGAGGGTGTAGACGACCACGATGGCCAGCAGGGCGACCAGTGTCGCGCTCTGCCCGGGGCGCAGCGTCCCGAGCAGGATCTGGGCGACGAAGGCGGCGGCGAAGAGCAGCGAGCCGAGGGCCGCCGAGCGGGTCCGGCGGGCTCCGGAGCGGCGCACCCGGCCCGCGATCAGGACGCCGATCCCGGCGCACAGGGCGGTGTTGACGGTGAAGGCGGCTCCGGTGAGGGAGTCGGGGCCGTGCAGCCAGGTGGCGATGTAGAGCGGGAAGAGCACCGAAAGGGCCGCGTAGCCCAGCGCGGTCAGGAAGTTGGCGGCGGTCAGGCCGAGGAAGGGCCGGTCGCGCAGCACCATCCGGTATCCGGCCTGTGCGCGCTTCGCCGGGGGCGCCCCGGCGTCGCGGACTGGCCGGACCCGGCTGACGAGCAGTCCGGCGAGGGCGAAGGCGAGGGCGTTCCCCCAGGCGGTGTAGGTGAATCCGCCGGTCCCCCACAGGGCGAGCACCCCGGAGACCAGCAGGGCCCCGGCGCCCATCCCGGCGTTCTGGAGGGCGCGGAGCGAGGCCTGGAGCCGGTCCCGGGCGCCGCCGCGCGCCACCTCCCCGATCAGGGACTGCTGGACCACCGGGAAGGACCGGTCGGCGAGCGCGGTGACCAGGGCGACGGCCGCGAAGGCGGGCAGGGAGCCGGCGAGGGGGTAGAGGGCGAAGCCGGCCGCCCGGATCGCGTACAGCGCCAGGTTGACCCGCTTGGCGCCGTACCGGTCGACGGCCGCGCCGGCCAGCGGCATGAACGCCAGTCCGGTCAGCCCGGTCACGGTCATGACCACGCCGACGAGGGCGAAGGAGAGGCCGGTGACGTGGTGGAAGAAGACGAGCGAGAAGGGGACGTACATGCCGATCCCGATCGCGCTGATCCCGGCTCCCAGGAGCAGGGACCGCTCCCCCGTCACCCTCGTTTCCCGCGCCGTGGCCGCTCTGTTCGCCCGCATCCGCTTTCTCCCCCCGAGTAGGTCGCTTGGCAGTAGCTTACCGCTAAGCTACTTTTCGTCAAGCAACTTTCTTGCGAACGACCAATCAGAACCCGATACTTTGCCCATGACCGAGGCCAACAAGGACGCCGTGGACGCGATCACCGCGCAGTGGCACGTGGTACGACCGGACCTCAACACCGACGCGATGGCCCTGTTCGGCCGGATCTACCGGATCGCCAAGGCCATCGGCGACGCGATGGAGCAGACGTACGGGCGCTACGGGATCTCCCGCGGCGAGTTCGACGTCGTCGCCACCCTGCGCCGCTCCGGCGAGCCCTACACCCTCTCGCCGCGCCAGCTGTCGGCCACGCTCATGCTCACCACGGGCGGCATGACCGGGCGCCTGGACAAGCTGGAGAAGGCCGGACTGCTCGTCCGCAAGCCGGATCCGCACGACCGGCGCGGGCTCCAGGTGACGATCACCGAGCGCGGCCTGAACCTCATCGACCAGGCCGTCACGGCCGGGCTGGAGACGCAGCGGGCGGCGCTCGTCGGCCTGACCGACGACGAGGCGGAGGTGCTCAGCGGCCTGCTGCGCAAGCTGCTGGCCGGAATGCCGTAGGGGCCGACCGGCCCCGGAACACGACGGGGCGCCGGAGGTCCGCCACAGAGCCGATACGCGTCGGCCCGCGGACCCCCGGCGCCCCGGAAGTCTGAAGAGATGACCGGCACTGCCGGGCAAGTCGGATCAGCTGATCAGCTGTGCGCCTGCTGCTTGTCCGACTTGTCGAGGACCATCACCAGGCCCGCGATCACCAGGAACAGCACGATCGGCAGGAACACGTACAGACCGAGCGTCTGCGCGACGCTCAGGCCCGGGCCCGGGTCGTCGCCGTCGTCCCGGGTCACCGCGAGGGCGGGAGACGTCATCAGCAGCATCATCAGCGTCGATCCGGCCGTGACGGCGCCGGCGCGCAGAGCGTTCTTCTTGTCCACGGTGCAAACGTAGCGAACACCTAAACGGGGCGCGCGCCCGGGGGTGCCGTACGGGTGCGCACGCCCTCCCGTACGGCGCTCAGCAGGGCGTTCGCGCGGGGCGAGGCCGTCAGCGCCTCCAGCGTCACCGGCCGGCCCCCGCCATCGGCGACGGGCAGCCGCCAGTTGGGGTACTGGTCCCAGGTCCCCGGCAGGTTCTGCGGCCGCCGGTCCCCCACCGCGTCCGGCAGCCACACCCCGACCAGCCGCGCCGGAGTGCGCAGCAGGAACCCGTACAGGGCCTGCACGGCGGCCTCCTCGCCCTTCGCGTCCAGGCCGAGGCCGTCCAGCACCGCCAGCCACTCGGCGGTGTCGGCGGCGTCCTCGGCCCGCTCCGCCCCGGCCGGGCGGGTCAGCAGGCCCAGCCGGTCGCGCAGTTCCACATGGCCCCCGGCCAGCTTGGCGGCCGTGGGCGGCAGATCGTGGGTGGTGACGGTGGCCAGGCAGTCCGCCCGCCAGGCCTCGGGGGCCAGCGGCCTGCCGTCGCCCGCCCAGTCCCGCTCGAACCACAGCACCGAGGTGCCGAGCACCCCGCGCCGGGCCAGCGCCTCGCGGACCCGCGGCTCCACCGTCCCGAGGTCCTCGCCGATGACCAGTGCCCCGGCCCGGTGCGCCTCCAGCACCAGGACCGCGAGCATCGCCTCCCCGTCGTAGGAGACGTACGTGCCCTCGGCGGGCAGCGCGTCCCGCGGGATCCACCAGAGCCGGAACAGGCCCATGACGTGGTCGATGCGCAGCGCGCCCGCGTACCGGAACACCCCGCGCAACAGGGCCCGCAAGGGCTCGTACGCCGCTTCCTCCAGCCGGTCGGGCCGCCAGGGCGGCAGGCCCCAGTCCTGGCCGCGCGCGTTGAAGGCGTCGGGCGGGGCGCCGACCGAGGCGTGCCGGGAGTAGTGGGGGAGCCCGAGGACGTCGGAGCCCTGGGGGTGCACCCCGACGGCCAGGTCGTGCACGATGCCGACGGACATGCCGGCCTCCCGCGCGGCCCGCTGGGCGGCGGCGAGCTGGGACTCCGTCAGCCAGACCAGCCAGCGGTGGAAGTCGCCCCGTTCCTTCGGGTCCTCCCCGGCGCGCCCGGCGCACCAGGCGGCGTGCAGCTCCAGCGGAGCCCCCTGCTCCGTACGGAACGCCTCGTAGGCGGCCTCCCGTTCGGGGGTGCGCGGGACGGTGTACAGCAGTTCCAGGGCCTGCCGCTTGAGTTCCCAGACGGCGTCGCGGTCGATCAGCGCGCCCTTCTCCAGGACCTGCCGGCGCAAGTCCCCGCCCCGGGCGGCGAGGTCGTCGAGGGCGTCGCGGTCCGGGCAGTCGGCGTACTCGGGGACGTCCTCGATCCGCAGGTACACCGGGTCCGGGAAGCGCCGCGAGGACGGGCGGTACGGGGAGGGGTCGGTCGGGGTCCCGGGCACGGCCGCGTGCAACGGGTTGACCTGGATGAACCCGGCGCCGTGGGCGCGGCCGGCCCAGCGGGCGAGTCCGGCGAGGTCACCGAGGTCGCCCATGCCCCAGGAGCGCTCGGACAGCAGCGAGTACAGCTGGACGAGGAGCCCGTGGGCCCGACCGGGCGCGGCCGGGGCCCGCGGCGGGGCCACGATCAGGGTGGCGCGGCCCGTCCGGCCGTCCGGGGCCTCGGCGGTGAGCCGGTGGACGCCGAGGGGCAGTCCGGGGCCCCAGGCGAGCTCCTCGCCCGACTCCTCCGCCACCACCCGCACCCGGGTGCCCGGCGGCAGCCCGGCCGGCTGCGGCGGCAGGGGTTCCCCCTGCCAGAGCACCACCGTCGGCGGCAACAGCCGCTCGGCCGCCTCCCGTACGGCGCCGTCGAGGGACGCCCGGACGCTCTCGGCGTCGTCGGTGACGACCCCCAGCAGGCCGAGGACCGCCTTGACGGTGGCCTCCGGCACCGGAACGGTGACGTCCGCGGCGGGCTGGTAGGCGGTGGCGACGCCGTGCAGGGCCGCGAGCCGGGCCAGGTCGTCCATCTGCATCCCTATCCATATCTGACGGTCGGGCCGTCAGGCTCAAGACCCGGACGGCGGTCGGACGTACCCCTGCGACACCCGGATGAATAACGCAGCCATACCCAGTCGGGGGCTTCGCATTCCTGGCGTATACCGGTCAGATCACCCTCTCGCATTGACACTCCGGGCGCACGGGTGGTGGGCTCGGGCTCATTCGTACGAGCGGGTGACGACCCGCGACGAGGAGGCTCGGTGCAGCTCAGGGGCAGGAAGCGGACCACGGCCGCGGCCGTGGCCGTCGTCGGCACACTGCTCGGCGGCACGGTGATCGCGGGGCAACCGGGGGCGTTCGAGTGGCTGACGGCCCCGCAGACGCCCGCGCCGGAACCGGGCGTCGGCGCGGCGACGGGGAACGCGCCCGCGCCCGCGACGGGGGCGTCGTCCGCGGAGGGCGTGGCCCTCGGCCAGGCGCCCCGGTCGGCCGACGGGAGCCCGACCGTGTGGCCGCGGCCGCAGTCGATGGCCACCGATCCGAAGCGCGCTGTTCCGCTGGGCTCCGAGGCCGTACTGGTACTGCCCGCCGACGCCGACCCCGACGCCGCCAAGGCGGTACGGACGGCCCTGCGCGGGGCGGGCGTACGGACCCTGCGCGAGGCCCGACCGGGCGCGGCGCTGCCCGAACGGGGCACCGTCGTACGGCTCCAGGGCCCCGACGCGGACCAGGCGCTGCGGGAGCTGGGCGCGGCCGACGCCGGCGACCTGCCGGCCGGGGGCTACCGGATCGCGGTGGGCCGCGCGGGCGGCCGGGACACCGTCGCCCTGTCCGGCGTGGGCGAGGACGGGCTGTTCCACGCGGCGCAGACGCTGCGTCAGCTGCTGGCCGGAGGCGACGGGAAGGTCCCCGGAGCGACGGTGCGGGACTGGCCGATCGCGCCGGTGCGCGGCATCACCGAGGGCTTCTACGGGCAGCAGTGGACGCGGGAACAGCGCCTCGCGCAGCTGGAGTTCATGGGCCGCACCAAGCAGAACCGGCTGCTGCTCGCCCCGGGCGACGACACGTACCGCACGACGGGCTGGCGCGAGGAGTACCCGCAGGAGCGCAAGGACGAGTTCCGGGCGCTGGCGGAGCAGGCCCGCGCCAACAAGGTGGTGCTCGGCTGGGCGGTGTCCCCGGGGCAGTCGATGTGCCTGGCCTCGGCGGAGGACCGGGCGGCGCTCGCCCGCAAGGTCGACGGGATGTGGGAGCTGGGCTTCCGGGCGTTCCAACTGCAGTTCCAGGACGTCAGCTACACGGAGTGGGGCTGCCGGGCGGACCGGGTGCGCTACGGGACGGGCCCGGAGGCGGCGGCGAAGGCGCATGCGGAGGTCGCCGGCGAGCTGGCGGCCCACCTGGCGGCGCGGCATCCGGGGGCGGCCCCGCTGTCGCTGCTGCCCACCGAGTACTACCAGGACGGTGCCACCGCCTACCGGACGGCCCTGGCGGGCCGGCTGGACGGGCGCGTGGAGGTGGCCTGGACCGGCGTGGGCGTGGTGCCGCGCACCATCACCGGCAAGGAACTGGCCGGGGCCCGGGCCGCGTTCGGGCATCCGATGGTCACCATGGACAACTACCCGGTGAACGACTGGGAGCCCGGCCGGATCTACCTCGGCCCGTACGTCGGGCGGGAACCCGCGGTCGCGGGCGGTTCGGCGGGCATGATGGCCAACGCCATGCAGCAGGGCACGCTGTCGCGGATCCCGCTGTTCACGGCGGCGGACTACTCCTGGAACCCGCGCGGTTACCGGCCTGCGGAGTCCTGGGCGGCGGCGGTCGCGGAGCTGGCCGGGCCGGACGCGCGGGCCCGGGAGGCGCTGGGCGCGCTGGCCGGGAACACGGCGTCGTCGGGTTTGAAGCAGGAGGAGTCGGCGTACCTGAAGCCGCTGGTGAAGGAGTTCTGGCGGACCCGGGGCTCCGGCGACGCCGCGAAGGCGGCCGGGGAGCGGCTGCGCGCGGCGTTCACCGTCATGCGGGAGGCGCCGCGGCGGCTGGCGTACCTGGCGGGCGAGGACGGCGAGGCGGGGCCGTGGCTGGAGCGGCTGGCCCACTACGGGACGGCCGGTGAACTGGCCGTCGACGTCCTCCAGGCGCAGGCGCGCGGGGACGGGGCGGCGGCCTGGAAGTCCTCGCAGGCGCTGGCCGCGGCCCGCAAGGGGCTGTCGGAGCCCGGGGACGCGCGGGTGGACACCGCGGTGCTGGATCCGTTCCTGAAGAAGGCGGTGGCCGAGGCCGACGCGTGGACGGGCGCGTCCGCGCAGCCCGGCACGGTCGTGAAGCTGCCCGGCACCTGGGCGGTCGAGCTGGACACGGCGCGGCCGCTGTCGGCGGTGACCGTGATGACGGACCCGCTGCCGGAGGGGACGCGGGGCGCGATCGTGGAGGTGCGGGTCCCGGGCGAGGGCTGGCGGAAGATCGCCGACGCCTCGCCGTCCGGGTGGACGCAGGCGGACGCGGCGGGCGTACGGGCGGACTCGGTCCGGCTGTCGTGGTCGGGTCCGTCGCCGGAGGTACGGGGCGTCGTGCCGTGGTTCGCCGACGGGCCGCAGGCGCGGTTCGAGCTGTCCGACGGGGGCAAGGCGGACGTGGAGATCGGCGGGGCGGTCAAGCGGGTGACGGCGGAGCTGTCGGGCCTGCGGGCCGACGAGGTCCGCGGGCCGCTGGCGGCGCAGGCGCCGAAGGGGGTCGAGGTACGGCTGCCCTCACAGGCGGCGGCGCCGCGCGGCACCCGGGTCTCGGTCCCGGTGGAGATCACGATCCCGGCGTCGACCCCGGCGGGCGTCTACTCCATCCCCGTCACGTTCGCCGGGGAGACGCGGACGCTCACGGTCCGGGCGGTGCCGAAGACGGGCGGGCCGGACCTGCTGCGGACGGCGCGGGCCACGTCCTCGGGGGACGAGGCCCCGCAGTTCCCGGCGTCGGCGGTGGTGGACGGCTCGGAGAGCACCCGCTGGTCCTCGCCGGCGGTGGACGGCGCGTGGTGGCAGGCCGAGTTGGCGGCGCCGGCGCGGGTGGGCCTCCTGACGCTGCACTGGCAGGACGCGTACCCCTCCGCCTACCGCGTGGAGACGTCCCCGGACGGCATCACCTGGCACCCGGCGGTCGACGTCCCCGCGTCCCGAGGCGGCCGGGAAACCCTCCGCCTGGACGCCCCGGACACCCGCTTCCTCCGCGTCACCTGCACCACCCGCGCCACCCGCTTCGGCTGCAGCCTCTGGTCGGCAACGGCCTTCGCGGTCACCCCCTGACCCGCGCCCGACGCCCGGCCCCCAGGGTCGGCGCACCCCCAACCCCACCGGGCGCCCTCCCGGGCCCCGTTGCCGCCGAGGCGCCTTCCAGCCTCGCCGGCCCACCCCGGCCTCGCCGGCGTTTGAGGCGCGGGGTCTGGGGAGGAGCCCCAGGAACCCGGCCGCGCCGGGCACCGGGCTCCGTCCGGACCCGCGCCTCAAACGCCGGCGAGGCTGGAAGGCGCGGCAGCGTTGCCCGGCGCACCGGAAGGCCCGGAAGGGGCCCAGGAACGGCCCCGGTGGGGCGAAAGGCCCGGCAGCGGGGCCGCCGGGCCGGGGGAAAAGACCTGCGGAGCTATGAGGCGGCCACGCCGATGCGTTCCAGGGCGTCGTCCGCCCCGTACGGCTGGAGGTACGGCATCCAGCGCGGGTCCCGGTGCCCCGTGCCGATGATCCGCCACGCCAGCCCCGACGGCGGAGCAGGATCGTGCCGCAGGCGCCAGCCGAGGTCGACCAGGTGCCGGTCGGCCTTGACGTGGTTGCACCGCCGGCACGCGGCGACGACGTTGTCCCACGCGTGCTGCCCGCCCCGGCTGCGCGGAATCACGTGGTCGACGCTGGTGGCGACCCCGCCGCAGTACATGCAGCGCCCGCCGTCCCGCGCGAACAGCGCACGCCGGGTGAGTGGAACGGGCCCCCGGTAGGGGACCCGCACGAAGCGCTTGAGCCGGACCACGCTGGGAGCGGGCACGGCCCTCGTCGCGCTGTGCAGAAAGGCGCCGGATTCCTCCAGGGAGACCGCTTTGTTCTCCAGGACGAGGACGAGCGCGCGGCGGAGCGGTACGACGCCGAGAGGCTCGTACGACGCATTGAGGACCAGGACGTGCGGCACGGACTGCCTCCTTGTACGCCGGCGGCGCGTGGCTCGCGCCGGGACGATCTGCTCTCCAGTCTCTCCTTACGGCTGGTCGAAGCGCCACCACGCGCCCGTAACGGGTCGGAGGTGTTTTCAACCACACCCCAGTTCATCCCCACGTGAATCCGGTCTCTCCCTCGAACACGGCGAACAGCGGGCAACAGAGTCAAGGGAATGCCCCGTTAGTGTGGATGTTCTGCCCGCACCCCCCCGTCCGCCGGCAGACCGCTATACCTGGAGGTACCCGTCGTGCCCTGGCCCGCCGCCACGCTGCTCCCGCTGGCAGCCGAGATCCCGGACGCCGCCGAAGCCCAGCAGAGCGTGACCAACGCCGCGAGCTTCATCGAGGAGAACTGGGCCACCTGGCTGAGCATCGGTCTGAAGATCCTCCTGATCATCGTGATCGCGGCCGCGCTCCGCTCGGTGGTCCGCAAGGCTCTGACCAGGCTGATAACCCGGATGAACACCAGCGCCGAGGCTGTCGAGGGGACCGCCCTCGGCGGCCTGCTGGTCAACGCCGAGCGGCGCCGCCAGCGGTCGGAGGCGATCGGCTCGGTGCTGCGCTCGGTGGCCTCGTTCCTGATCCTCGGCACCGCCGCGCTGATGGTCCTCGGCGCGCTCAAGATCGACCTGGCCCCGCTGCTCGCGAGCGCCGGTGTGGCCGGTGTCGCGATCGGTTTCGGCGCCCGGAACCTGGTGACCGACTTCCTCTCCGGCGTTTTCATGATCATGGAGGACCAGTACGGCGTCGGCGACAAGATCGACGCGGGTGTGGCCTCCGGCGAGGTCGTCGAGGTCGGCCTGCGGGTGACCAAGCTGCGCGGGGACAACGGGGAGATCTGGTACGTCCGCAACGGCGAGATCAAGCGGATCGGCAACCTCAGCCAGGGCTGGGCCACCGCGGGCGTGGACGTACAGGTCAAGCCGACGGAGAACCTGACCCACATCCGCGAGGTCGTCCAGCAGGTCGCGGACGGTCTGGCCAAGGAGACCCCGTGGGACGAGCGCCTGTGGGGCCCGGTCGAGGTGCTGGGCCTGGACGAGGTGCTGCTGGCCTCGATGACGGTGAAGGTGTCGGCGAAGACGATGCCGGGCCAGCAGTTCGCCGTGGAGCGCGAGCTGCGCTGGCGGATCAAGGAGGCCTTCGACGCGGCCGGCATCCGGATCATCGGCGGCGTCCCCGCCGCCGACGACGAGGAGGCTCCGGCGGACCCGGCGGCCGCCGTCGCCGCGCCGTCCGCGCTGGCCAACCCGGCGTCCCCGCAGTCCCTGGCGACCGCCCCGATCCCGGCCCCCGGCGGGCCCCGCATCACCAAGTAGCCGCGGCCCCCATCAGGCTCGCGACACCCGCTGCCCCGCAGGTCATTCCTGCGGGGCAGTTCCATTGACACGGAACGAACGCCGATAGGAAACTTACCTAACAGTTCATCTCGGTGAGGGAGAAACGCGCCATGCCCGCCGCCACGCCCGGAACGCCCAGCCTGCTGCGCGCCATGAACGACCGGGCCGCGCTTGAGCTCCTGCTCACCCACGGCCCGCTGTCCCGCACCAGGATCGGCCACCTGACCGGACTGTCCAAGCCCACCGCCTCCCAGCTGCTGGCCCGCCTGGAGGACGCCGGGCTGGTCGTGGCCACCGGCACCGACGGCGGCCGCCCGGGCCCCAGCGCCCAGCTGTACGCGCTCAACCCCCGCGCCGCCCACGTCGGCGGCCTCGACGTCACCCCCGAGCGGATCACCGCCGCCGTCGCCGACCTCACCGGCGAGGTGGCCGGCAGCTTCGAACTCCCGTACGCCGAGGGCGCCGGGGCCGTCGACCAGGTCACCGAGGCGCTCGGCGAGGCCGTCAAGGCCGCCGGGCTCCAGCGCTCCGACCTGCACCGCCTGGTCATCGCGACCCCGGGCGCCTTCGACCCGCAGACCGGCCAGCTGCGCTACGCGAGCCACCTCCCCGGCTGGCACTCCCCCACCCTCCTCGACGAACTGGCGGCGGCCCTGCCGATGCCGGTCGAGTACGAGAACGACGTGAACCTCGCCGCGATCGCCGAGCAGCGGCTCGGCGCGGCCCGCGGCCACGAGGACTTCGTCCTGCTCTGGAACGAGGACGGCCTCGGCGCCGCCCTGGTGCTCGGCGGCCGGCTGCACCGCGGCTGGACCGGCGGCGCGGGCGAGGTGGGCTTCCTGCCCGTGCCGGGACACCCCCTGGTCCGGCAGGTCACCCGGGCCAACACGGGCGGCTACCAGGAGCTGGCCGGCGTACAGGTGCTGCCCCGGCTCGCCGCCGAGCTCGGGATCGAGGCAGCGCCCGAGCACGCGCCCGGCGCCCCGCAGGCGCCGCTGGTCGACGAGGCCGTCGCACTGCTGAGGCGGGCCGCCGCCGAGCCCGAGGGGCCGCACCTGCGCTTCCTCCAGTCCTACGCCACCGTGCTCGCGACCGGTCTGGCCTCGCTGGTCGCCGTACTGGACCCGGAGATCGTGGTCCTGTCCGGAGCCGCGATCGCGGCGGGCGGCGATCCGCTGCGCACGCTGCTGGAGGCCGAACTCGCCGAACTGGCCCCCGCCCGGCCGCGCCTGGTCGCGGGCCAGGTGCACGAGCGGCCCGTGCTGCGCGGCGCGCTGGAGAGCGCCCTCGCCACCACCCGCGAGGAAGTCTTCGACACCTCCCGCTGAACCGCCACCGCTCCACCCAGCACCGCTCCACCGCACCTCCCCTCACCGGAAGTTCCTCCCGCAGAGAGCGAGCACCGCCATGCCCGGAATCGGACGCCTGGCCCCCGCGGCCACCCTGCTGGCCGCGATATCCGTCCTCGCCACCGCCTGTACGGGCCAGAGCGGCGCCGCGGCCGCCGACGACCCGAAGGCCGACGTCACCCTCAACTTCTGGCACGGCTGGTCCGCGCCCGGCGAGGCCAAGGCGATCGAGGAGAACATCGCCCGGTTCGAGAGGGCGCACCCGAACATCAAGGTCAAGGTCACCGGCAACATGACCGACGACAAGATCAACCAGGCGCTCCGGGCGGGCGGGGACAAGGCCCCCGACGTGGTCTCCTCCTTCACCACCGACAGCGTCGGAAAGTTCTGCAACTCCGGCGCGTTCGCCGACCTGAACCCCTTCCTCCAGAAGTCCGGGGTCGACAAGGCGAAGGTCTTCCCCAAGACCCTGCTGGAGTACACCCAGTTCAACGGCAACCAGTGCACCCTGCCGCTGCTGAACGACGCGTACGGCCTCGTCTACAACAAGGACGCCTTCAAGGCCGCCGGCATCACCGAACCGCCCAAGACCTGGAGCCAGTTCACCGAGGCGGCGCAGAAGCTGACCAAAGCCAACGGGGACTCGTACGACCAGCTCGGCGTCATGCCCACCTTCCACGGCTACGAGACCACCCCCATGCGCCTGGCCGCGCAGTGGAGCCCGACCTACTTCACCGCCGACGGCAAGTCCAACCTGGCCAAGGACCCGGCCTTCGCGAAGATGCTGACGGCCCAGAAGGACCTGGTCGCCCGGCTCGGCGGCTACGAGAAGCTGGAGAAGTTCCGCAGCACCTTCGGTGACGAGTGGAGCGCCGAGCACCCCTTCCACAAGGGGCTGGTCGCCATGCAGGTCGACGGCGAGTGGCGGGCCGCCATGGCCAAGGAGGCCGGGGTGAAGTTCGAGATCGGCACCGCTCCGCTGCCCGTCCCGGACGACCAGGCCGCCGACTACGGCAAGGGCTACCTCTCCGGCACGATCATGGGCATCGCCTCCGCGAGCAAGAAGCAGAACGCGGCCTGGGAGCTGGTCAAGTACATGACCACGGACACCGAGGCGGTCGTGGCCTTCGCCAACGCCATCCACAACGTGCCCTCCACGCTGGCGGCCCTGGAGTCCCCGAACCTCCAGGTGACGCCGGAGTTCAAGACCTTCCTCGACATCGCCCGGCACCCGAAGTCGAACACCACCCCGGCCCAGGCCGACGGCGGCACCTACCAGCTGACCTTCCAGGACTTCGCGTACTCCGTCGAGAAGGGCGACGTGGCCGACGTCCCGGCCGGCCTCGCCAAGACCGACCAGCAGATCGACACGGACATCGCGAAGGCGAAGTAGCCCCGATGACCAGCGCGCACTCCCTGAGGGCGAAGCGCCGGCGGTCCGCTCTGCGAACCGCGGCCTTCATGTCGCCCTGGCTGATCGGGTTCTCGTTCTTCTTCGCGTACCCGCTGCTGTCGACCGTGTACTTCTCCTTCACCAAGTACGACGGCTTCCGCCCGCCCGCCTTCAACGGCCTGGACAACTGGACGTACGTCCTCACCGACTACCCGCTGTTCTGGCCTGCCATGTGGAACACGTTGTGGCTGGTCGTGGTCATGGTCAGCTGCCGGGTCGTCTTCGGCCTCGGCGTCGGCCTGCTCATCACGAAGATCAAGACCGGCTCGGGAATCTTCCGGACCCTGTTCTACCTTCCCTACCTGGCCCCGCCCGTGGCCGCGACCCTGGCCTTCGTCTTCCTCCTCAACCCCGGCACCGGCCCGGTCAACGTCCTGCTGGACTCGGCCGGGCTGCCCACGCCCGGCTGGTTCACGGACGCCGACTGGTCCAAGCCCGCGCTGACCATGCTCGCCCTGTGGGGGGTGGGCGACCTGATGGTGATCTTCATGGCCGCGCTGCTCGACGTACCCAAGGAGCAGTACGAGGCCGCCGAGCTGGACGGGGCCGGGGCCTGGGGCCGGTTCCGGCACATCACCCTGCCGAACATCACCCCGATCATCCTGTTCGCGGTGGTCACGGGGGTCATCCAGGCCATGCAGTACTACACGCAGCCGCTGGTGGCGGGGAAGGTGTCGGCCGGTGTCATCGGCGGCTCGGGCCAGCAGTTCGAGCCGGGCTACCCGGACAAGTCCACCCTGACCCTGCCCCAGATCGTCTACAACGCCGGCTTCCAGCGCTTCGACTACGGCGCCGCCTGCGTCGTCGCGCTGGTGCTGTTCGCCCTCTCCATGGCCTTCACCGCGCTCCTCATGCGCCGCCGTGGCGGACTGATCGGAGCAGGTGACTGAGATGGCCGTCGTCATCGATCGCACGAGCGCGCACCGCGGGGCCGTACGCCACCGGGCGGTACGCCGCAGGGCCGTGCTCCAGTGGATCGGCGTGCACTCCCTCGGGGTCGCCGCCGCCCTGTTCTTCGTCCTCCCCTTCGTCTTCCTCTTCCTCACGTCCGTGATGAGCGACCAGCAGGCGCTGACCCGCGATCTGACACCGGACACCTGGGAGTGGGGCAACTACTCGAAGGTGTGGCACACCCCCGGCTTCCTGACCTGGTGGCGCAACACCCTGCTGTACGCGGGGCTCGGCACCGTGCTGACCGTGCTCTCGTCCGTGCCCGTCGCCTACGCGCTCGCCAAGTTCCGCTTCCGCGGGCGGCGGCTGTCGCTGCTGCTGGTCATCGCCATGATGATGCTGCCGCCGCAGGTCGTCGTCATCCCGATGTACCTCTTCTGGGCCAAGCAGCTGGACCTGTCCGGCACGCTGTGGCCGCTGATCGTCCCGATGGCGTTCGGCGACGCGTTCTCCGTCTTCCTGCTCCGCCAGTTCCTGCTGACGATCCCCGACGAGTACCTGGACGCGGCCCGGGTCGACGGCTGCGGCGAGGTCCGCACCCTGCTGCGCGTCGTCGTGCCGATGGCCAAGCCGGGGATCGCGGCCGTCGCGCTGTTCCAGTTCTTCAGCGCCTGGAACGACTACTTCGGCCCGCAGATCTACGCCTCCGACAATCCGGCGGCCTGGACCCTCAGTTACGGGCTGGAGTCCTTCAAGGGGGCTCACCACACGAACTGGAATCTGACCATGGCCGCGACCGTGCTGGTCATGGCACCCGTGATCGTCCTCTTCTTCTTCGCCCAGAAGGCGTTCGTCGAAGGCGTCACCCTGACCGGAGTGAAAGGCTGATGACCATGAAACTCGCAGTGGTGGGTGGCGGTTCCACCTACACCCCCGAGCTGATCGACGGCTTCGCGCGGCTGCGCGACACCCTGCCGATCAGCGAACTGGTCCTGATCGACCCCGCCACCGAGCGGCTGGAGCTGATCGGCTCCCTCGCCCGCCGGATCTTCGCCCGGCAGGACCACCCGGGCCTGATCACCACCACGTGCGACCTCGACGCGGGCGTGGCCGGCGCCGACGCGGTCCTGATCCAGCTGCGCATCGGCGGGCAGGCCGCCCGGCTCCAGGACGAGACCTGGCCGCTGGAATGCGGCTGCGTCGGGCAGGAGACCACCGGCGCGGGCGGGCTCGCGAAGGCGCTGCGCACGGTGCCGGTGGTCCTCGACATCGCCGAGCGGGTCCGGCGGGCCAGCCCGGACGCCTGGATCATCGACTTCACCAACCCCGTCGGGATCGTCACCCGCGCCCTGCTCCAGGCCGGGCACAAGGCGGTCGGGCTGTGCAACGTCGCCATCGGCTTCCAGCGGAAGTTCGCGGCGCTGCTGGACGTGGCGCCCGCCGAGGTGCACCTCGACCACGTCGGGCTCAACCACCTGACCTGGGAACTGGGCGTACGGCTCGGCGGCCCGCAGGGTACGGACGTCCTGCCCGGGCTGCTGGCCGAGCACGGCGACGCGGTCGCCGCCGACCTGCGGCTGCCGCGCGCGGTGCTGGACCGGCTCGGCGCGGTGCCCTCGTACTACCTGCGCTACTTCTACGCGCACGACGCGGTGGTGCGGGAGCTCGGCGAGAAGCCCTCCCGGGCCGCCGAGGTCGCCGCGATGGAACGGGAGCTGCTCGCCCTGTACGCCGATCCCGCGCTCGACGAGAAGCCGGCGCTGCTGGCCAAGCGGGGCGGGGCCTTCTACTCGGAGGCGGCCGTGGACCTGGCGGCGGCGCTGCTGGGCGACGGCGGCTCCGCCGTGCAGGTGGTGAACACGTACAACGAGGGGACCCTGCCGTTCCTGCCGGACGACGCGGTCATCGAGGTGCAGGCCGCCGTGGACCGCTCCGGGCCGGCGCCGCTGGCCGCCCCGCGCCTGGACCCGCTGTACGCCGGACTGATCTCGCACGTGACGGCGTACGAGGACCTCGCGCTGGACGCGGCCCTGCGCGGCGGGCGCGAGCGGGTCTTCAAGGCGCTGCTGGCGCATCCGCTCGTCGGGCAGTTCGACCTCGCCGAGGGGCTGACGGACCGGCTCCTGGCGCACAACAAGGAGCATCTGCCATGGGCGTGAACCGGCCCGCCGGCACAGCGGCGGCCGTACTCGCCGTCGACGCGGGCAACAGCAAGACGGACGTCGCGCTGATCGCGGCGGACGGCGCCGTC
Source organism: Streptomyces sp. NBC_01551 (assembly GCF_026339935.1). NCBI lineage: Bacteria > Bacillati > Actinomycetota > Actinomycetes > Kitasatosporales > Streptomycetaceae > Streptomyces > Streptomyces sp. NBC_01551. Next base: position 2,099,632 of record NZ_JAPEPX010000001.1, read on the forward strand.
CTCGGCACCGGGCGCTCGGGGGGCTTCCAGCCGCCGCGCGACGGTGTCGAGGCGGCCGTGGAGGTACTGGGGCGGGCCGTCGCGGAGGCCGCCGAGGCGGCCGGACTGCCGCCGCTGCGACCGGGCTTCCCGCACGTCGGCCAGGTCGCGGCGTGTCTGTCCAACGCCGACTTCCCGGTGGAGGAACAGCAGCTCGCGGACGCCATCGGCGCGCGCGGCTGGGGCGCGGCGACGCGGGTGCGCAACGACACCTTCGCGATCCTGCGGGCGGGACTGTCCGGGTCGGAGCCGCCGCGCGGGGTCGCGGTGGTGTGCGGAGCCGGGATCAACTGCGTGGGGATGCTGCCCGACGGGCGCACCGCGCGGTTCCCGGCGGTCGGGACGATCTCCGGCGACTGGGGCGGCGGGGGCGGCCTGGCGGAGGAGGCCCTGTGGTGGGCGGCGCGGGCCGAGGACGGGCGCGGCGGCCCGACGGAGCTCGCGGCGGCGCTGCCGGGACATTTCGGTCTCGGCTCCATGGGGGAGCTGATCGAGGCGCTGCACCTGGGCCCGCTCGCCCGGGGGCGGCTGCACGAGCTGGTGCCGGTGCTGTTCGCGGTGGCGCGGGCGGGCGACCCGGTGGCCTCGGCGATCGTGGAGCGGCAGGCGGACGAGGTGGTGGCGCTGGCCTCGGTGGCGCTGGGGCGCCTCGGCCTGCTGGGCGAGGCGGCGCCCGTACTGCTCGGCGGGAGCGTGCTGACGGCCGGCCACCCGCAGCTGAACGGGCGGATCGAGGCGGGCTTGGCGCAGCGGGCGCCGCACGCCCGGGTGTCGGTGGTCTCGGCGCCGCCGGTGCTGGGCGCCGGACTGCTGGGGCTGGACGCGCTCGGGTCCCCGCCCGAGGCGTACGGAAAACTCCGTGCCCATTTCGGGTGAACCCGCCCGGGCTGCCCGCCGGTCTGGAACCGTGGCGGTCGTGTGGACGTATTCACGGTGAAGGGGTGACGGGGGCGCCCGCAGGGGTGGATCGCCCAAGATCCAGCACTGGGTGATGTGGTTGACCGTCACTACGGCCATACTGCTGCGGAGCAAGAGGGACCGAGGGGGAGGTCACGGTGGTCGTCACAGCACGCGCGCTCGCGCCCGGGGGCGGCCCCGCCGCGCCTGCCGCCCCGCCGCCGGCGCGGGGTTCCGCCTGGTCCGAGGGTGTGGAGCAGCTGCGCCGGGCGGCGACGACCGAGCCCGGCAAGCTGCGCATCATCGGCGCGGGGCTGGCCGCGGTGGTGCTGCTGTTCGGCCTGGTGACGGTGTGGGAGATCTCCGACCGGGCCGCCGCCGCCGATGACGTGGTCAGCCGCAGCCAGCCGCTCAGCGCGGACGCGGCGAGCATCTACCGCTCCCTGGCGGACGCGGACACGGCTTCCTCCAGCGGGTTCCTCGCCGGTGCGCAGGAGCCGCACGAGGTCCGCCAGCGGTACGAGAAGGACATCGCCAACGCCTCCCGGCTGCTGGTCAGCGCGGCCTCCAACGCCGGGGCCGGCGACAGCTCCCGCAAGGAGATCGCGCTCCTCGGCGAGCAGCTGCCCCGGTACACCGGGCTGATCGAGCAGGCCCGGGCCACCAACCGGCAGGGCCTGCCGCTCGGCGGCGCCTATCTCCGGTACGCCAACGAACAGATGAGCACGGTGCTGCTGCCGGCGGCTCAGCGGCTGTACGAGGCGGAGACCGGCCGGCTGTACACGGACTACGACGACGCCCGGTCCTGGCCGCTGGCCGCCCTCGCCGCGGGCGTGCTCGCGCTGGCCGCCCTGGGCTGGGCGCAGCGGCGCAACTACCACCGGACGAACCGGGTCTTCAACCACGGTCTCGTCGCCGCGACGGCCGCCTCGATGGTGGTGCTGCTGTGGCTGGCGGTGGGGCAGGGCGTCGCGCGGGCGGGGCTGAGCGAGGCCCGGTCGGACGGCCAGGAGTCGCTGAAGGTGCTCAACGACGCGCGGATCGCCTCGCTGCAGGCGCGGGCCAACGAGAACCTGACGCTGATCTCGCGGGGCGCCGTACTGGCCGATGACAAGAAGTCCGACAAGTACGACGTGGACTTCACCGCGAACATGAAGCAGCTGGACGACGGCCTGGCGAGAGCGCTGCGGCTCGCCGACGACGACAGCGGCCGTACGCCGGTCAGCCGCGCCGCGAGCGGTGTGACGCAGTGGAAGCAGCGGCACGCGGCGGCCCGTGAGAGCGACCTGAAGGGCGACTACGAGGGCGCCCTGCCCCAGGTCATCGGGGACGCCGACCACAAGGACAGCAGCGGCGCCTCCTTCGACACGGTGGACGCCTCGCTGGAGCTGGCTGTGGCCCATGAGCAGAAGGAGTTCACCCGGGCGGCCCGGGACGGGCTCGGCGCGCTGGGCGGATTGGTGACGGGCGCGGCGGCCCTGGCGGTCGTCGGCGCGGCGGCGGCGCTGCTCGGTATCGGGCGCAGGCTTTCGGAGTACAGGTGAGAGCGATGCGGACGATACGAGTGCGGCGCGGTGCGGGCGAGGGCGACGCACCCCGGGTGTCGGGGGTGCGCCGGCTGGCGGGCCGGCTGCGCGGCTGGGGCGGGGTCACCGCGATGGCCGCGGCCTGTGCGCTGACGGCCGCGGCCGTGCTGCTGCCACTGGCCCAGGCCGCGCCGGAGAGCGGCGGGCCGGCGACGGTCCACCCGCCCGCGGCGGTGCAGGTGGCGCCGGATGCGCTGTGGGGCCCCGGGGACACCTGCCAGGACCCGGAGGCCAGCCTGCGCCCGTCCGCGGTGGACGGGCCGACGATCGAGCGGATCCGCAGCGCGGGCAAGCTCGTCGCGGGCGTGGACCAGAACAGCTTCAAGTGGGGCTACCGCAATCCCGACGGCCACCTCGACGGCTTCGACATCGCCCTGGTCAAGGCCATAGCCAAGGACATCCTGGGCGACGAGTCCAAGGTGATCTACCGGGCCATCCCCACCAGCCAGCGCATCCCGGCCCTCCAGGAAGGCCGCGTCGACATCGTCGTGCGGACCATGACGATCAACTGCAAGCGGCTGGAGGACGTCGCCTTCTCGACGGCGTACTTCGAGGCCGGGCAGCAGGTGCTGGCCCCCAAGGGCTCCACGATCACCGGGTACGACGCCTCCCTGAAGGACCGGAAGATCTGCGTCGCCGCCGGCTCCACCGCCGAGGCCGCCCTCGCGTCACAGTCGTACGGCTCGGCGGCGGTCACCGTGCCCAACCAGCTGGACTGCCTGGTGCGCCTCCAGCTGGGCGAGGTGGACGGCATCATCACCGACAACGCCCTCGCGGCCGGCCAGGCCGCCCAGGACCCGTCGGTGCGGCTCGTCGGCTCCCCGTTCACCAAGGAGTTCTACGGGGTCGCGATGAACAAGGAGGCCACCGATCTGGTGCGCCGCGTCAACAAGGTGCTGGAGAACTACCGCGCGGGTGGGAACGACAGCCCGTGGATGGTCGCCTACCGTGCCCACTTCGAGGGTGTGCTGCCCAAGGCGGTCGCACCGCCCGAGCCCAAATACCGGGACGGCTGAGGCCTGTGGCGGGATCGGAGCCCTACGTGAGGCGACCGGAAGCGGGACCTGCCCTGATGGACCGGGACGAGGTCGACCGCGCGCTGTCCCGGCTGGGCGCGGAGCACGAGGCCGTCGAGACCTCGCTGCTCGCCCTCCAGGACCACGCCGGGCGGCGGCTGCTGGAGGGTGCCGGGCTGACCGGTGTCACCAAGGAGCGCTGGACCGCCGCCGACGCGGCGATCACCCGGCTGTGGACGTACTTCGAGGCGTACACCGGGGCGCTGGACGCCGCCCGGCGGATCCGCGAGCGGCGCCGCTGGCCGAGCCGTGACGACCTGGTCGAACTGACCGACCGGCTGCGCGGACCCGGCGTGACGATCGCCGGGGCCGGGGTCGAGGGCGCCGCGCTGGCGGAGCGGTTCTCGCTCGCCGAGCTGGTGGCCCGGATGAACGAGTTGTACGCGAGCTCGCTGGACGTGGTGGTGGCCGCCGACGCGGTGTGGTCGGCGCTGCCCGCCCGCATCGACCTGCTCGCCGCCGAACTGCACCGCACCCGCTCGCTGGCCCACTCGGTGGGGGTGCGCCCGGGCGAACACCCCTCGGGGGACGACCTGGAGGACATCACCGCCGAGCTGGCCGAGCTGCGGGAGCGGGTGATCGCGGACCCGCTGGCGTTCTGGGTGCCGGTGGCGGGGAGTTCCGCGCCCGGCGGCGGCCGCCCGGACACCGGCCGCTACGACCGGGCGGCGCGCGCGTTGGAGGACGTACGCCGTGAGGTGGAGGCGGTGCTGGACGTTCGGCAGGACGCCGAGGCCCGGCTGATCAGCCTGCGGGACGTGCTCTCGCGGGCCGACCGGACCCTGGCTGAGGCGCGGACGGCGCGCGGCGAGGTGCTGGCGAAGATCGCGGCGTCGGAGGTCCCGGCGGTGAGCGGGCCCCCGACGGCGTTGCAGGAGCAGCTGGCGGCGGCCGCGGAGCACCGTCGGCAGGCCCGGTGGCACCGGCTGTCGCCGCTGCTGGAGTCGTTGGAGGAGCGGGCCGAGGAGGAACTCCGCCGGGCCCGCGAATCGTTGACCGCGGTGACGGCCCCGCTGGCCGTACGGGCGGAGCTGCGCGGGCGGCTCGACGCGTACAAGGCGAAGATGGCACGGCACGGCATGGCCGAGGATCCGCTGCTGATCGAGCGGTACGACACGGCCCGGCGGATGCTGTGGAGCGCGCCCTGCGACTTGCGGGCCGCGGAGCAAGCCGTGCTGCGCTACCAGCAGGCGGCGGCCGAGGCACTGGCGCCGCGGCAGTACCGGCCCGAGGGGCCGGGGGAGGAGGACGCATGAGTCTGGCCGGAACCGCGTGCGTTCGCCCCGGCTGCCCGGGGACGTACGAGGACATGGGCGGCGGCGAGCTGTACTGCGACACCTGCGGGCTGGCGCCGGTCGGCTCCGTCGCGGCGGGCGCGGAGGAACTCGTGTCGCCGCCGACGGGGATGACCAGCGCGGCGCGCCGCGGTGAGGCGTACGGATCCCAGGGGTCACAGGCGTCTCACGGGTCGCATGGATCCCAGGGGTCTCACGGATCCCAGGGGTCGCAGGGCTCGCACGGGTCCGGGCGGTCCTCGTCGGCCTCGGCCCGTTCCTCGCGGTCCTCGCGTTCGTCCTCGTCCCGGCGCTCGGTGTCGGGGCGGCTGTCGCGCTCGCTGTCGGGAGCCGCGTCCACCCGGTCGGTGTCGGTGCGCAGTTCCTCCTCCGGGGCCTCGGCCTCGGGGCGCAGCCGGCTCGGGGCCGGGCTGGTCAACGTCCCGGAGGTACCGCGTCCGGACCCCTCGGCGGCAGTGCTGGAGAACCCGGAGGTGCCGGAGCGCAAGCGGTTCTGCTCGCGCTCGGACTGCGGGGCCCCGGTCGGCCGGGCGCGGGGCGACCGTCCGGGCCGGACGGAAGGGTTCTGCACCAAGTGCGGGCACCCGTACTCCTTCGTGCCCAAGCTGCGCGCGGGTGACGTGGTGCACGGCCAGTACGAGGTGGCGGGCTGCCTCGCGCACGGCGGCCTCGGCTGGGTGTACCTGGCGGTGGACCGGGCGGTCTCGGACCGGTGGGTGGTGCTCAAGGGCCTGCTGGACACCGGGGACCAGGACGCGATGGAGGCGGCGATCTCCGAGCGGCGCTTCCTCGCGGAGATCGAGCACTCCAACATCGTGCGGATCTACAACTTCGTCGAGCACCTGGACCAGCGGACCGGTTCGCTCGACGGGTACATCGTCATGGAGTACGTCGGCGGCAAGTCCCTGAAGGAGATCGCCAACGAGCGGCGCCGGCCCGACGGCCGGCGCGACCCGCTGCCGGTGGAGCAGGCGTGCGCGTACGGCATCGAGGCGCTGGAGGCGCTCGGGCACCTGCACAGCAGAAACCTTCTGTACTGCGACTTCAAGGTCGACAACGCGATCCAGCAGCAGGACCAGCTGAAGCTGATCGACATGGGCGCGGTACGGCGGATGGACGACGAGGAGTCGGCCATCTACGGCACGGTGGGCTACCAGGCGCCGGAGGTCGCGGAGTTGGGGCCGTCGGTGGCCTCCGACCTGTACACGGTGGCGCGCACCCTGGCGGTGCTGACGTTCGACTTCCAGGGCTACACGAACGTGTTCGTGGATTCGCTGCCGGATCCGGAGCACATCGAGGTCTTCGGCCGGTACGAGTCGTTCTACCGGCTGCTGGTACGGGCGACCGACCCGGATCCGGGTCGGCGGTTCGCGTCCGCGCAGGAGATGGCGGACCAGCTGACGGGTGTGCTGCGGGAGGTGGTCGCGCTCCAGACGGGGCGGCCGCGGCCGCAGGTCTCCACGCTGTTCGGGCCGGAGCTGCGGGTTCCGGACACCCGGCTGTTCGCGGACGCGGCGGGGGCGGAGGTGTCCCGGCTGGGGGCGCGGGCCGTCTCGCGCAAGGGGCGGCCGTCGTCGGCGGCCGCCGGTGCGGGCGTCCCCGCGCCGCGCCGGGCCCCGGAGGGGATCCGGCGGCGGGTCCGGCCGCGGATCCGGCGGCGCAGGCCGTCCGGCACACGGAGCTCGCCTCGCTGGACGCGCACGTCGCGGCGCTGGCCCTGCCGGTGCCGCTGGTGGACCCGGCCGACCCCAACGCCGGTTTCCTGGCGGGCCTGCTGGCCTCCGCGCCGGCCGACCTGCTGGGCGCGCTCGGCTCGGCGGCCGCGGACTCGGCGGAGCTGCGGCTGCGGGAGCTGCGGGCGCGCCTGGAACTGGGCGAGCCGGAGGTGGCCGGGGCCGAGGGGCCGCTGGCGCGGCTGGAGACCCTGTATCCGGACGACTGGCGGGTGGTGTGGGCACGCGGGATCGTCTCGCTGGCCGGCGGGGACGACGAGACGGCGGCCCTGTCCTTCGACGCCATATACGACGCGTTCCCGGGCGAGCCCGCGCCGAAGCTGGCGCTGGGCCTGTGCGCGGAGATCCTGGGGCAGCTGGACAACGCGGCCGAGTACTACCGCCTGGTGTGGGCCACGGACCCCGGTTTCGTCAGCGCGGCGTTCGGGCTGTCCCGGGTCCAGCTGGCGGCGGGCGACCGGGCCGGGGCGGTGGCGACGCTGGAATCCGTGCCGGAGGCGTCCATCCACTACACCGCCGCACGGGTGGCGGCGGTACGGGCACGCCTGCGCGACCGCTCTCCCGACGAGGCCCTGCTGCCCGACCTGACGGCGGCTGCCGCGCAGGTGGAGGCCCTGGAGCGGTTCGGCCTGGACGCGCAGCGGCACGAGCGGTTGTCGACGGAGGTTCTGGGCTCGGCCCTGGACTGGGTACTGTCGGGTAGCCGGGGTGCCGACCCCGGCCGGTCCCGGCTGCTCGGCAGTCAACTGGACGAGCGGGGGCTGCGCTTCGGCCTGGAGCGCTCGTACCGCGTCCTCGCCCGGCTGGCGCAGCGGGGCGAGGAGAGGATCGAACTGGTGGAACGGGCAAACCGTTTCCGTCCCCGGACGTGGGTGTGAGTGATGTCGATGCATCGGCTGTCGGGATGCCCGAGCTGCGCGGAACCCCTGGAGGAGGGTGACCGTTTCTGCGGTGTCTGCGGCTACGCCCTCTCCTCCCCACCCCCATCCCAGGACCACCCCACCCTCCCCCTCCCGGCCCCGGCCGGCCGGGGCCCGGCGGGCGAAGCTGCCGGCGGCCGGGGTCGCGCGACCGCTACGAGCGACCACCCCGGGCCGCAGGCTCGTGCCGCCGAAGCCCCGGGCGGGCGCGGCTACGCCGGGACCGGCACGGACACGGACGAGGCTCCGGCCTCGGCGGGCGGCTCCTGGGGGCCCGGCGCGAACGCGGCCGTTCCCGCGGGCCGTCACCGCGGGGCGGACGCCCGTGCGGGCGAGGCCGCGGGCTCCGTCGACGGGTATCCCCTCGCCGGGCCGGACGCGTACTCCGGTGCGGGTGCCGCCATCGGCGGGCCGGGGTACGCGGGCTCCGGCGGTGAGCACCACGCCCCGGCAGAGCGCGCGGGCGTGCGCCTCGACGGTGGCCGGGAGCACGGCGACGACTGCGGGTACGGGGCCGTACCCGCGCCCGGGTGGGGGAGCACGGACGAGGCCGCGCCGACGCTGGTCGGGGACGCGGCCGGCTGGTCCGCGGCCGCGTCCGTGTCGGACCCCGGCGACACCGCGCCGCGGCCGTCCGGTGAGACCGCCCCGGAGGGCACCGGTGAGACCCGGTACGACCCGCCGGGCGACGGCGGCAAGACCTGCGTCGCCTGCCGGGCCGGGCGGGTGGACACCGACGGGTACTGCGAGCACTGCGGCCACGCCCAGCCCCGCGAGCGCGACCACCTCGAAGAGGAACTCGGCAGCGTCGCCGCCGTCAGCGACCGCGGCCTGCGCCACCACCGCAACGAGGACTCCTTCGCGGTCGCGGCCACCGCCCTCCCCGACGGCTCGGCCGCCACCGTCGCCATCGTCTGCGACGGCGTCTCCTCCGCCAGCCGCCCCGACGAGGCGTCCGCCGCCGCCGCGGCCGCCGCCAACGAGGCGCTGCTGGAGGCCCTCCCCCGCGGCACCCACCCCCAGAAGGCCATGCACGAGGCGATCCTCGCCGCCGCGGCCGCCGTCAACGCCCTCGCACCCGACGTGCCGGGTGCCCAGAACGCCCCCGCCTGCACCCTGGTCGGCGCCGTCGTGAGCGGCGGCCTGCTGACCATCGGCTGGGTCGGCGACAGCCGGGCGTACTGGGTCCCCGACGACCGCGCCGCCCTCCCCCGCCGCCTCACCGAGGACGACTCCTGGGCGGCCCAGATGGTCGCGGCCGGCCTGATGGGCGAGGCCGAGGCCTACGCCGACGTCCGCGCCCACGCCATCACCGGCTGGCTCGGGGCCGACGCGTACGACCTCGAACCACACACCGCCAGCTTCAAGCCGGACCACGACGGCGTGGTGGTCGTCTGCACCGACGGCCTCTGGAACTACGCCGAATCCGCCCACGACATGGCCCAGGTGCTCCCCGAGGACGCCGCCGCCCGCCCCCTGCACAGCGCGCAGGTCCTGGTGGGGCACGCCCTCGACGGGGGCGGCCACGACAACGTCACCGTGGCCCTCGTCCCGTTCAACGCACCCCCGGACGCGGACCCCGCCGCGGCGGCGCAACCACAAGCGGAACCGCAAGCGGAAGCGGACCCCCGCACCCAGGCCTGACCCTAGGAGTCCAACCGATGGCGAACTTCGCCAAGCCGAGCGCCCCGCGCTTCAGCGTGGAGGTGTACCAGAACGAGTTCCTCCCCGAGGGCGGCCGCGACGTCCACGCCATCGTGACGGTCACCTCCACCGGCGGGGCGACCGCGACCCGTGCCGCCGTCCCCGCCCAGGCCGGTGCGGCCGTCGTGATCATGGTCGACTGCTCCGGTTCCATGGAGTACCCGCCGGACAAGATGCGCGGCGCCCGCGAGGCCACCGCCGCCGCCGTCGACACCCTGCGCGACGGCACCGCCTTCGCCGTCGTCGCCGGTACCCACGTGGCCAAGGAGGTCTACCCCGGCCAGGGCCGCCTCGCCACCGCGGACCCGGCGACCCGCGCCCAGGCCAAGGAGGCCCTGCGCGGCCTCAGCGCCGGCGGCGGCACCGCCATCGGCACCTGGCTGCGCCTCGCCGACGGCCTGCTGCGGCAGTCCCCCGCCGCCATACGGCACGGCATCCTCCTCACCGACGGCCGCAACGAGCACGAGGACCCGGCCGTCCTGCGCGCCACCCTCGACGCCTGCGCGGGCCGTTTCACCTGCGACGCCCGCGGCGTGGGCACCGACTGGGAGGTCAAGGAGGTCACCGGCATCGCGAGCGCGCTGCTCGGCACCGCCGACATCGTCGCCGACCCGGCGCACCTCGCCGAGGACTTCACCCGCATGATGGGCAACGCCATGGGCAAGGAGGTCGCGGACGTATCACTGCGCCTGTGGACCCCGGTCGGCGTGGAGATCCAGTACGTCAAGCAGGTCGCGCCCTCCGTCCAGGACCTGACCGCCCGCCGCGTCGAGGCGGGTCCGCGCGCCGGCGACTACCCGACCGGTTCGTGGGGCGACGAGTCCCGCGAGTACCACGTGTGCGTACGGGTGCCGGGCGCGGCCGTCGGCCAGGAGATGCTGGCCGCCCGGGCCACGCTCGTCCTGCCCGGAGCCCCGGGCGAACCGCCGGCCAGCCTCGCCCAGGGACTGGTCCGGGCGGTGTGGACGACCGATCTCGCCGCTTCGACCGCCATCAACCCGCAGGTCGCGCACTACACCGGACAGGCGGAGCTCGCGCAGGCTATCCAACAGGGCCTGGAAGCCCGCAAACTGGGTGATGTCGACGGCGCCACGGCCAAGCTCGGCCGTGCCGTGCAGCTCGCGTCCGCGTCGGGGAACGCGGACACGGCCAAGTTGCTCGCGAAGGTGGTGGACGTCGTGGACGCGGCGGCGGGTACTGTGCGGCTGAAAGCGAAGGTCGCGGATGCCGACGAGATGACTCTTGAAACGCGTTCGACCCAGACCGTCCGAGTGAAGAAGACCTGAGAAGAAGACCTGACGCGATGACGCAGGGTGAAGGGGGAAGGGCCGACATGCCGACCTGCCCGAACGGGCACCACTCGGGTTCCGACGACTGGTGCGAGGTCTGCGGCCACCGCATGGCTGCCTCTTCCCCTGCCCCCGCCGCCACGGGGGCTCCCGCGGCGCCGTCGTACGGTTACGGCTTTCCTCCCACCGCGGGCGAGCCGACCGCCCAGGCCGAGCTCTGCCCGCAGTGCCGGACCCCGCGCGAGGCCATGGCCCCGTTCTGCGAGGAGTGCCGGTACAACTTCCTGACGCGTACGGCGACCTCGTACACGCCGCTCGCCCCGGAACCCGGCATGGGGACCGGCGGCGGCCCGGGTGCGGGCGCGGGCATCGCCCCGCCACCGCCGCCGCCCGCACCGCCGGTGGCGCCCCCCGCACCGCCCGCGCCTCCGGTTCCGCCCGCGTACTCCCAGGACCACTTCGAGTACCAGGGATCCCGTCCCTCCCGGGTCAACCGGCCGGCCGAGCCGCTGCAGCGCGAGGACGACTGGCTGCTCCCGCCCCCGGCGCACGAGCAGCACCAGCAGCCCCACTACCAGCAGCAGCCCCCGCCGCCGCCCGCGCAGCAGGAGTACCAGCAGCCGGAGTACCAGCAGCCTGCGCAGCACCAGGAGTACGCGCCCGCGCAGCAGCAGCCCGCGTACGAGCGGCCGGAGTACGAGCAGCCGGAGTACGAGCAGCCCCGCCGGCAGCACGAGTCCTTCCCGTCCCAGGGCGGCGGCTCCTGGAGTGCGACGATCGGACCCGACCGCTCGTACTTCATGGCGATGATGCAGCGCAGCGGCCCGGACGCGGCAGGGCTCAACCTGCCGGCGTACTCCCCGGAACTCCGCCTTCCGCTCGCCGGCGGCCAGATCACCATCGGCCGCCGCCGCGCCTCCACGGGCGAGTCCCCGGACGTCGACCTGTCGGTGCCGCCGGAGGACCCGGGCGTCTCGCACCAGCACGCGGTGCTGGTCCAGCAGCCCGACGGCAGCTGGGCGGTGGTGGACCAGAACTCCACCAACGGCACCACCATCAACGGCGGCGAGGAGCCGATCCAGCCCTACGTACCGGTCCCGCTCACCGACGGCGACCGCGTCCACGTCGGCGCCTGGACCACCATCACCATCCGGCGCGGCTAGTCCGAGTACGACCGGGCCGCCTCCCCCAGGGGCCACACGTAGGGCCCCTGGGGATCGTCGAGCCATGACCACTGGCCCTCCGGGGTGACGGTCACCCCGAAGCGCTCGCGCGCCGGGCGGCCCTCGCCGCGCCACAGGTCCAGCGCCTCGCGGGCGTGCAGGGCCCCGGCGGTCAGCACCAGCATGAACTGGAAGCGCTCGTTCTCCACCAGCTCGTACGGGAGTCCGTACGAGGCCCCGGGCTCGGCGGGCGGCGCGGCCGTGGCCCCGCGCAGCGGGACGAAGTAGGCCGCGGTGTGCAGGAACCGGCCCTCGGCGAGCTCGGCGTCCCGGACCGTGAGCGCGATCAGCCCGGTCGACAGCGGTGCCAGGATCCGCGCCCCCGGGCGGCACTGGGCGAGCCAGGCGGGCGGGATCCGCGGCAGCGTGCAGGTCACCAGGATCCGGTCGAAGGGGGCGCGGGAGGGGCAGCCGCGCGCCCCGTCGCCGGTGACCACCGCCGGCCGGTAGCCGAGCGCGGCCAGGTGCGCCCGCGCGGACTCGGTGATCTCCTCGTCCAGGTCGATCGTGGTGACGCGCTCGTCGCCGAGCCGGTGGCACAGCAGCGCCGCGTTGTAGCCGGTGCCCGCGCCGATCTCCAGCACGTGGTGGCCGTCGCGCACGTCCAGGGCGTTCAGCATCTTCGCCATCAGGGAGGGCTGGCTGCTGGAGGAGACCAGCTCGCCGTCACGGAGCCGGGTCGCGAGCGGGGTGTCCGTGTACACGCCGCGCAGCCAGCGGGCCCGGCGCTCGGGGTCGGGGTCCTCGCCCCACAGCCGCTCGTGGCCGGCGCCGCGGCCGGTCCAGAAGTACGGCACGAAGGCGTGCCGGGGCACGGCCTCGAAGGCCGCCCGCCAGGCGGGATCGACCAGCACCCCGGCGGCGGTCAGTTCCCGTACCTGGGCGGCGTGCGCGATTTCCCGCATGTCGCGTACCTCGGCGTGTGCGCCCATGCCTCCACTGTCCTGCGCCGGGCCCGGGGGTGCGAACGCGCGCGGGCCCCGGCGCGGCCGGGCGCGACCGCCTGCCGCCGGCCGCCGCGAACGGGGGTCCTAGGACCGGGGTCCTCCGTCCGGGTGTCTGAGACGATGGTCAGGTGAATGACATTCCGCGGAGCACGGTCCAGGAGCAGACCTTCTACGAGCTGGTGGGCGGCGAGGACACCTTCCGCCGGCTGGTCCACCGCTTCTACCAGGGGGTCGCGGAGGACCCGCTGCTGCGCCCCATGTACCCGGAGGAGGACCTCGGCCCCGCCGAGGAGCGGTTCACGCTGTTCCTGATGCAGTACTGGGGCGGCCCGACCACGTACAGCGAGAACCGCGGCCACCCGCGGCTGCGGATGCGGCACGCCCCGTTCCAGGTGGACACGGCGGCGCACGACGCGTGGCTGAAGCACATGCGGGTCGCGGTGGACGAGCTGGGCCTGGCGCCGGAGTACGAGGAGAAGCTGTGGCGCTACCTCACGTACGCGGCCGCCTCGATGATCAACACGGCCGGCTGAACCGCAAGCGGAACCCCGACCGGAAGGCCGGCCGGGGGCGGTCGGCCCGCCCGGTCGGCCCGCGCGGGGTCCGCCGGCGCGCGGCCGGACCTGGAGCGGCCGGAACTGGACCGGCCGGACCTACACCGGCAACCTAGACCGGCCGGACCTGGAGCGCGCCCAGCCCGCCGACCCGGCCCGGGCGGCGCGTGGCGATGGAGCCGTACGGGGTGCGCAGCCGCAGCCAGCCCCCGGAGGCCAGCAGCGCCACCGGCTCGGGGCCCCCGGCAGCCGGGGCCCCGGCTGCCGCGGAGGCGACGGGCGTCCGGATCGGGCGCAGGAAGCCCAGGGACTGCGCGGCGTGCACGGCGCGCAGCGGAAGTTCGGTGTCGCCCAGCGTGCGGGACCAGATCTCGCGGCCGATGCGGTCGCGCTCGGACCGGGTCCGGTGCTGCGGGGGCAGGGCCTCGTCACGGGCCCGGAATTCGGCGACGGCGGCGGCCACGGCGCCCCTGATGGCCTCGTCGGCGGGCAGCCCCGGCACCTGTCGCCAGCCGCCGCGCGGCGGCAGCACCCCGGCCCAGGGCGGGCCGGTGACCGGCCCGGGCACGACGGCGCCCGCGGCGGCCTCGTCCACGGACTCCAGCAGCTCACCGGCGGACACCGTCAGGTCCAGCGGGGTGCCGACGGGCACGGCGAGCCGCACCGTGCGGATGGCCAGCACGTCGAAGGACGGCGGCCGCCCGAAGACGGCGAGCGCGCCGCCACCCGCCTGGAGGCGAACGGCGGCGGCGCGGTCGTAGTGCACCAGCCGGCCCAGGAAGGCGGCGAGGTCCGCCGCCTCCCCGGAGTCGGCGAAGTGCAGCTGTCCGGTCATGCCGCGAGGCGCCCTTCCGAGGCCTTGGCGCTCTGCGGCGTGTCGAGGTACTCCTCCAGGAAGCCCCGCTCCTCGGCCGTGATGCGGCGGGGCCGCCCCTCGGCGAGGTTGTAGGGCACGACCACGGTCTCGGCACGCACGTAGACCGTCTCCGGCCTGTCCGCGGTCGCCTCGTCCTTGACCTCGTAGCGGATGGTCAGGGACGCGGCGCCTATCCGGGTCACCCAGGACTCGATGAGCACCGGCTCGTGACGGTGCACGAGGGGCAGCTTGTAGTCGATCTCGTGGCGGGCGACGACGGAGCCGCCCGTGAAGGACTCGCTGCCCTCTCCCGGCGCCAGGCGGAACATGAAGTCGATCCGCGCCTCCTCCAGGTAGCGGAGGAAGACGACGTTGTTGACGTGCCCGAAGGCATCCATGTCCGCCCAGCGGAGGGGGCACCGGTATTGGTGTCTGGCCATGGTCTTCGACCTAGCCTCGGGTGAGCTTCTTGTAGGTGGCGCGGTGCGGACGGGTCGCGTCCGGGCCGAGCCGCTCGATCTTGTTCTTCTCGTAGGACTCGAAGTTGCCCTCGAACCAGAACCACTTGGACTCGCCCTCGTAGGCGAGGATGTGCGTGGCCACCCGGTCCAGGAACCAGCGGTCGTGGGAGACGACCACGGCCGCACCGGGGAACTCCAGCAGCGCGTTCTCCAGGGAGCCCAGGGTCTCGACGTCGAGGTCGTTGGTGGGCTCGTCGAGGAGCAGCAGGTTGCCGCCCTGCTTGAGGGTGAGCGCGAGGTTCAGGCGGTTGCGCTCGCCGCCGGAGAGCACGCCGGCCGGCTTCTGCTGGTCCGGGCCCTTGAAGCCGAAGGCGCTGACGTACGCGCGGGACGGCATCTCGACGTTGCCGACGTTGATGTAGTCCAGCTCGTCCGACACGACCGCCCAGAGGGTCTTCTTGGGGTCGATGTTGGCGCGGCCCTGGTCGACGTAGGAGATCTTGACGGTCTCGCCGACCTTGATCTCGCCGGAGTCCGGGTGCTCCAGGCCCTGGATCATCTTGAAGAGCGTGGTCTTGCCGGCGCCGTTCGGGCCGATGATGCCGACGATGCCGTTGCGCGGCAGCGTGAAGGACAGGTCGTCGATGAGGACCTTGTCACCGAACGCCTTGGAGAGGTTGTTGACCTCGACCACGATCGAGCCCAGACGCGGGCCCGGCGGGATCTGGATCTCCTCGAAGTCGAGCTTGCGCATCTTGTCGGCCTCGGCCGCCATCTCCTCGTAGCGAGCGAGACGGGCCTTGGACTTGGCCTGGCGGCCCTTGGCGTTGGAGCGGACCCACTCCAGCTCTTCCTTGAGGCGCTTGGCGCGCTTCTCGTCCTTCTTGCCCTCGACCTTGAGGCGCTCGGCCTTCTTCTCCAGGTAGGTGGAGTAGTTGCCCTCGTAGGGGTGCGCGCGGCCGCGGTCGAGTTCGAGGATCCACTCGGCGACGTTGTCGAGGAAGTAGCGGTCGTGGGTGACCGCCACGACGGCGCCCTTGTACTGGGCCAGGTGCTGCTCCAGCCAGTTCACGGACTCGGCGTCGAGGTGGTTGGTGGGCTCGTCGAGGAGCAGCAGGTCGGGGGCCTCCAGCAGGAGCTTGCAGAGGGCGACGCGACGCTTCTCGCCACCGGAGAGGTTGGTGACGGGCCAGTCGCCGGGCGGGCAGCCCAGGGCGTCCATGGCCTGCTCCAGCTGGGCGTCGAGGTCCCACGCGTTGGCGTGGTCCAGGTCGTCCTGGAGCTTGCCCATCTCCTCCATCAGCTCGTCGGTGTAGTTCGTCGCCATTTCCTCGGCGATCGCGTTGAACCGGTTGAGCTTGCCCTTGATCTCGGCGACGCCGTCCTCGACGTTCTCCAGGACCGTCTTGGACTCGTCGAGCTTGGGCTCCTGCATGAGGATGCCGACGCTGTAACCGGGCGAAAGGTACGCGTCACCGTTGGACGGCTGCTCGATGCCCGCCATGATCTTCAGGACGGTGGACTTGCCGGCACCGTTCGGGCCGACCACGCCGATCTTCGCCCCCGGCAGGAAGTTCAGGAAGACGTCGTCGAGGATCACCTTGTCGCCGTGCGCCTTGCGCGTCTTGCGCATGGTGTAGATGAACTCAGCCAAGAGAAACCGTCCGGCAAATCGATGGTGGGCAGATACACCCCATCTTGCCTGACGTCCATCCCTCGGGGGAAACCCGAATGGTCCCGGGGCCCTGACCTGCACACCGACCGCAGGGGGCCTGACGATCGCGGCCGTCGTCGCGCTCCGGGCCCGTTCTCGCAGGTGACGGGCCCTGGCGGCCGCCTCCGGACACCCGGGCCCTGCCTGGTAGGCGGGGCCCGGGCTGCCAGGTCACGGCCTGAGGTGCGCGACCAGGAACACCACCCGGCGGTTCTCGCGGCGCTCCGTCTCGCCCGCCGGGACCGGGTGCACGAGGTCGGCGGCGCCGGCGGCGGCGGTGAAGATCGAGGTTCCGCGCAGATCGGCCACGGTCGCCGGCGGGGTGATGCCCGACGCCTGGAGGCGCAGGACGATCTGCCGGAAGAGCCATGCGGCGGCGGCGTCGGCGCGGCGCCGGCTCGCGTTGCGTTCGCTCTCGCGCCGCTGCTCGGGGGTCAGTCCCGGGGTGTCGTCCCGGTCGGAGTGGCCGACGACGGTGATCACGCAGGCCTGGCCGTCGAACTCCTCCGCGTTGGCCGCACGGTCCGCTACCTCCAGGTTGACCGCGTCCACGGCCGCCTGGGGCCGGGTCGCCAGGACGGCGCCGAAGTCGTACTGCCCCGCCCCGTAGCCCGGGATGGGGATCTCCGCCTCGAACTTGATCATGGTGGCTCCTTGGTGGATGCTGCGTCCGCTCCACCTTCCGCCGGGTTCCCGGGGGACGCACGGGCAAGGTCCGTCGCGGCGGGGTGGCGCCGGAGTCAGGACCCCTACCGCTTGGAGGCAGCACCGTGGGCGACACCCTGCTCGCGCTCAGCGTCGCGATAGTCGGCGTGACGGGCACGCTGTTCGCACCCGTCCTGTCCCACCGGCTTCTCGCGCGCGTCCAGTCCGACCAGTTCGAGCGCCAGGAACGGATGACCAACGCCCAGTGGCTGCGCGAGCAGCAGGCCATCGAGCTGGACAAACGGCGCGGTTGCTACGTCACCGCCAACTCCGGCTACCGCCGCTACCGCGTCGAGCTGATGAACTACCTGTGGCTCGTCCACAAGGGGGAG
The DNA here is from genome assembly GCF_026339935.1 of Streptomyces sp. NBC_01551. Classification (NCBI taxonomy): domain Bacteria; kingdom Bacillati; phylum Actinomycetota; class Actinomycetes; order Kitasatosporales; family Streptomycetaceae; genus Streptomyces; species Streptomyces sp. NBC_01551. Next base: position 2,116,963 of record NZ_JAPEPX010000001.1, read on the forward strand.
ACCACCGCGCAAGGGCGGGCGGACCTGGGGGACGCCCGGCACGCGATGCACGCGTCCTTCGCCGAGGCCCAGATGGTCGCGTCCGATGCCGTACTGGAGGAACTGGACTCGCTGGCCCAAGCCCTCGCGCACGCGTACGACCGGGTCATGCGCCTGGAGGACGGCACCCCCGCACCGGACGGCTCGTTCGAGGACGTACAGGCCACGCTCCTGCGCATCAACGACGCGTGGATCGTCATGCGCAGCGCGATGCGGGCCGACCTGGGGCTGGATTCGGGAGCGGGGGGCCGCTCCTCGGTCGCCCCCGACGACGCCCCGGCCGCCGCGGACCTGCCCGCGGCGGCCGAGGAGCGCTGAGCCGGCCCCTCCTCGGACCCGGGCCCCGGGATCAGGCGCGGGCAGCCAGGTTCCAGCCGCTGTCGGCGCCCGATCCGGCGCCGGCGCCGGCTCCGGTGGCGTTCCAGCCGCTGTCGAAGGACAGGGCCGCGGACGGGGCGGGGGACGCGGTGACCGCTACGGCGGCCCGGGACGAGTTCACAGACGGCACCAGCTAACTCTTCACAAGCTTCATGATCATCAATCTGGCATCACTGTAGGGAAGCCTGCCGGTCCGGGTCGACCGTGGGACGAGACTTCGTCACGTTCTGACTCAATCCGAACGTTCGGGCCGGTACACGACGAGCGCGTCGGGCAGCTGGTCGATGACGAGGGCGGCCGGCGCCCGCGCGTACTCGCCGTCGTAGGCGAGGGCGGTGCCGGGCGGGATGTCGCCGACGCGCAGGCTGCGGAGCCGGGTGGCGGTGTGGACCGGCGAGCGGGAGAGCGGGCCGGTGAGGGCGGCGGCGAGCAGCCGCGGGGCGGGACGGCCGCCGCCGTAGACGAGGCGTACGTCGAGCAGCCCCTCGCCGAGGTTGTCGCGGCGGCGGGGCGTGGGGCCGGTGCCGTGGTACGTGCCGTTGCCCGCGAACAGCAGCCAGACGGCACGGGGCCGCCCCGCCAGCGTCAGCCGCACCGGCCGCTCGGCCCGCAGCACCCGCCACGCGGCGAGCAACGCCGCCGCCCCGCCTCCGATCCGCGGCCCCCACCGCAGCCGGTGCGCGAGCAGCTCGGGATACGCCCCGATGCTGAAGGTGTTCAGAAAGTACCCGGACCCGCCGCTTCCCGGGGCGGCGGTGGGGGCCGCGTCGGAGGTTGAGTCCAGGCCGACGACCGGGGTGCCCGTCGGGGTGAAGCGGCCCACGCCTACGTGGACGGCCTGGCCGGCGGCGATGGCGTCGCAGGTGTCCGCCGGGCCCGCGAGGCCGAGGTCGAGGGCGAAGTGGTTGAGGGTGCCGCCGGGGAAGACCGCCAGCGGCACGCCGGCCCGCAGGGCGGCGGTGGCGGCCGCGTTGACGGTGCCGTCGCCACCGCAGACGCCGAGCACCGCGGACCGGGAGGCCGCCGAGGCCAGCGTCTGCGCCAGGTCCGGGCCCTCGCACTCGATCAGCTCCGCCTTGGGCAGCCGGGCCCGCAGTACGTCGAGGCCCGCGCCGGCCGCCGTGCCCGAGCCGGAGTTCACCACCACGGTCAGCCCGGCCCCGTCGGGCAGCGCCGGCGCCCCGGCCGCCTTCCGCTCGTCACCGGGCACGACCCGGGCGTCCTCCGCGTCCCGCGCGAGCCGGTTGACGACGAACCCCGCCGCCGCCCCGAGCGCGGCGCCCGCCGCCACGTCCGACGGGTAGTGCACGCCCGTGTACACGCGGGAGAACGCCACCGACGCGGCCACCGGCGCCACGACGGCCCCCCACCCCGGGGACCGCAGTGCCAGCCCGGTGGCGAAGGCGAAGGCGGACGCCGAGTGCCCCGACGGGAACGAGGTGGTCTGCGGCTGCGTGGCCAGCTGCCGGACCGCCGGCACCCCGACCAGCAGCGGCCTCGGCCTGCGCACGGACCACTTCCCGACGGTGTTGACGGTCGCCGAGGCCAGCGCCAGCGAGGCGGCCCCGCCCAGGGCGGCCTTGCGCGCCCGGGCCGAACCGAAGACGGCGATCGCCGCGGCGGTCCCGCCCCACAGCACCCCGTGGTTCGCGGCCCGGCCGAGCGCGGGCAGCACCCGGTCGGCGCCGGGCCAGTGCCGTCGCGCCACCGCGTCGAACAACGCCCGGTCCCACCGCGCGACCGCGCCCCTCCAGGTCAGCTCCTGATCAGCCATTCCATCCGCCTACCCGAAGGTGCGGGGAGGGAATCAGCGCGCGCGATCGGGACCGCGGCGTCCGGCCCCGCCCGCCGGGGCCGGACCGCTCAGTTCTCCTCGTCCTCCAGCGGCCGCTTGCGCAGCAGCAGGACGACCATCCCGCCCAGTACCACCAAGCCCACCGCCAGCGAGGCGATCACCGGCGTGGCCGCGGAGCTGCCGCTGGTGGCCAGCCGCTCCCCGTCCGGGGTGTCCTCCGAGGCGGCCCCGGATGTCACCCCCGTGGCGGATCCGGCGGACGCCCCCGAGGCGCCCGCGGCCACCGAGCCCTGCCCGGGGGCGGTCAGCTCGCCGACCGTGACGGCGTGCGGGCTGACCCCCTCGCCCGACGGGACCGTCCGCGCCTTCGGCCACATCGCCTTCGCGGTGACGGTCGTCGCCGACTCGCTGGAGCCGGCCACGATCTGCGCCTGTGAGGGGATGCCGCTGGTGAAGACCCGCCCGACCGGCACCTTCGTGGCGCCCTGGACGGTGACCGAGGCCGACCCGTCGGGCGTGCCCACCGGCACCTCGAAGTACAGCCGGGTGCCGTTGGCGGCGGTGGTCAGCGGCCGCCCTTCGGCGTCCACCACCCGCACCCCCATGGCGGCGGCCGCCGCGTCGGGGGTCACGGTCACGCTCTGCGCACCCGTCCGCACCGTGATCGGGCCGAGCCGGCTGCCGACCGGTCCCGACACCTCGCCCGAGACCTCGCCCGGGTCCAGCCCCAGCGATGCCGGCGGCTCCGGCAGCTTGCCGGCGGCCCGCTGGAGGTAGTCGGCCAGCTTCTCCGCCGCCGGGTCCGCGGCCTCGACCTGGGCCCCGTCCGCCAGCCGCCAGATGGCCACCTGCGTTCCGGCGGCCGCGCTCTCCGCCGTGAGCGACCCGGCTCCGGCGGCCTTCGCGAGGCCCACCAGGTCGTTCAGCTGGGGGTAGGAGTGCTCCAGCACCCAGCGGATCCGGCCCGCCTCCCCGTTCCCCGCGAGCGCGCTCGCGCCCCATCCGCTCTCCGTGTACCGGGCCTGGGGCTGCGCGTAGCCCGCCGCGCCGACCCCGTAGGTCTGGAGCATGCCGCCGCCGTCGACCCGCATCTCGTACAGCCCTGCCGGGATCTGCCGGACCGAGCCGTCTCTGGTGCGCACGACCGCCTGGCCGTAGGTCTTCAGCCCGTCCAGCACGGCCCTCGCACCCTCCGGTGCGCGGCCCGCCGGGTCGGCGTCCGCGGCTGCCTGCGCCCCCGGCGCGGCGGCGAGGGCGGCGGTGAGCAGCGCCACCGCCAGCGGACGCCGGGCGGAGCCCCGTACCGGACCCGGAACGGAAGCGGAATCCGCGGCCGCGGCCCGGGCGGGAGCAGGCACGACAGGAGTATCCGGAACAGCGGTGCGAGCGGCGCCGGTTGAGGCCGTCCGCGACGCGGACGCGATGGTGGGTACGGAGGATGCGGGAACGGCAATCGACACAGTCTTCCCCTTCGGGCCAAAGACCCTGGTGCCCGTGAGTACCGGGGAATCCTAACCGCCTCGAACACTCAGACCACCGCCGCCTTCTGAGTGGCCATCAGCGGGACGTCCGTCCTGACGACCCTGCGGAAGGCCGCCGTACCGCGGCTGAGGTCGTGTCCGATGGCGATCGCGTCGATGTCCGCCGAGAACCAGCGGTTGCCCTCCGTGTCGGGCGGATCCTCCCGGACGCGCAGCCGGCCGTGCACCACGAGCGGTTCGCCGACCGACACGGACCCGGCCAGGTTCACCGCGAGGGTGCGGTGCGCCCACACCGTGTAGAAGCTGGTGGGCGCGTCCGTCCAGGTTTCCCTCTTCCGGTCGAAGTACCGCGGTGTCACCGCGAACCGGAACCTCGCCGACGGCCCGCTCGGCGTCTCCTTGAAGTCGATCTGCGTCGCCACATGGCCCACGAGCGTCACTCGGGTGTCGTTCATCCCGGCCACCCCTCCCCTGCGTACCGCACCCGTACGGACCATCCGCACGAGGTACGACCATGCTGGCGCGGCCCCCGGATTCCCGCTCCGGCCTGTGGATTACTGGCGGGTTGTGGAAAACTTCGCCACCGTCGCGTACTGCTCGCGCACCTCCCGGTAGCGCAGCAGTTCCGCCGCCACCGGCTCCAGCACCCGGGCCCGCCCGCAGCCGGCCGCCGCCTGCCGCAGCCGCCGCTCGGCGTCCTGCCCGTAGCGCCGGGCCGGCCCCCGGGCGGCGAGGGAGCAGGCCCACTCCACCAGCGGCCCGCCGACGATGCCCGCCACCATCAGCAGCACCGGCGGCAGCAGGCGCGGCTCCAGGACCCCGACGATCTGGCCGACCAGCCACAGCCCCCCGTAGACCTGGAGCAGCGTCATCGCGGCCTGTGCCAGCACCGCCGCCGGCCACCACGTGGGCCGCGGCGGCTTGGCGCCCGGCACGGCGACCGCAGCGCCCAGCGTCACCGCGATCTCGTCCAGCGCCTCCGGGAGCCGTTCGGCGCCCCGCACCGCGGTCTCGCGCACCGCCTGCGCCCAGGGGTCGGGCAGTCCGATGACCGCTTCCTCGGCGACGGTCCGTACCGCCTGCTCGACGCGCTGACGCGCGGTCACCTCCTCCTCGGCCGGCGCGTCGTAGGGCGTGTAGGTGCGCCCGATCGCCGCGAGGGCCGCCAGCCCGGCCAGCGAGCGCGGGGCGCGCCGGCTCTCGTACCACCGCCACAGCCGCAGCCACGGTGTCCCGCAGGCCTTCCCGGCGTTGCGGCGCCAGGCGCGCTCGGCGGCGAGCCCGGCCGCGTACGCCCCGACGGCCTCCGCGAGCCGGTCCTCGAACTCGGCGCGGGTGGCTTCGCCGATCTCGGGCCCGGCGTGCCCGTCGGCCACGTACAGCGGGCGCAGCCGTACGGCGGCCCGGTCCACGTCCGCCGAGATCCGCCGGGTCGCGGCTCCCTTCTCCTGGGTGAACTGTGCGAGGAGTTCGCGCAGTTCCCCGACGCCTTCACCCGTGAGGGCGGAGAGTCCGAGCACGGTGGCGCCCGGTTCGCCGTGCTCGCCGAGCGCGATGCCGTCGTCGTCGAGCAGTCGCCGCAGGTCGTCCAGTACGAGATCGGCCGACTCCCCCGGCAGCCGGTCCACCTGGTTCAGGACGACGAACGTCACCTCGGCGTGCCCGGCCAGCGGCCGCAGGTAGCGCTCGTGGAGCACCGCGTCCGCGTACTTCTCCGGGTCCACCACCCACACCACGGCGTCGACCAGTCCCAGCACCCGGTCCACGTGGTCCCGGTGCGCGCCGACCGCCGAGTCCAGGTCCGGCAGGTCGACGAGGACCATCCCGCGCAGCGCCTCCGCCTCC